>DASPXS010000475.1:0-5803 GCA_035637175.1 Haliangiales bacterium | reverse complement strand
GGTCGTCTTCTGCGAATCAAGGGAATCTTCCTCGTAACAGCGCTTTCAGCCGCGATCACTCTTGTCCGAGCCGCGGAGACTCCGCCAAAACCGATCTTCCCTGACGCCGCGCCGGTGTGCCCGTGTGAGAGCCTGGCCAAGTTTTCTCTGCCCAACACCACGATTGATTCCGCTGCGCTCGATCCCTCGGACGGTTCGTGCCGCGTCACGGCCACGATCACGCACCCGCTGTCCGGCGATCGGGTCAAAATATTCATCGGTCTGCCGGCGACCAATTGGAATGGAAGATTTCGCGGGAACGGCGGCGGTGGATTTTCCGGAGGAAGCGCCGGCAGCTTGCGCGGGCCGGTGGCCCAGGGTTACGCCGCGGGCGCAACCGACACCGGCCACGAAGGCGGCAGCGGCAGCTTTGCGCTCGACGCGAACGGGCGCTTGAACTGGCAGGCCATCGTGGACAATGCCTACCTCGGCATTCACGAAATGACCGTGGTGGGCAAGGCGCTCACCCAGGCGTTCTATGGCAAGGCTCCGCGCTATTCCTATTTCGTGGGGGGCTCGACCGGTGGACGCCAGGGATTGATGGAAGCGCAACGTTACCCGAATGATTATGACGGGATCGTTTCAGCCTGCCCGGCGATCAACTGGCATCGATTTCTTCCCGCCGATCTTTGGCCCCAGGTCGTAATGGTCGCCGCCAAGAACTTCGTCACGAAATCCAAGCTCGACGCCGCCACGGCCGCGGCGGTGGCCGCCTGCGACGCGTTGGACGGAGTAACGGATGGCGTCATCGATGACCCGACACGATGCGCCTACGACCCGAAAGCGCTGGTGGGCACCAAGGTCGGCGACGACACGTTCACCGACGCCGACGCCGATGTCGTCCGCAAGATCTGGGAAGGCCCGCGTGGGCAGGACGGAACGTTCCTTTGGCACGGGCTGGCGCGCGGCACGGATCTCTTCGCCCTCGCCGGCACGGGCGGTTCGCCGTTGACGGGAAAACCGTTCAGCATCCCGTTGGAGTGGTTCCAATACTTCTTACTCCAGAATCCGAAGTTGGACTGGACGACATTGACGCCCGCGGGATTTGAACTGCTCTGGAGACAATCGGTCGAGGAGTTCGGCGCCGTCATCGGAACCGACGATCCGGACCTCGCGCGTTTCCGCGACCGGGGCGGTAAGGTCATCATCTATCACGGCCTGGCCGACCAACTCATTCCGGCGGACGGCACCATCGATTACTACAAGCGGGTTGAACAACAAATGGGCGGGGCAGAAAAGGTGTCGCAATTTGCGCGATTGTTCCTGGCGCCGGGCGTCGATCACGGCTTCCATGGCGCGGGATTGACGCCCACCGGACAAATGGAGGCAATCGTCCGTTGGGTCGAGGAAGGGCAGGCGCCCGATCAGCTCATTGCTGAACGCCGGGATTCAAGCGGAAAAGTCATCCGAACGCGACCGCTATTTCCCTTTCCGCAGGTCGCGAAGTATAAAGGCAGCGGAAGCACGGACGAAGCGGAGAATTTCGTGAGCCGACCGGCCGGACAGTAGCGAGGGCGTCCCATGGATAGGCGACACTCTGTCGCTGTCAAATGGTCGTTTCCCCTCACCCTGAGATTTCAACCACGAATGGACACCAATAGGCACGAATGGTACAGCAGCCCACACAAAGTCTTCCGCAGCTTTGGCGCAGTCGGGTTGGTCGAACCATGCCACGGCGAGCTTGCTGATGACCGAGTAGTCTTCCAGCCGTTGCGTTTTTTTCAGCTCCACGAGGGAGCGCAGACCGATGGTGGGTAGCCGGCCCCATTCGCTGTCCATGGAACGCGCCTGAGCCAGGGCGGCAGCAAAGGAGCCGACGCGAGGAGGAGCACCCATGACATCAAGAGCACCCATGACATCAAGAAATGCGTCCGGCTCGCCGCGACCGGGCAGAACGAAGTGAAAGCCGTGACCGCGCGCCAGGTGTTCGACGGTGAGGGGCGGTGTGAGTTTGTAGTAACGAACACCGCAGTCACGCAAGGCGGCGAGAAACCGAGGGCAGTTGTCCTCAGTCGGATGAATCCAGAGGTCAATGTCCTCGGAGAATGTGGCGGCGCCGTAGAGGACGGTGGCTTGGCCGCTAATCAACAGGTATTCGACGCGATGCTGATTAAGGCTTCGGAAAAAGTTTGCGATCATGGATGGCCCGCGGGTCGCGCAGGCGGGAGCGCATGGCCCACGAACGACTCAGACGTTCGCCCGGCGTCAGCTTTCTCCAGACGTCTGCCTTATAGGGCGATTGAGCCTCATGGAGCGTTAACTCGCGCTCTGGCTCCGGCTGGGATGGTGAGGAGGATGGCGGCACGATTATTGAATCCATGCCCTATTTCGCCGCCGCGGCGGCGGGCGGCGTGTGCTTGATGAATTTGTTGGCCCAGGCGATGAAGTGTTTCATGTTCGAACGGTCTTCGTGTCCGCCGTCGTGCTGGCGCCAGGCGAGTTCACCATCGAGCAGGCCCGTGTTGACCGGCGGCATTATTGCGGTGCGGTAATCTTCTTTTTCGCCGATGTCGCGCGCGCCCAAAAGGCGGAAGACCGGCCCGGCGGCGACGGTCGCCATGTAACTGCCCTCTTGGTCGAGCCAGTTGGCATCGCCGCGTTCCGGCACGCCGTAACTGATGAAGGCGAGCCGCGGCGCGCATAACGCGATCAATTCGTGAGCATCCACGGGCAGATCGCCCGCGGTCCTGCTGCCGAAGCTGGATTCGGCGGCGCCGTATTTCAGGAAATTGCCCGCCATCCAGTGGTATTCGCCTGAGCCGGTGAGATTCTCGACCGCTTCGCCAAAATTGCGGCGATGCAGCTTGGCCCCGCCCTCGCCGGAAGAGCCAACCAGCGCCATGGCGAAGCGCGGTTCAAAAGCCATCGTGACCAGAGCGGCCTTGCCGTAACGCGAAACCCCTTCGATGCCGACCTTCCTGGCGTCAACGGTGGGATCAGTCTCCAGATAATCCAAACCGCGCGCGGCGCCCCAGGCCCATGCGCGCAGCGAACCCCAGTCATCCGGCTTCCGCGGCTGGCCTTTGTTGACGAGGCCGATGATGCCCTTCGTCAGTCCAGCGCCGTTGTCCGGCTGAATGCTGCCCGGACTGATGGTTGCGTAACCCCAACCGGCAGCGATCAGTTGCTCGGTCGAGGGAGGATCGGCAAAGTTACCGCCGCCGAAACCACCGCGAGGGGTGGAAGCAGGCTCTCCTGGGCGTCCGGGAAAACCGCCACCGCCAAAGGCGCCAAACATTATCAGCACCGGCACGGCTCCATTGGCATTGGCCGGCGTGACCAAAGTCATCTGGATGTTGACCTCGATAGAAGGGCAGGCCGAGTTGTCCACGTGCCCGACCAGTTGCCTGGCATTGACAGGAATCTCGCCCACCACCCGATCCACCGCCTGGGTCGTGATCGTCCAGGTCACTTTGGGCACATTCTTCGGCACCCGGCCGATGATTTCGTGCTCGAAGTCCTCCACAATTTCCGGGCGGCGCTGTTTCCACCACATGTCAGCGGTCGTGACCTTCTGCCCGTTTTTCAAAATGAGGGCATCCGGCAGATCACGGTAAGGGTTCGCTCTTGCCGGATCGTAATTGGCCGCGTTGGTAGCGCCCGCCCGCCCGCTAGGCCCGGGCCGGAGAGCTTTAATTCCCATCTGATCCATCATGTTTCGGTGATCCTGCTGTGTGCTCCAGTTCAGGGGCTCGGGCGTGGCGCCGGCACTCGGTGCGCTAGCTGTTTGGCCACAGAGACTGCCGGCTAACGCAGCCATGGTAACACCGGCTGCCAAACAACGGGACGCAAGGTTCATCGAACGTTTAGGCTGTTGCATGTGTTTGAGGTTGGCACAAGGGACTCCGAAGAATGAACCCGAATTCCTTCGGCATCAAGTGGAGGATTTCGAAGAAGGGCGGCAAGCCGGGCCGATTCAAGAATGGGTGCATGGAGGAGCGCGGACAGCCAGGTCCGCGTGTTTCGGGAATTGGGTCCATTGTGGCGGTTCCGGTACCGGTAGCTCCCTTCAACCGAGCCGGTTTCCCCTTCGCCACTGACTCCGATTTCCCCACAAAAAAAAGCGGCGGGTCCTGTCCTGAACGCGCCGGCCCGTTCGTTGTATGGATGAAGTTGAAACACATAACCAAAAACGAAAGAAACATTATGAGAACAAAGTACACCTCGGCAGGCACAACGTTGCTGCTGGCCACCTCGCTGTGGCTGACCGCCGGGGAGTCCGAAGGGTCGAAGCAATCTTCGCCGGAATTCGAGCGGCTGAAAACGCTCGTCGGCACGTGGCAAGGCAAGACGGACATGGGCCAGGGCCCGATCGACATGACCGTCCACTATCGGCTGCTGGCTGGAGGCAGTGTCCTGGAGGAACGCGTTTTTGCCGGCACGCCGAACGAGATGCTCACGCTGTATTTCGACAAAGGCGGTAGGCTGGCCCTGACGCATTACTGTGTGATGGGCAATCGGCCCGGCATGCTCCTCAAGTCGTCGGACCCCGGAACACTGAAATTCGACTTCGACGAGACGTGCGGGATCAATCCAGCGAAGGAGTCGCACATGCACGCGTTGACGATCAGTTTCGACAATGCGGAAACGATCACGACCAGTTGCAAGGCGATCATCGACGGCAAGGAGATTCCCGAGCATCCCACCACGCTCAAGCGGGTGAAGTCGTGATCGGGACAAATCGAATGCCTCAAAGGGCCTGCGCCCGCCGCTCCAACGTAGCCGCAACGCGGCTACGTTCGGCTCCGGGTCGTCATGGGAGTCAACGAAGCGAACGTCTTGGCAAGAATTGCCCGCGAAAGAACCCAAAGAACACGAGCCTGGAGAATTCCGGCGCGCTGCCAACTTCAGAGTTCAAGTTTACCCAGCAAGTGAGTTCGCTGTGTCGCCGGAATGCCCAGTCGTGCAGTGAGGCCTTGTCGCGCCTGGAACCGTTGTCGTTCTCGCTGCGTTCACGGCATCTCTTTGATCCGGATGCGGCGGTATTCCATTTGGCCGCGGTCGCCTTCCAGGCCGATGGGACCGGTGGCGGGAAGTTTCATCGCTGCTTCCAATATTTCGCCGTTGCAGAGGCAGTAGGCCACGCCGTCGTGCACGGTCACTTCGATTTCGTTCCAGTCGCCAGGCCGGTAGTTCTTCAGATTTTTGTAGGGGCCGGCGAGAGGATAATCGCGGCATTGAAGTTGTCGGCCGCGGATGAAGATGCCGCTGTCCGCGTTGGGCGTGGCGCGGAATTCCACGCGCAAGATGAAATTTTTCGGGAAGTCCTGGGTGGTGGAAAGTTGCTGAATTCTGCGCCCTTCGGGCGGGGTTGTGACGATCAGTCGGCCGTTCTTGGCGACAAATCGCCCGTCTGGGCTGCTCGTTTCGCCGTCAAAACTGACGGGGGTTGTGACCCTGGGCCACGGCGGGGCGTTTGGATCGCCGGCCTGCCATTTTCTGGCGGATTCTTTGTCCGCATCCGACGTGGGCCGGAAGCCCCAGCCGGTCAGGTCATTTCCATCGAACAGGTTCACAAAGCCAGGCTCGGCCGTGAATTGGTACGGCTCCGTTTCCAGAAACCCGAGGGTCGCAAAGAGAGGACGCAGAGCGGCGGCCCATTTGGCGTAACCCGCCGCGTTCGGATGGAGCAGGTCTGGAAATTCTGCGGGAATGGCGTCGCCTTGCGCGTTGGCAAAGAGCGGCCAGGTTTCGACGAGCGTGACTTGCGCGTTGCCTTTCACCGCGTCCGCGTACAATTGATTTAGCCTTTTGATCTTGTCGG
>DASPXS010000474.1:0-2979 GCA_035637175.1 Haliangiales bacterium | reverse complement strand
ACGGCAGCGCCGGAACGCCGATTGTCACGACGTGGGACCTTGCCACGAACACGCCGTGAGCCGGTTTTCGCCGCGCCGCTGTTTGCCTTCCAGACAGGAAAACCCATGAGACGGCTTGTTGTTTCCATTGTCGCCTGCCTCTTTGCGGCTTTCACCGGCCATGCGGCGTTGTTTGATGCCTTCCTGAAGATTGAAGGCGTCGAGGGTGAGTCAACCGACAGCAAGCACTTGAATTGGATTGAGGTCCAGTCCTTCGCGCACGGTAATACCAGCCCCGCCCCGGCCACTGGCAAGCCGGGCTTTTCCGATTGCTGCTTCACCAAATACACGGACAAATCCTCGCCCGTGCTCGAACAAAATTGCGCCCAGGGCAAACACTTCCGTTCCGCGAACCTTGAACTTGTCACCGCCGACGCCAATCGCGTGCGGTTCTACCAGATCGTCTTGAGCAACGTCGTGGTGAGCAGCGTCAGCGCGTCGGGAACCACCGGGGCTTCGACGAAACCGCTGGAGAGTCTCTGCCTGACTTATTCGCAGATTTCGTGGACCTATACGGAGCTGGATGCGAGCGGTGTGCCGGCCGGCGACTTCAAGGCCTGGTGGGACCTCGCGCTGGGCCTCGGCAACAGCAACGTCAACCCGGTCCTCCGCGTCAGCGGTGCTCAGCTTGATTCGACCACGCTTCGCCTCTCCTGGCCCGCCAAAGCCGGCAAGACCTATAACATTCTCGCCAGCCCGATTGTCACCGGGACCTATCAGATCATTCAAACCGTCCCGTCTCCCAGCGATGGGCCGATAAGTCTTTCCCTGCCGGTGACGGGAAGCGCGAATTTTTTCCGCGTCCAGGAACCCCCCTGACCTCCGGCCGCTGGCTGCATGCAACTTTTTTGTAACAAAGCGTCAGTTCAAAGCCTATTGTTATCAGGCGTCGCTGCCGTCAGGCCGACGAGCCGTGGCCTGATTGAAAGGCAATATGACCGACAACTTATCGAATCCAGGGGACGCTCCCGTCACTTTACCTCGCCGCACTTTCCTCAAAGGCGTGCTTGCCGGCGGCGGCCTGCTCGCCGCGGGCGGGACGTTGTCCGGCGCCGATTCACTGCTGGACGAACCGATTGCGCCTAAACCCGCGTTCCAGGGCCCGAACGTTGTCCTGATCCGCTTCGGAGGTGGCGCGCGGCGCAAGGAGACGATTGATCCGCAATCCACCTACAGCCCGTTCCTTTGCCGCGAGTTCCTCAGGCGCGGCGCGTTGTTCAAAGACATGGAGATCGCCCAGATCGAAGGCCTGAACACCAGTCACGGCGAAGGCACCCTCAATATCGTCACCGGCAGATACGACAAATACAAAGATATCGAGAACAAATTTCTCGGCGCGCGTTTCGAACCAAAGGTGCCGACCGTTTTCGAGTATCTGCGGAAATCGTTCGCCGTGGCGCCCCACCAGACCCTCATCGTCAACGGCGAAGACCGGCCCGATGAAGAGTTTTATACCTTCAGCAATCATTTCGCTTTCGGGATCAACTACCGCTCGAACATGCTCAGCCTCTACCGTTTCAAGGCCTGGCTCATGCGCCGGCAAATCGCGGAAGGCAGACTCACCGACCGCCAGATCGAGCAGCGGAAAAAGGAACTGGCGAAGTGGGAGAAAGTGGATTATCGCACCAAAGGCGAGGACCGCCAGGGCCGGGAGTTGGAGGCGTTCTGGCAACGCTGGCGGGAGTATTACGGTGACTCCGGGTTTGTCAACCCGCGCGGCGACCGTTTGCTGACCGAACTCACTGTTCGCGCGATCAAAGAGCTGCGGCCCAGGTTGATCATGGTCAATTACCAGGACTGTGACTATGTCCACTGGGGGAATCTGAGCCACTACACACGCGCCGTTTCCGTCATGGACGAAGGATTGAGACAGATCGTCCAGACCGTCGAAGCCGACGCGGAGTATCGCCAGAACACCATCTTCGTCGTGGTGCCCGACTGCGGCCGGGACAGCAACCCGTTCGCGGACGTGCCGTGTCAGCACCATTTCGGCTCGCGCTCGGCGCATGAAATCTTCGCGCTCTTTGTCGGGCCCGGCGTGTCGCGCGGCGTCGTGGTGGACAAACGCGTGGACCAAAGCCAGGTCGCAAGCACACTGGGCCGACTGATGGGCTTCAAAGCCGAGTTCGCAGAGCAACGGGTGCTCGAGGAAGCCATGGCATGAGCACAGCGGAATCGTACGATCCGAAGAAAGAAGGAGCGCAGCCGCCTCGGCTGCCGTTCGGCGCCCCCTCGCGCCACACCCAATTGGCGACGGCCGAAGCATCCACTGACGGACATGCTGAATTGCCAACGGCGGAGGCGCCGTTGGCGGCGCCCGGGGCGGGCGCGCTCCCCGCGTCGGAATCCTTCCCTCTTCCGTCGCCGCCCCTGATCCCGCAAAAACATTCCGCGCCGTCCCGGCTGCGCCGGACGGGTTTTGCGCCTGTCAAACTTTTCTGGGGAATGGCTTTTTGTCAGAGCGTGCTTGGTGCGTTGGTGGTTCTGGGCTGGACGTATCGCCTGATGCAACGCTCGGTTCTGAAACACTGGTGGAAGCTGAGCCCGTCGTCAGCGAAGGCCGACAGCTTCGCGGAATTCGTCGCCGGCGATGCGGAAACGCGCGAACACATCCATTGGCCAAACTGGTTTCTGGCGCAGAATTTTCGCGATTCAACGGGTTCTCTTCCGTCGCATGCTGCGGGAAGAGGACGGGGTGCGGCCGGCGTTGCCAAAAGTTCTCCGGTCGACAGGCTGTTCGGAAACGTCGGTCGGATGTTGAAGGCGCTCTTCACGTCGCTCTGGAGCAACGTTCGCCTTGGCGTGCAGGCCATCTTCAACACCTGGGTGCTGACGTTGCCCGCGTGCGTGCTGATGCTCTTTGGCTGGTATGACGGCTGGAACAATTCGTTCAACAAAGGCTACGAACAATTCCAGGTCGGACCGGGCGTGAGCTGGCTG
>DASPXS010000473.1:0-4519 GCA_035637175.1 Haliangiales bacterium | reverse complement strand
CCGGGGGCGACCCGGTCGGGCACGTTCTTCCAGGCCTGCCAAGCGTTCCTCAAAAAAGCGCTTGCGCCACAAGCTAACCACTTCACGGCGGGTATCCAAGCGTTGAGCGATCTGATCATTGGACAAGCCATCGGCGGCATGAAGGATCATTCTAGCCCGAATCACCTGAAAATACGGCAACGTATATTTTGCTGCTCTTGCTTCCAGTTCGCGGCGTTCGTTTGGGCGAAGCTCAATAGCGAAAGGACTGTTTCGTGTCATAGCCAACCCTGCCACAAACGCCGAATAATTGCCAACTAAAATACGTTAGTGTATTTATGAAAAGGTGTACTAAGTCCCGCGTGCATGGTGGACTGAATGGGTCCTGACCCCGCCTGGTCTCGGAAGTCCGCAAAAGTTTCGAGGGTGGTGGCGCCCGGCGGCATCCGTTCGGTGCGGAAGCGTTGCAGCGCCAGCGCGTGCCGGGCGATGTCGAGGAGCTGGTCGTGACGCTTCTTGCACCAGTCCTGAAACGCATCTTCGTAAAGCAGGTTGATGTATTTGGCGATTTGCGCCTGCCGAAGCATCTGTTTGTCCTCGTGAGTGCTCGTGCCAATCATTCGCGCAACCAGAGCGGTGGCGGCGGAGAGATGGTCGGGGGTGAGAGGCAGGCCCTTTGTGTCGAGGTAGTTGATCGTCAGGTCGCCGTCGGGATGAATGATGATCGGGCGCGCGCTTTCTTCGACCGTGGCCGTGTAAATCCCGTAGCTAAGACCTTCCTCAATGATGACGGTGTAGCCGAAATAACCTTCGGTCTGGCTCAGCAGGTCGCAAACGGTCACCGACTTGCCCGCGCCCGACATGCCGAGCAAGACCGCGTGCTGGGGTGTCTTGTTGTCAGCCGAGCCGGAGAACGTCTCGATGCCGACCAGATTGTCGTGCGGACCGTCGTAAATCGCCTCCGCGCTCGCCAGGTGTCCGGTGAAAGTGCTCGTGACCGGGAGCAGGTCCGCGAGGAAACGATGTTCTGCATATAGTTTGCGATGCTCGTAACGACCCCATGTCCAGCCCGGCCAGGTCTGGAAAAACAAGTTCTTCGACGTGCTCGGGAGGTTGCTCTCGAAGTATTGGGGCGCGTTCATTCAATTGATCGCGTTCTTGATGGCCCCGGACTTGGCGTTGAGTCCGTCCCTCGTCTTGTCCCAAACCCGGATCGTAAACATCGCGTTGAAGGGAATGGTCTGCCCTTGCATCAACGCGTGGATCTTCCTTTGTTTTTTCTCCATCACGGTCAGCAGCGAAATCTTCTTCTCACTCGCGTAATCGCCGGCCACGCGGTCGTGCTCCTTTTCCTCCTTGCTGATCTCGCGGGTGATTGGGAGCGGGTCAACGTTGACCGTGATCGTGTAGTCCAGCAGCCGGAGATTGGTGAGACGTTGGATGATTCCTGGATACGTCGTGCGAGGCCAGCGGGTCAGGACAATCATGGAATGGTAATGACCGTCGAGGAAAAACCCGAAGTCCGACTGTCCGCTGCCTTCGGAGTGCCAACAATTTTCATGGATCGTCAGGTCCTCGGCGAAGCCGTTTGAGGGGTCGTAGTCGAAGCGTTCGGCCAGCGAGGGGTTGAGAAACCGTTTGTAATGCCGGAAATGATCAAGGTCGGACATCGGCAGAATTCGCGCGCCGGCCGAGCCAAAGATTTCGAGCAGCAACCGGAAGACATGCTCATATTCGGTCGCGAGTTGATCGAGCAGTGTGGCGTAATAATCGCGCCTGGACGCGGCGGTCTGGAAGGCCGTCGGCACGTTCTCCAACGCGCGCGAGATGTAGAGAATCACACGTTGCCGCCGGAGTTTTCGCTCCGACATCGCCTGCCAGTATCGCGTGAACCGTTCATTTCGCGCGCGCCTCGTCCAAACGTTGCTAAACCGCTCCGTTTCCTGCTGGTAGCGCAGCAATTCCGCTCTGAAGTCGGAATCGCAGAAATACTGGACTTGGAGACGCTGGTGTTCGTGGAGGGACGCCAGCAGGAGACAGAGTTCATCCTGAAATGCGTTAAGGTCAGACGCAGGGCTGTTCAGGAGATCGGGGGCCTCGAAGATGAATCCCTTCGACACGTAGCCGCCGCGCCGAAGGTGGTTGAACACGATCAAGTCGCGGACAAAATGGCCGTTGGGAGCGCGCTCGAACATGAGTCAGGTCAGTTTGCGGCCGGTTGTCCAGCCGCAATCCCTGATTCCTGGTTCATGGGAGCGTCGAACTCGCGGACCCAAATTCCGGTGACGCAAGGTTCCGCCACGGCTGATTTGAACCGGGGTGGCGACACCGCGCGAACGCGAACGACATGACCGAAGCGGAGCTCTTCAGTGAGCAAATCCAGGCGCCAACCCACCAGCGTTACGACTGCGGCCGGATAGTCCAACGTCAGTTCGTCCGGCGGTGTATTCGTGTCGCCATTGCTTTCGGGATTTGCCTGCAAGATGTACTGATTCAAACAGCCGATGGGGAAACCCCGGATCTGCCAACGGCCCACGAACTCGATCATCACTGGGTTGGGGCGGACGACTGAGTAACAGAGGTCCGATTCCTCCGGTTCGTCATGCACGAGATAAACGGATTTAGGATTCATAAAGAGGATGTTTGGGAATGTGGTTACGATCAGTGTCCGGACTGAACCCGCGTTTGCCCGACACATATTCAAGCCAATCACGGTCGTAGCCGGGGGGCTTTCCCTGTCGCAGTCCGAACACATAAGCCAGGCAAAGCGCCAGCGGGACGAGAGCAACTCCAAGAGAAACGGCCAGCGACTGTTTGAAAAGGACCAGCAAAACGAAGAAGACGGTGATGGCCGCGCCGATACCGCCCACGAGCCACCAGAAAAGACTGCCTTCCAGACCCCAGGTGCGGCCTTTGGAATCGGACGCAGCGTTGGTGTCGGTTAAGCGAAGATCGGTCTTCATGGCGGTTCAGGGCGACAGCGGCGGGTTGAGGGAATCAGAAATTGCCAACGCCAACGGCGCTGTTCGAGTCGAGGCCGAAGATTTTGTAAAAGGCAAAGACGACCGCCGGAGCAGCCGCGATGATCGCGCCTCCGATGATGCTCATCTTGCCCTGGTCAACGTCGCCGCGACGGATGGCGAACCCCCCGTAGATAACCGCCGAAATGCCGAGGACGAAGCCGAACATCATGATTACGGCAAGGCTGTTGCTGATGCCGGTCTTGAGGTCGGTCGAGTTGAAGCCGCCGCCGGCTTGTGCAAACGCCGACAACGTGTTGAGGAGAAGCATCGCCGCGACCATGAGCACCGAGCGAAGCCGCGAGCGAAACTGCGGAGTGAGTTTTTTGCTGAACTTCATAGTGTTGATGTTTGTTGTTTCTTCGATGGCCAGCGGCTTTTTCTGCTGAATCATGCCCACACAATTACCAACAACGCTTGCCGCGAAGATGTATCACATACACAAAATGCACCTCCTGTCCGTGGTAGTGGAAAGGAGATGAACACGAGAACCGACTCGACGAAGCTCGCCAAACTCCAGGAACTGGACTCCCTGCTGCCGCGCGAAATCCGCGGCCAGTCCCACGCACTTCCGCGAATTATTTCCGTAGTCCGCCGCGGGGAACTCAGTCTGACCAAACCCTCGCGGCCGCGCGGGAGTTTTCTGCTGCTGGGACCAACGGGCGTTGGGAAAACGGAAACCGTCCTGGTGACGACCACGCAGATATTCAGTCCCGGGCAATTGTTCCGCTTCGATATGTCCGAGTTTCAAACGCAAGACGCCCTTGGGTTGCTGCTCGGGGCGCGTCTTGGTGAAAGCGGTTATCTCGGCGGTGTGCGCGAACGCGCCAGCGAAGGGTCACTGCTCTTCGACGAAGCGGAAAAGGCGCACCCGCGGGTGCTCGATATTTTCCTCCAACTGCTCGACGCCGCCCGCGTTACCGTGGCAACAGGCCAGGCACTCGACTTTAGCGGCTTCTTCATTTGGCTCACGTCAAACATCGGCTCGGCCGAACTGATGAGCCTGCAACATTCCAATGACGCGACTTTGGAGCGTCACGTCTTGACCCGAGCGCAACAGGCACTGCGTCCGGAGATCTTCGCCCGGATCAACGAGAAACTGGTGTTCCATCGCCTGAGTTACGAACACCAGTTGGAAATCGCCGAGAAGTTTCTGCTGCGGGAAGTCGAGTTTCTCGCGGCGCACGGCCACAAATTGGCGTTGGACGAGACGGTACTGCCGTTCCTCGTGCGAAAAGGATTCCACCCAAAGCTGGGGGCGCGGCCCATGCGCGACGCCGTTGAGAAGCTGGTCGGCGACGCGGTCGCGGATTGTTTGCTTCAGGCGCGCGAAGCGAGTGGCATTCTGGCCGTGGACGAGGTGCGCGACTGTCTCACCGTCCGCTGATCAAGCCATTGAGAGGTAAAGGTGACTTTCTCCAATCTCCCTGTCCGGCTGCACCGCGCCAAGCCGGCGCCGTTTCAACTGCGTGCAGACCATGCGAATGGCATCCCGCTTTTGACCGACCTTCGGCAGCCGA
>DASPXS010000472.1:0-9419 GCA_035637175.1 Haliangiales bacterium | reverse complement strand
CCCCCGATTGAGCGGCCCTTCTTTCAGTCCGAATTCGGTGAAAACACCGAGGACATCGCCGGCAAGAAAAAGACCGACCCGTCCCTGTCGCAGCCGGTCAAGGACACGATGGCGGCAGGAAAGTTCTCGTTTCCCAATCCCGGAGGACCCTGGTCGTGGTGCGCCATCTTTGCGATGTGGGCCGTGCGCGCGGTGACGGGCAATGGACGCTGGGATGGAAAGGTCAATGGCCTGGAATGGGTGGCCGATCCGAAACTCAAGAATGCAAAACGGGGCGACCTTCTCTATATCATCAGCGACAACCAGCATCATTGCATCCTCGCGGACGAGCCCGACCCGGCCCAACCGGATGGTCCGTACGAAACGATCGAGGGAAATCTCGAAGGACAGGAGGTGCGTCGATGCAAGCGCTGGGTCTCGGCCAACCTGCATGGTTACTACCGCGCGGTGAAGGACGACTGAACGCGGATCGATGGCTGAGGTTCGCTCGTGCCTGCGTGTCCGGTCGCACCGGCCGACAGGAAAGGCAAAGTCCGGACGCCGCGCAAAACGCGGAGGCCCCGTCCCGAGAGACAGAGGTTGCGGTGCGTCGCTTTTACTTCGATCGAAGGTCGAACAGAGATGGCAGTGGCAATCGGCTTCCCAACGGCGTACTGTTCAGCAGTCGTTTGCGGCGGCGTCAGGAATTCATTTTGGCCGGCTGCATTGCGGAGAAAAAGTCATGAGCAGAACCAACTTCGGCTCGTTTCAATTACCTCGACAAAAATCGAATCACTCTCCCCGACAATCCGCGGCGCGGCACCCGGAGGCGGCTTCCATTCCCGCGTCCGGGCGGGACGGCTTCATGAGACCCAGTCAGGCCGCTTGTGCCTGCGGGGGCAAGTGCCCGAAGTGCCGCGATGCCAGTGGCGCGGCGGCCAATCCGGTTCCTGACACCGTTCGGAGTTCCGGCCAACCGCTGGATCCAGCCACCCGGTCCGAAATGTCGCGGCGATTTAACCGCGACCTGAGCCCGGTGCGCGTCCACACAGGCACGAGCGCGGCCGTCTCGGCCCGCGAGTTGGACGCGCTGGCGTACACGGTGGGGCGGCACATCGCCTTTGGCGCCGGAATGTATCGTCCCCGTTCCGGCGAGGGCCAACGGTTGTTGGCGCACGAGTTGGCGCACGTCCTGCAGCAGGGCGGCGAACGCGCGTCGGAAACGGGTCTGTCGAAGACCGGACCCCAGGTTGCCGAACAAAATGGCGCGGAGCGCGAAGCCGACGCCGCGGCGGGAGGCGTCCTCGACGCGCGACCGATCCGTGTTTCGCACCGCGCTTCTCTCGCCGGTTCGGTGCAGCGCCAGACGTTTCACACGCCGAGCGTCAGTGTTCGTTCGCCGGTTTTGGAGGAGACGGTAACGCAACTGACCGAGCTGATGCCGGGCCGGTTCCTGACCCGCCGCGAGCGCGAGCTGGCCGGCAGCGTCTTCGGCACGAGCATCGATTATTCGCGCGTCCGGCTCATTCCCACGAGCGTGCTGGAATATCGCACCGTCGCCAATTCGATCCGCGTCCCGGAGAACTTCACCATCGCGAACGCGGAGATGGCGCAGACGTTGATCCACGAGATGACGCACGTGTGGCAATACCAGCACAGCGGCACCAGTTATTTGTCGATTTCGCTCGGGACCCAAATCGCCGCGCAAGTGGGCCGGGGCAACCGCAATTTCGCGTACGACTACCGGATTCAGGCCGGTCGAACCTTTTTCGATTTCACCCCGGAGCAGCAGGCGTTCATGGTGGAAAACTATTTCGCGATGCAGCGCGACCAGGGCCAGATTCCGCGCGACCGGGCCGCGGGACGCGTGGCGACCTACAAATCGGTTCATCTCGGCGCCGACGGTTTCCGGACCGACCTGTCTGCCGCCGACCGGTTGGCCGAGGTCGCGCGCGAGTTGCCGCTCCACGAGCCGTTGATTCAACAGATGCGCGCGGCGCTGCCCCGACCGGAGAGCAGCCTGTTGCTGTTGCGCGCCAGCGAAGTCATGCAGACGCCGGGAGCGGCGTTCGCGCCGGTGCCCAGGGAGTTGGAGATGGCGCCGGTCCGACCGCTGTTGGAGGTGAGGTTCCCCGGATTATGATTCGGGACCCTCGGGATCAACAAAGTCAACGGCACGGGGGGGCGTTATTCCAGCGGATAATTTCGCAGGCCGGTCTTTTGCAACAGGACCCGTGCGATGAAGAGCGGATTGCTCCGGAGGTAACGCTTCCACAGTCGTCGCGGCTCCACACCGAGTCGGAAGAACCACTCCAGGCCGCTTCGCTGCATCCAGCGTGGCGCCTGCCTGACGCGGCCGGTGTGGAAGTCGAACGCCGCGCCAACACCCACCATCAGCGTCGTCTCGAATTTGTCGAGATACTGCGCCATGAATTTCTCCTGCTTGGGCGCGCCCAGGCCCACCCAAAAAATATCCGGCTTCAACCCGGACACGAGCCGCGTCAGCGCGGCTTCCTCGCCGGCGGTGAGGGGCCGGAACGGCGGCGAGCAGGCGCCGACGATCCTGATGCCGGGGAATTTTTTCTCCAGGTTGCCCTTGAGCTGTTGCGCGACGCCGTCCGCGCCGCCGAACAGAAAATGAGTGTGACCCGAGGTGCGCGTCCATTCGCAGACGGCAAGCATCAGGTCTGGACCATAGACGCGATCGATTTCCCGGTACCCGGCGAGCCTGCCCATCCAAACCATTGGCATGCCGTCGGGGGTGCAGAGGAAGGCGCGGTTGAGGATACGCCGGAAGGAAGGATCGTTTTGGGCCTCGGTGACGCTGTGTGCGTCGGTGACGCAGATATAGCCCTTGGCGCGCGCGGCGAGCGCCCCAGCAATGGCTTGACGGGCGGTGGCCAGGTTGATGACGCTGATGCCGACGCCCAGCACGTTCACGCGGTCCGGTTTCAAGCGACGGCAAAGTAGGTCAGGCGTGCCGGCGGTCAAGAAAGAACCGTTTTCCGGCCGCCGCCCAGGGAGGACTGCGGATTTTTGCCGACCGTTGAGTTGTTCCGATTGCGTTTGGTTGCCAGGACGGCCGAGGCATTTTCCCGAGCGAACGCACCACCGGGCGCCCGCCATTGCGGATTGTCAAGACGTCCATTCCGCCGGTCTCGCCGACTGCGATGGCAGTGACGACGCTGCCTCGCAGATTGTCATTGAGAATCGTTGCGCATGCTGTCCAATTTCCCCGGGAGCGCGAGGTTAATCCGAGGCTCGCCTTCCTGGCGGGGTTGTGGCAGCCTGCCGAGTGAAAGACCGAAAGCGAAGAGGGCTGATTTGGAGATGGGTCCGCCCGTTTCTCTGGCTTTTGCTGCTTTATCTTTATCTTGTGTGGCGTTGGTTTGAACATAGCCAGGTATATCAGCCTTACCGTGAACTGGAGGCGAACGGAAGCGAACTGGGTCGCCCGTTCGAGGACATTTATTTTCGAACGGCAGATGGGCTGAATGTGAACGGGTGGTTCTATCCCGCCGACGACGGCTCGGCGCGCAAACAGTTTGTTTATCTGCTCTGCCACGGCAATGCGGGGAACATCAGTCATCGGCTGGAGCACTGCGCCGCGTTGCTGGAAACGGGCGCGGGCGTCTTCATTTTCGACTACCGCGGCTACGGCCGGAGCGACGGGAGGCCGGGCGAGGCGGGAACCTATCTCGACGCGCAGGCCGCGCATCAAAGGCTGCGGCAAAAAGGTTTCGCCGCGACCAACATCATTGCGCTGGGCGAGTCGCTGGGCGGCGGCGTGGCGAGCGAACTGGCCTTGCGCGAGCCGTTGGGGGGCCTGATTCTGCAGAGCACCTACACCAGCATCACGGACGTGGGCGGCGAGTTGTTTCCCTGGCTGCCGGTGCGCTGGCTTGGCACGATCAAATACGACACGCTCAGCAAGTTGCCGCGTGTCCGGGTGCCCGTGCTGGTCATGCACAGCCGCGCCGACCGGCTGATTGGGTTCCATCACGCGGAGAAAAATTTCGCCGCCGCCAACGAGCCGAAAACACTCTGGGAGATCGCCGGCGAGCACAATCAATTCCTCGACGGCGACCGGAGGCGTTACCTCGACGGGTTGGATCAGTTTCTTGCCCGGCTCGACGACGGCGCCGCCGCGCCGCAGAGGGACAGATAGTTGTCGCGCGAGAACAGGACGACCGTTTTCAAGCAGTCGAGCCGGAACGCGTATTACGAAAAGGTAAGAGGGATATTATAGCGGGCGCCGCGCAACGCGGCCCGCCGGGAGGCGAACAGTTGGATCGGAAGCAGGCCTGGCGAGGTTGCCCCATTTTGCGGTCCTCCTCTCAATTCCCGTTCGAAGCGAGTCGGGCTGGCCCCTCTGTTCCCTGAACTACACGCCCAAGAAAGTGTGTGTTTTTGCCAAGACAAGGAGAGCGCGCGCAGCGGCAACGTTTAGGGTGGAACTGCAATTCAATGATGGCGTCGGAGCCCCGCTCTTCCGCGCTGTACCCTGTTTGTTCGACAGAATTGGCTGGGGGAGATGGGTCGCTCCGGCTGACGAACAGATTGCGGGTCAAAATGAAAACAAAGGAGAACGTCATGAAAACACGGCGGCAATTCATCAAGACGGTCGGCGCAGTCAGCGCCGGTATGGTTCTACCCTGGAAATTGTCCACCCGGAGCGCCCTGGCTTCGGTTCAAGTGCCGCAGGTTCCTCTGCCGGGAAAGGCGATTCCCAGATTCGTGGAGCCGGCGCCGACCTTTGTCGGGAGCCGGGTCGATGGAACCCGGCGGCTGACGGTCAGCATGGAGGAATTCCAACAGCAAATCCTGCCGGCGAGTCTCTATACAGGTGTGCCGGCTCCGTACCGCGCCGGCACGTATGTCTGGGGCTACGCGGTTTCCGACGGAGCGAGTCTTTACGGTCCGCTCTATCCCGCGTTCACCATCGAGGCCCGACGCGGCACGGCGACGAAGGTCAAATATGTGAACAATCTGGTCAACCCCGTACTCCAGAAGTACATCACGGTGGACCAGACGCTGCACTGGGCGGATCCGCTGGGAGAGATGGGCTCGGAAGAGCCCTTCACCGGTCCTGTTCCGCTCGTCGTGCACCTGCACGGCGCGGAGGTGCCATCGGCGTTCGATGGCGGGCCGGAATCCTGGTTTACGCCCCGCTATAAAATCACCGGTCCAGGATACGTTTCCAACCGTTACGTCTATCCGAACCGTCAGGAGGCGACGACGCTCTTCTACCACGACCACGCGCTGGGCGCGACCCGATTGAACGTTTACGCGGGGTTGGCGGGATTTTATTTCCTGCGGGACGATCGGGACACCGGCTTGCCAAGCAATCCGATCGGACTTCCGGCTGGAGATTATGAAATCGAGCTGGCGTTGCAGGATCGAATGTTCGACAGCAACGGCCAGTTGTTCTTCCCCGATGAGGGCATCAATCCGGAACATCCGTACTGGGTGCCGGAGTTCTTCGGCGATGTCATTGTGGTCAACGGCAAATCCTGGCCCTACCTGAATGTGGAGCCGCGGCGGTATCGCTTCCGTCTCGTGAACGGGTCCAACGCGCGTTTCTACGAAATGCGGCTGGCGAATCGCGTCACCAACATGTCGGGACCGGCGTTTTGGCAGATTGGCGGGGACGGCGGTTTGCTGGACGTGCCGGCGAAATTGAACGACCCCGCCAATGCGGCCGCGCCGAGGCTGTTGATGGCTCCGGGCGAGCGGGTCGATATGATCATCGACTTTGCGGGTTACACGGGGCAGACGCTCCGGTTGATCAACAGCGCGAAGGGTCCCTTCCCCAAGGGCACAACTCCGGACCCGCAGACGGTCGGTCAAATGATGGAGTTCCGGGTGGTCTTGCCGCTGAAAAGCGCCGATGCCAGCTACAATCCGGCGACCGGCGCGGCCTTGCGGAGTCCGGTCGTGCGGTTGGCCGGCGCGGGTGCGTTGGCCAAAGGCGTGAAGGCAAATGTGAAGCGGCAATTGACCTTGAACGAGGTCCAGGGCGCGGGCGGACCCCTCGAGGTGGTGGTGAACAACACGAAGTGGGACGGCTCGCTCTCACCCAACGCCGGGGGCATCACCGAACTGCCGCAGGTCGGTTCCACGGAGGTATGGGAGATTATCAACCTGACCGAAGACGCGCATCCGATTCATCTGCACCTGGTGCAGTTCCAGTTGGTGAACCGGCAGTTGTTCAACACGAGCACGTACTTCGCGACGTACAGCGCGGCGTTTCCGGGAGGCGCATTCAAGCCCGCGTATGGACCGGCGCGAAGTTACGGAACCCCCAACGCTGCCGGAGCCCTGGGTGGCAATCCGGACGTCACCCCGTTCCTGCAAGGGCCGCCCGCCCCGCCCAATCCCAACGAAACCGGGTGGAAGGACACATTCGTGATGTACCCGGGACAGGTCACGCGGATTGTGGTGCGGTTCGCGCCCCAGGAGGTTGCGGTCGGCGGGGTGTCGCCAGGACAGAACCTGTATCCGTTTGATCCCCGGGCGGGCATCGGCACAACCGATGGATTCGGTTTTCCGGGCGGACCGGGTTACGTGTGGCACTGCCACATCATCGACCACGAAGACAATGAGATGATGCGCCCGTACCAAGTGGTTTGATCGTTCATTCGCGGGTCGGCGGGAGGCGTCATCCGCCAGCCGGCCCGGCGTCGGCAAGCCGGCGGTCATTTGCGAGAGCGAGATTCATCCCGGCGGCCAGCCCAGGTGGCGGCCGCCGAGGATATGGCAATGGAGGTGCGGCACGGATTCACCGGCGTCCGGGCCGTTGTTGATCACGAGCCGGTAGCCGCTTTGCTTCAAGCCGAGTTTGGCCGCTACTTCAGCCGATTTCAGCAACAGGTGCCCCAGCATTCGATGGTCTTCCGCCGTGGCGTCGGCGAGGCGAGGTATCGGTTTTCGCGGGACCATCAGCACATGGACCGGCGCTTTCGGATTGATGTCGCGGAACGCCAGTACCAGGTCGTCTTCGTAAACGATGTCGGCCGGAATTTCGCGGGCGATGATTTTTTCGAAGAGGGTCTTGCTCATAAGCTGAATCGAAAAAGATAAAACGTGAAACGTGATCCGTAATGCGTGATGCGTGATGCGTGATGCGTGAAGGGTAGTGCGCGGCAGCCGGTCGTAAACTCCAAAGTTTGCGGCGCGAAACAAAAGCGGATGGCACGAATCGAACGGCGAACGTGTCAGGAAGCACGGCAATCGCGCCAATTGTTTCACCGGGCTAAAGGACGAGCAGCGGACAAGTGCCGGCGCGGGGCTCGGTGGAGAGGCATTGGCGCAGGTGCTCGACGATCTGGTCGTTGAGCCGCTGACAGCGGTCGGTCCAGCGTCGCGCGCCGGACAATTGCTTGACGCAGCTTCGCAGGCCGGTGAAACGAACCATGTCGGGCGCCTGGGTGAGCTGTTGGCGCAACTCGTCACGGAGGCGCGGGAAGAAGGCCAACTCAAAACCCTTGCCCGATTCGCAGGCCAGTTGGCGCAGATCGGATTCGGTGATGCGGCGGGGCGTTTGGGCGACGCCGGTCGGCTCCACAATCAGACCGAACCCGCGCAGCACGCCGGCCAGCGCGCGGGAAAATTCAGCGACAGAGACGAAAGTTTTTCCCATTTCGACCTTGAAATAATGGAGCACGGCGCGGGCGGCGTTCCGGACCAGTTCGGCGTCGAGCGCGTCGGCGGCCTCGCCGATCAACTCGACGGCGACCAGTTCGGCGGAGCAGGGGATGGCTTCGCCGCCGGCGATTTGGAACAACAGACAGTCGGGGTGCAGTTGAATCATGGTTGCTCCTCCAGTGTTTTGACGGCCTGCACGAAATCGGTCGCCTCCTGGAACCGCCGATAGACACTGGCAAACCGCACATAGGCCACGTCGTCAATGTCGCGCAGTCCTTCCATTACACGCTCACCAATGGCCATGCTCGGCACTTCGCGTTCGTATTTGTCGGTGATTTGGTCCACGATCTTCTCGACGAGGTCTTCGATGATTTTCGGGCTGACGGGTCGCTTCTGGCAGGCCTTGCGCAGGCCCGCCAGCAATTTCTCTTTGGAAAACTGTTCGCGTCGCCCGTCCCGCTTGACGACCATCAAACCTTCATGCTCGATTTCTTCGTAAGTGGTAAAGCGGTGGCTGCAACTGAGGCATTCGCGGCGACGACGGATGACCGAACCTTCGCGGGAAGCACGCGAGTCAATGACCTTATCATCCAGCCGACCGCATTTCGGACAACGCATAAAACAACCAAGCTACCGGATACTGTGGTTTGCCGTTCATATCACACAAAATGTTGTAGCGTCAAGCACAGGAATCCCGGAAACGCGCGTGAGGGCGCATCCCCTCTCCCTGGCCCTCTCCCCACTCCTCCGTCGTGGGGAGAGGGAATCGCCGCGGGCTTGGTGGTCGCATCAAGATGTGCCCCGCGCGTGAAGAGGCGTCGGCATTTGGAAGCATTTTGACAAGCTCTTCAGTCGGGTGCGCGCATCCGGGTGCTTTTGGTGTCCTGCCAATCACAGCGAAGGATTGCCGCCGGCTCAATGCGGGGTGCGTCCGGATGGGACGCGCGATACTCGACATGAAATGCGGTTGTCACATAAGCCGTGGCTTTTGCCAGGCGGCGTGGCTTTCCCGCCGGAAGGGGGCGGCGGCATGTCGGGCGCGCGGGGAAGCCGGCAGCCGCCCCAGAGCGAACCCGTACCGGTGCAAATTGGTTGCTGCCGTTGTGGCGACGTCCGCTGGCATGTTCGATTTGTCGGAATGTTTCGTTGATTGAGCAAGATTGTCCGTAGTAATGTCTCAAGCACTCTCAGATTTTTATGCTCGTCGGGAACAAGAAGACGCGGGGTGATGACTTGCGGCAGCAACGCCGGCGACTGGCGGACTGGGGACCCTTGCTTGCCATCCTGGTGGCTTGGATTGCGCTCTTTCACTTTTGGGGCAATGCCACTCTTGGCTACGTGAAGTCGCCCTCCCTCTTTGCCTGGTTGCTGGGCGTCACTGCTCGTGGCGTCGAAGGTTGTGTCGTCTGGGAAATTCCGGGCAAAATCCTGGGTTCGGAGGAGCCTCAAGTGTGGGTGGTGCCGTTTGTCATCGTGGGATTGTTATGGCGGAAGCGCGGGGAGTTGGAGAACCTGTCAAAGACAATCTGGTGGCCGGCGTTGGGATTGTTGATTGGCGCGCTGGCGCTGCACGTTTTGGGCTACGTGGTGCAACAAACCAGGGTCTCCCTGGCGGCGTTTTTTGCAGGGCTCTACGCCGTGACCGGGTTGGTTTGGGGACGGGCGTGGCTGCGCGCAATTTTTTTTCCGTTTATACTTTTCATATTTTGCATCCCGCTGGGCGGCTCCGCGGAATACCTTACGTTTGGATTACGACTGGTGGCCACCAAGATCACGGTGTTGCTGGCCAACGG
>DASPXS010000471.1:0-19692 GCA_035637175.1 Haliangiales bacterium | reverse complement strand
CCAGCTCGGAGCTGTATGATCCAGCCACAGGCACATGGACTGCGAGCGGAGCGCTGACCACCTTGCGGACTACGCAGACGGCGACATTGCTGTCCAATGGGAAGGTGCTGGCCGCAGGGGGCCATGTCAGCGCCGCCGGCTCTACCTCCACCTGCGAACTGTATGATCCGGCTACCGGGACGTGGACGGCAACCGGCGCGATGGCCACCGCACGCGGGAATCACACAGCCACCTTGCTGCTCAATGGAAAGGTGCTCGTCGTCGGGGGACATAACCGCAATACCGCGTCCGCAGTTGCCACCGCCGAGTTGTACGATCCCGCCACTGGAACTTGGACGGTAACCGGCGCGATGGCCAGCGCCCGGGAATTCCACACGGCAACCCTGCTGTTCAATGGGAAGGTGCTCGTTGCCGGCGGGGCGCCCGACGCCGCGCAGTTCACCTCTTTGTCGAACACGGAAGTTTACGATCCAACCACTGGCGTGTGGACGGCGACTGGCCTGATGCTCTCCGCACGTAAACGGGTCAGTTCTTGATATTGACATATGTGAGTGGCGAGAGCAGTCTGGCGCCGATGGCGCCCAAACTCAGAGTGGAATACCCCGCAGCGGTGTATCACGTCATGAATCGTGGGGACCGACGCGAACCGATTTTTCGGGATGACGAGGGGGCCGAGCATTACGGGTCGGAGCGGCAGGAGACGGTGGAAGCGCACGCCGAAGGGATTGTGGCGGAGGAATTGAAACGGCGGCGTTGGAGGGAGGAGGAATTGGAACGACGCGCCAAGGGGGACGCGCACAAGGTGACGATGGCGGTGCGATTGCGAGCGGAGACTGCGGTGACGTTCAAGTGGATCGCGCAGCGATTGCAGATGGGAGCGCCGGGTTATGTTAATCACCTGCTGTATCGACGGCGGAAAGCGAAAGGGGAATGAGTTGTCAATATCAAGAACTGACCCGTTTTCCGGTGCAGGAAGTGATTGAGGAATGGCTGGTTCATCAACAGAAGAAACTCCTGAGCCGATGGTTTGGAGGCTCTCAGAGGCCGGAATTCCTGTTGATCTGTGACATTCTTTGGAATGTTCAAGCGCCGATTAGGCGAGGAACGCTTGATGTGCTCCAGGCCGTTGCTGTCGGGTCGCACAAGCGGAATTCCGGAGAGGCTATCGCACTGCTTTTGTTAAAGGGTATCGATATCCCGGCTAATGCGACGCTCGATCGGGAAGCTTTGGAGGTAAAGTCCGCCGAAGACATGTTGCAGCACGATAAAATTTTGAATTTCTCCTACTACTGGAGGTGCAAGAAAGTGGTCACGCATTAGGTGTTACGAATTTTTTTGGGATCATCCGTGTTCACCAGACCGCCAAGGTAGTAAGCGCATTTTGTTGTCCCGACCCGACACCATGTTCGCTGCGCCGTTGCCCGCAAACAGTGTCAAAAGTGAGGACTGACCCGTTCACGCGCTTGGCTCGGATGTAATCGCCGAGCGATTTCAAGGTTGTCGGAAGTGACTTGTATCGCCTACGATTGCTCGAAATATGGCCGCGCGAAGCCCGTATGCTTGTGTGTGCATACCTAACAGAGCTACTCTCCCCTGGGGAGAGGGAGAATCCCCCACAGTCTGTCAGCAAAACCCAGCGCGGTATCTGCCCGACGAACCTCCCGAACAACCGAACCTGCCGCCGACTGTTCCCTCTCTCCGCGGGAGAGGGTCAGGGTGAGGGGAATCAGGTTGCCGTTCGACACAGCGCCTCGGACCATTCCCGAAATGGTCGAACTGCGCGATTCCTCGGGAAGAGCCGGAGGTTCCCAGCGACAATGAATCCTTACCACAATCTCGTCTCCGAATACTCCCGACTCGCCAAAGAAGGGAAATCCTATCCGCTCGGAAATTCGCCGCCTCTGCCGCGGAGGCCAATCGCGCCGGACGCGCCAAACGTCCTGATTTTTTCCCCGCATCCGGACGATGAAGTCATCATCGGCGGGCTCGCTTTGCGCCTGTTGCGCGAGGCGAAGTGGAACGTCATCAACGTCGCCGTCACGCAAGGGAGCAAGAAGGAGCGGCAAAAGGAACGGTTCCAGGAGTTGAAGAACTGCTGCGAGTGTATCGGCTTCGGACTGGTGCAAACCGCGCCCGGTGGGCTGGAAGAAATCAACCCGAAAACGCGCACGCAGGAACCGGCGCATTGGGCGCAGTCGGTCAAGGTGATCGCGGATATTCTGGCGGAACACCAGCCGCGCGCCGTGCTTTTCCCGCACGACCTCGACTGGAACAGCACGCATGTCGGCACGCATTTCCTGGTGATGGACGCGCTCAAGAGCCTGCCGGCGGACTTCAGTTGCCACGCGGCCGAAACAGAGTTCTGGGGACAGAATCCGTCGCCGAACCTGATGGTTGAACTGAACCCGGAGCAACTGGCCGATCTCATCACGGCGCTGACGTTTCACGTCGGCGAAGTGCGGCGCAATCCCTATCACCTTTCGCTTCCGGCCTGGATGATTGACAACGTGCGCCGCGGGGCGGAACTGGTGGGCGGCCAGGGCGGGGCGGCGCCGGACTTCACCTTCGCCACGTTGTATCGGCTGCGTCGCTGGACCAACCGCAGGCTCGAAAACGTTTACGAAGGAGGCCGCTATTTGAGTTGCGCGGACGGGCCGGAAAGTTTGTTCGGTTGATTCGGCAAGGCCGCCGGTCCCAATTGACCTCAAAAGGAGGACGGAGTTTGAGTTCCCGTCCGATTCATTCTCGACAAAGCGGACCGGCAGCGGAGTGGAATGCTCAATCATCGAGACGCGTGATGGACGGAATCGCGCTTTGATGCAGCCAGGTCACGATGAAAGCACAGATAAACGTGCTGACCGCCATGCCGAACAACAGACCGTGGTCTCCCTGGATTTCGATACCGAGCACCGTCAGATGGCTGACGATCGCCGCGCCGATGGCCGCCAGCGTCAGCAGACCGCCCGCCCAAACTGTCCGCGGCATCAGCAGAAGGACCGACGCGATCAATTCCCAGACGCCCTGACCGTAACGCCACCACGGTTCCATCGACATTTTCGTGAAGATGTAAATGGACTCGGGCGCACCGGTGAATTTGAAGAACAACGTTTCCAGCATGATCGCCGCGGCGATGGCCCGGCAGGTCCAACTCACCATCAGTTGTCTCCTGGACAGAGTTTCCGCCGGTTCGAAGCGTTGGCAGCGGGCAGGGGACAATGGCTCCGCCGTTGGCACGTACGGTTTGAAATCGTCAAGTCGAGGCAAATGGCGAATCGGTTTCATGGCTTGGCGGAGCTTAGCGGCTGATTTTCATGGCACCGTTTGCCGACTCAGTCGTTTAGCGGGGAAAACTCAATGCCTCTTGCGAATGCCTGCCGCATGGCCGTCGAGGCCGCGTTCATCTCAACGGCAGGTTTGCCGATTTCTTTGCCCGGTTGACGCCGACGTTTGGCGGCTTGGAAGTGACCGCGCCTGGACTGACGCGCTGACGCCGGCGTGGCCGACTCGATAGAATTGCGCATACACCGGTGAGTCGTTCGACTCGTCAACTCCTTACACCGGCGGATGAGGCGCTTCGCCTCATTTCTTCTCAAACTTCAGCGCCACGGAATTGATGCAATAGCGAAGGCCGGTGGGTTTTGGGCCGTCCTCAAACACGTGGCCGAGGTGCGCGTCGCAGCGCGCGCAGTGAACTTCGGTGCGGCGCGTGAACAACGTGTTGTCGGCTTCGGTGCCGACGTGGTTTTCGGCAATGGGCTGATAAAAGCTCGGCCAACCCGTGCCGGATTCGAACTTGGCGTCGGAACCGAAAAGTTCCAGGTCGCAGGCGATGCACCGATACACCCCCGGTTCGTGGTTGTTCCAGTATGGGCCGGTGAACGCGCGTTCGGTGCCTTGTTTGCGCGTGACGCGATACTGCTCCGGCGTGAGGAGTTTCTGCCATTCGGCGTCCGACTTCGTGATTTTTTCGATGTTCATATTTGTGGACCTGTCGAGCAGGGCTGCCGTGGCGGGGCCTTCAGTGACGCGAGAACGCTCACAGCCGGCAATGAATACCGCCACGGCCAGTCCGACCAGACAGAGGCTCCATTTCATCTAAAAGCGGTGCGGCTAAGTTTCATGACTACGGCGAATCAAACCGCGTGTACCGTATGGCAATACCAGAGCCAACGCGGCTTGAACCAGCAAAATCCCGTGGCGTCGAGGCCATCGACAGCGGACAGCCGCCGACCGCAAGGGTGGACGTCAGGAGCAGGCGATAGGCCTTCATCGGGGTCCGATTTGCGAGCGCTCTTCATCTTCATAGGCATCTCTTGCCGCAGAGATTTGGTCGGGCGGAGGGGAAGTTCCTTACAAACAGACAGAGGTCGAGGATGCGCATCGCGCCCCGTTTCGGTGCCGGAGTCGGGCTCGGGAGGTTTTTCGAGAGTCACGGCTTGAACGGGTCCAATCCAGACAGGTCGCGCCCGCGACGCGTCGTGGCCTTCCGCGAATCATCGTGGCCACGAAAGTCCGCAGGTGGCGCTCCGGCGGGAGCGCCAGCCCAAAAGAGCCGTTTTTGTGGGAAAAAAGCAGGTTTTTCGGCTGTGGCATTCCGTGGCATGGCGGTTGCGTTAGAGGCGGTCACTATGAACGCCATCGCGAACCCAACTGCGGATTCGAACGTCGAATCGACCCCTTCGGGTGACGGGGTGGAGGCCCACGGAGACTATCTGTTCAACTTCGCGATCGGCCAGGTGCGCGACGCCGGAGTGGCGGAGGACCTGGTGCAGGAGACTTTTCTGGCGGCGCTCAAGTCCCGCGATCGTTTCGCGGGGCGGTGTTCGGAACGGACCTGGTTGGTGGGCATTCTCCGTCACAAGATCTACGATCACCTGCGCCGAACCTGCCGCGAACGCGCCCGGAGCGTAAACACCCTCTCGACGCGCGGAGATCAGGATGGGTGGGACGAGTCGGTGCTCTGGGTGCATGACGTGGCCGCGGAGTGCCACTCGCCCAGCCGCCGGATGGAACTGGACGAGTTTCGCGCCGACCTGGAAACGGCCCTGGGCCGACTGCCGCCCCGCATCGCGCAGGTGTTTCAACTTTACGAAATCGAAGACCGACCCAACCGCGAAGTTTGCGCGAGACTGAACATTTCGGAGAGCAACCTCTGGGTGATGCTCCACCGCGCCCGCAAGCAACTCCGCGAACAGCTCGCCGGATGGCGGAATGGAGACACCGCCGCCCAGCGACACTGAAGAGGGCGCGTATGCTGAAAATCTCCGAAGTCGCATCAGGCAATCGCGTCGTGACTCTTTGGCTCGAAGGTCGGATCGTCGGGCCCTGGGTCGCGGAAGTCTCCCGGGCTTGCGAATGCCTCCTGGGCGAAAGCCGTGCGGTGAAACTGAACCTGGCTGAAGTGTCGTTCGTGGACCGAACCGGCCTTGCGCTTCTTTTGCATCTCCGGTCGCGCGGCGTCGCGCTGGATGGCTGCTCGGCGTTTGTGGCGGAAGAGTTGAAAACAGCCACGAACAAATAAATGCCGCCCGTCTGCCTGCGGCCGGCGACTCGTCATCTGCCCGCTCGTTTGATGACCGGCTTCTGCTTTCGGCTGCGCAGCGCGCCGGGCTGGAGATTCGGGATTCTCATGGCTTCCTTTTCGCGGGTTCCGGGTTAGACTGCCGATTGATGACTCCTGATCGGTCACGCGTCGGGCGTGAAGCAGCCAACCTCGTTTGCGGCGTCGTAATCCTCGCGGCGGGCGCATCGTCGCGCATGGGCCGACCAAAACTGCTTCTGCCGTGGGGTGAAACGTCTGTGCTTGGGCATTTGATCGGCCAATGGCAGGTGTTGCAGGCGAGGCAGATTACAGTCGTTCATGCCGAGGGCGACGACGCGCTCGACGCCGAACTGGACCGCCTCGCGTTCGTTGCGGTCCACCGAATCGCGAATCCAACGGCCGAGCGCGGCATGTTCAGCTCCATCCAGTGCGCTGCGCGCTGGCGGGGATGGAATCGCGAGCTGACGCACTGGGCGATTGTTCTCGGCGATCAACCCCATTTGCGCGAGCAGACGCTGCGCGCTTTACTTGAGTGCGCTGCTGCCCATCCGCAGCAGGTTTGTCAGCCCGCCCGAAACGGGCGCGCCAGGCATCCGGTCATCGTGCCGGCGGCAGTTTTTGGCCGCGTGGCGGATTCTTCCCGGGCCAACCTCAAACAATTTCTCCAGAACGCGGCGTTTGACGTGGCGCTGTGCCCATCGGATGATGCGGCACTCGACCTTGACCTGGACACGCCCGCGGATTACGAAAAGGCTTTGCGAATCTTTTTAAACAGCGCGACAGCATCGGCAGTTGAATCCCAATGCCATAAGGAATTTGGGCAGGGCGCGCGGCCGTCAATTCGCCGAAATGCCGCGGCCCGGTGAGAGCATCGGCCCTTTCGAATTTGAAGCATTGGCAACGGGCTTTCGGCAGTCAGTCTGAAAGTTAAGAACGTGCGAATTGGTCCGACATCCTGTTCCCTCGTCCTCGCGTTCGCCTGCCTTGTTCCGGTTTCGAGCGCCGCGGGCCAGGACCTGAATTCGCCTTCGACCCGCGCCGTCACCAACGAGACAGTGGAAGTGGGCGGGCGCGTTGTTTGCCTGCCTGAAGCCATGCAGGAGCTGTATCACACCGATCTGCCCACGAAGCACGAACACATCTACGGTTTCAAAACGAAGGACGGCACTTTTTACACGTTGCTGCGCACGAAATTGTCCGAAACGTTGTTCGTGGACCCGCAAGTGCGCGAGAAGGAACTCATCCTCGCCGGGCACATTCTCCCCAAGACGCAGATCTTTGAGATGACCGGCATGAAATCGATCCGCAATGGGGTCGTTTGCGATCTCTACTATTACTGCGACATTTGCGCCATCAAGACCTTGTCGCCGGGGCCGTGCATGTGTTGCCAGGGGCCGGTCAAACTGGTCGAGATACCTCTGAAGTGATCCCCTCGATTCGTTCCGGTCGAAACCGGTGCTACTGGATGTGCCCGTGCCCCTGGTAAACCAGTTCGAACACGATGCTGACCTTTTCGTCAGCGGCTTTGGCGGGCAGTTTCAGGCGCACACTCTTGTGCTCGGCGGCCGGTTCGTTGAGTGTCGGCGCGTCGCCGGCCGCCGAGGTTGGACGCAGGCTGAGAACGACGGGATGATTGGAGGCGGTGTCCTTACCGCTGGCTTTGGCCATGGCCTTGGCGGTGGCGAATCCGTTGGGCTGGGTGTCACTGGCGGCGGGAATCAGCACTGCGAAGTAGTTGTATTCCGCGCTGCCAAGGTGGTCGCCGTCCTGCGGCTGCAGACCAAACCGCATCGTATAAACGCCCGGGCTAATCTGGTTGTCTTTGTAGTCGCGGCGACCGTTTCCGACCGCGACGGCACCCAGCAGCGTGGTGTCCTGGAGGGCATCCAAGGCCTTGTCCGCCGCGGACGGCTTTGATTTGAGGGGAATCTCCGAGCAGAACCAGAACTCGAACACGGGCGCGTCGCCACCGAGCAGTTGCACGGCCTTCGCCGGAAGCATTTTTCGGATCGCTTCACTGATTTGTTTCGGGGGCTCCTTGTCGGCCAGTTTGAGGGAAAAATCGGCCGCGTTTGAGTTGTTCGCGAGCCGGACCCAGAGCGCGATCGCCAGGAGCAACCAAGGATTTTTCATGCGATAATCTTTGACCGCGATTCTCCGCCGGGCATTCACGCGGGCGCAGCAGATAAAAAAGGCCGGAAACACAAGGCTTCCGGCCCGCGCGGAAAATTTCTTCAGTGCGCGAAACGGCCGATGAACGCGCTCCGTTTCTCCACCATTTCCCAGGTGAGGTTCAGTCCACCGCCTTCAAACGAGGCCGATTCGGTGAACACCGGATAGGCGTCGCTCACGTCGGTCAAGGGCGGATAGAACGTTTCCTCATTGCCACAAAGATGGTCTTTGCCGCCGAGGCAACGGGTCGAGATTTCCACCAGCTTGCCGGCCTTGACCGAGGCGCAGCCTTTCTTGCTGCAATTGCCAATGGCCACTTCCATCGGCGCGGTTTTTACTGCCGCAACGTCTTTGATGAGGCCGCGGGCCGACGAGCGGGCGAGGTCGATCAGCGCTTCGCGCTGCCTGGGCGTGGCCATCAGGTCCACGACCAGCACCGCTTTGCCGCTGCGCGGTTGATAGCGCAGATCGCCCAGCGTGCCGTCGGTGCAGACCACCGCGATGACGTTCAAACCATCCAGCCTGACACCGTTCCACGTCCCTTCGCGGACCGACCAAACCAGCATGCCTTCCTTGCCGCTGAGGCCCATCTCCGCGTTGGCGAAACAGGGGCCGGTATAGACGTCGCACGAACGCACTTCCAGGTAATCGCCGGAAATGGTGCCCGGGGATTCTTTCCCCGACAGCGCGCTCGCCGCCAGCAGGAGAACCGCAATGCTCGCTTTCAATTTCATAACTGTCCTTTCTCGTAGATTCCGACTTTCAAATTTGACCTTAACCTACATAACAGCACCGTCCCGCGCAACATTCGGTTTTGCCGACCGTCTCGCCGTCGGGGCCAAAGTTCTCCTGGGTCCGGGAACACCAGTAAATGCCGCTGGCACAGGGGTCCTCCTGGTTTCCGTTGTAGTACATTTCCTTGGAGCGCAAATTACGGCACGAACTCTTTATCTTGGAAGAATGGGCTTCGGTTGCATTCATAATCCAAAACTTTGCTGTTTTTTGTCGGACCGGATTACACGGCCGCCGCCGCGAGGACGGCGCGTTTGACGGCGGTCTTCACGAGTTGGACCTTGTAGCCGTTTTGGCTGAGGGGTTTTGCGCCCTGGACGGCCGCCTCGCCGCATTTAGCGGCCGCGGCCGCGTCCACCTTGGCGCCGTTCAACGCCTTGCCCGCGCCGCTCGAATGCCATGGCACGGGCGCGACGTGACCGAGCACAATGCGCGCGTCGGAAGCGGCGCCGGTTTTAAGCTGGAAGGCGACCGTCGCGGTGACGTACGGCCAATCCAGCCCGCGACGGTGCCGCACCTCGTAAGTCGCATTTCTCAGTCCTTTGAGGGGAATGAAAATGTCCGTGAGGATTTCGTCCGGCTTGAGCGCCGTCTCGCGTTCGTTGTCGTTTTTCGGCGTTTGGAAAAACTTTTCCGCGGCGATCTTTCGCGTTTTTCCTTTTGGCCCGGTAACGGCAAGGGTGGCATCCAGTGCCACGAGCGCCGGCCCCAAACTGGACGGGCTGACAAACAGCGCGCGTCCGTCGTTGCCAAAAATGGCGTGATAACGGTTATCGCCTTCCCGCGCCAGCGCGGCGCCGTCGTGCGTGGCGAACAGGCCAAAGCCGTTGCGGAAATACCAGCAACGCGGCCGCTGGCAAAGGTCGCCGCCCACGGTGCCGACCGACAGGAACTGCGGGCTGCCGACGCCGTTGGCGGCGGCAACCAGAGACGGGAACTGTTCTTTAACATCTTTGTTCTCGGCCAGTTCGCCCAGGGTGGTCATGGCCCCGATGCGCACGCCTTTGGCTTCGATTTCGATGCCTTTGAGCTCGGAAATGTTTCGCAGGCTGACGACGCGTTTGGGCTCGGTGATGTGTTGTTTGAGCGAGGTGACCAGGTCCGTGCCGCCGGCGAGGATTTCGGTATCTCCCCACTTCCCGCCCAGGAGGGCGGCGGCTTCTTTCAACGTCTTGGGGGCTGCGTATTCGAATGATTTCATGCGAGTTTGCCTCCCTTCTGCAGCACCGCAATCACCCGGTCGGGCGTCAACGGCAGATGCGGCACGCGCACCCCGATGGCGTTGGCGACAGCATTGGCGATGGCGGCGCCGGGCGAAATTACGGGCGGCTCGCCCAGTCCAATAACGCCGCGCTCATCGTAACCCGCGCCGGTCATCATGTGGACCTTGAGTTGGCCGACATCCTGAATGCCCGCGAGCCGGTAAAATTCCATGTCCGCATTGAGCATCCGGCCGGTCCTGGCGTCATAGACCGCTTCTTCGAAGAGCGCGTAAGTGATGCCCATGATGAGCGCGCCGTACACCTGGCTTTCGGCGGTTTTAAGGTCGATGATGAGGCCGCAATCCTGCACGGCGACCATCTCATTGACGGTGACGATTCCGGTTTCAATGTCCACGGAAACGTCGGCGATCTGCGCGCCGCCCACACCGTCGTCAATCAGGTGCACCTTCTGGCTTTCGCCCGGATTGTTCGTCCCGCGTTTGGTGATGGGATTGACGCCGAGCAACGCGCAGGCCTCCTTCCACGATATTTTGTTTTCCGGCTTGTCGCTCTGGCGAATCTGGCCGCCGACGGATTCGAGAGTATCGGCGGTGGTGCCGAGTTTGGGCGCGACCGCTTCAAAAAGCGCATTGAGCGCCGCCGTGGCTGCTTGCCGCGACGACACCGAAACGCCGCCGACCGTCGTGCTGCCACCCGAACCGCCGGAAGCGGGATATTCGCTCTTGCCAATCTGGACTTTGACCGCTTCGGGCGGCAGTCCGAGCGTCTCTGCGACGACGATGTCGATGACGGTGCGGGTGCCGCTGCCCAGGTCCTGCGAACCGATCCTGGTTTCGACCGAGCCGTCGGGATTGATGGTCACATCGCATTCGGAGGGGTGCCCCCGGCCGCCCCAGGTATGGATCGAGAGGCCCAGGCCGCGTTTGATCGGGCCGGGCGCGGGATCGCCGCGCGGGTGCGCCTTCTTTTTGTAGTCGATCAACTCGGCCGCCTTGTTGAGTTCTTCGGCATAGACCTTTGGGGCGTCGAATTCCTTGCGCTCGGTGAGGCTGAGGTTGTGCAGGAAAAACTCCAATTCATCCATTTTGAGAGCGGCTGCGGTGTCGGCCAACGCCGACATCGTCAGGAAGCAGCCTTGCGGATGGCTGGGCGCGCGCCAGGCGCGTTGACCACCGCGGTTGGTGCGGATGCCTTTTGCGGTGAGCCGCGTGTTCGGAATCTTCGTGAAGACGTAAGGCACTGGCGGCGGCTGGTAACCGCCGTTGCCGCCCGTTCCCCAGATATTCGCTTCCAGGGCGGTGATCGTGCCGTCCTTTTGGGCGCCCACCTTGATTTTCGCGAAGGCCGAGGGCCGATTGCCCGCCGTCATCAACTCGATATCGCGCTCCAGCAGGAGTTTGACGGGTTTGCCGGTCTGCTTCGACAGCAGCCCGCCGATAGATCCCCATTTGTCGAAATTGAATTTCGAGCCGAAGCCGCCGCCCATGAACTGGCATTCGACGTGAATTTTGTTCTGGTCAATGCCGACGGCTTCGCCCAGACGATCGCTGTAGCGCGAAACGTTCTGCGTCGAGGGCCAGACATACAATTCGCCCTCGCGCACTTCGGTCACCTGGCCGTGCGATTCGAGGCAGCAATGAGCGATGACCGGAATTCCATAATCGCCTTCGACGACCTTGTCGGCTTTGGCGAAGGCGTCGTCCACGTTGCCGGCGTCTTTCTTCGATTCTTTGTCCTTGGACAATGCCGGATCGGTATCGACGACCTGATGTTCGAGCGGTTTGTATTGAACCTTGACCAGGCGCGCGGCTTCCTGGGCGATTTCCTCGGTCACCGCCGCGACCGCCGCGACAATCTCGCCCGCGTAGCGCACTTCCTTTTCGGTGTCGCGCCAGACTCCCTTGACGCCGGGCAACGCTTCCGCCGCGCTGGTGTCGATGCCGGAAATCTCGGCGTGGGCGTAAGGCGACGTCACGACCCGGGCCCAGAGCATGCCGGGCCGGTTGATATCGTAGGAATATTTCGCCGCACCCGTCGCCTTCAGGGGGCCGTCAATGCGGTCGATGCGTTTGCCGATGAGCGTCCGCTTATCCGCGGCGGGCCAATCTACTTTAGCCATATCACGCCCCTCCTTTCCTGGCGGCGTCCACCACGGCGAGCATCATGCCGGCATAGGTGCCGCAGCGACAGAGATTGCCGCCCAGACCGGCGCGCACCTGCTCGAGCGTGGCGTTGGGATGCTTTCGAACAAAGGCAGTGCAGGCCACCACGAAGCCCGGCGTGCAAAAACCGCACTGTTGGGCGTCGTGTTTCACGAAGGCCTTTTGCACCTCGTTCATTCGTTCCGGTGTGCCCAACCCTTCGATGGTGGTGATTGCGCGTCCTTCGGCCTCGACCGCCAGCAGCGAGCAGGAATAGACCGGATGGCCGTCTGCCAGCACCGTGCAGGCGCCGCACGTGCCGCGGTCGCACACTTTCTTGCATCCGGTGAGGTCGAGTCGATTTCGCAGCGCGTCGAGCAGGGTGACGCGTGGTTCGACGTTCAGTTTGCGGTCCTGTCCGTTGATCTTCAGCGTGACGGGGACCTCGCCCGGACCGACGACACCACCTTCTTTGGCGAGGGCTTCCTTGAGGCTGACCGGGGCGAGCAGCCCGGTCGCGACCGACCCGACGCCGAGCCCTTTGAGAAAGCCGCGCCGCGAAAGCCCGGCGGGATTACACCTATCAATTTCGTCAGACATGGTCGCCTTTCTTTGGGAAACGCTTCGAGCCAACGGCCGGGCCTGGCAACAGGCAGCGCTCCTGGCTCGAGCGGTTTTTTTAAGCGATGTGGAGACTATCTAACGCCGGTCCATCACCCGCGCAAGTACTTTCCGACAGCCAAAACGACGAGAACGACGAGAGCAGCCGTGGGTGTCTGCGAGGAAAAATCCGCGCGGAACCTGCGGCAGTCCGTGGCTCCGCCTCCGGCCCGGGTCGGCGCTGCAGTGCCCGCGCTTGGCGGGCGATACGATTCGCGCGGCTCGCGTAGCACGGGCGTTCATTTCCGACTTGCGGCGTCGCTCCCACGTTTCAACCGTTGGGTGGGGTATTCACCCCACTGGCGCCTCAGGGGAATTGCCGGCCAGTGTTTCTTGAATCTGCAGATCGGCACGGTGGCCGCTCGATTCGAATTCGATGCAGGGGCCGGGCGGGATCATGAGCATGCGGTTCAAACTTATCAGTTGCGTCACGCTCGCGGCGATCGCGCTGGCGACGTGGAGATTCGTGTCGCGTCCGGCGGAATCACCGCTTGGGGATGCGTCACCGGTCGCGTCCGGACCCGCGTCCAGGCGTCCGCCGCCGGTCGGGAGGCCCAAACCCTTCGCCGCGCCCGATTCGATTCCGCCCCTGCCAGCGGGGCTTGATGCGACGCGAACCAATCCAGCGGAATCTCGACCCGCGGAACCCGTCGCCGACCCGAACGCACTAAACGAGCGCACGCTCGTCGGAACGAAGTGGGAACGGGAAGGATTCGGCATCGAGTTCGGCGCGGACGGCAAGCTGATGATCGGCGGACGCGAACGCGCGAAGTGGCGAGTCGAGGGTCAGCGCATCCGTCTCTATCGCGATACAACGGGTGAGGAGCATTGGCTCGACATCGTGGGCAACAAACTGATGTGGGAAGGGCAGGAAATAGGCCGCGTCCCGTGAGGATTAATGGAAAAGTGTTCTCGCCGGGAGTTACTGACAGGCCTGACCCTCGAACGGGAGCGTATCCGGCGTGATGCGCACTTCGGTTGAGAGGATGAGTCCCTCGCCGAAGTCCAGCTCCACCAGGAATGCAGACCATCCCTGGGCGGGTTGGGGAACGAAGCCGACATACACGCCTCCACCCTGGTCCGATAACGGCGAACCGGTCCAGGCCGGGCCGATGCTTTCCAACCGGAAGTCACGGGCCGTTGGATTGTGCGCCTGCCACAAATTGACCGCGTGCGGCGGGGTAGAGGTTTGCACGCGGATCGCCCCGTCCGGTTCGAAGCTCCAACTGAACTGCGGCAACGGAGCGCCGTCGAGCGTCTTGTTCGCCCACTGCAACACGGTCGTGAGCGCGGTCGGATCCTGAATCTGCGAGTGGTCCGTGTTCACAGTATAGCGCAGCCATTTCGGACCCGGCAGGCTGGCGTAATAAAACCGACTCGAATCCGGCAGGAAAAACTGGTCGCCCGCCGAATTGAGCAGCAGTTTCGGCATCGTGTATTTCGGGAAGTACGAGAACGGGTCGATGATCTGCAACAGGTCCTGGCCTTCGGGTGTATTCACGCGGCAGAACAGATTGAAATCGACGTAGTCGTGCACTGCCGGGCTGTAGAAGCCGTACGCTTCGAAGTGGTGCCGGGTGTTTTCCGCGAAGTTCGGTATGTCGATGGATGCCGGCACCATCGCGGCCACACGCGGATCCACTGCCGCCGTCAGATAGGTCGTCCAACCGCGTTTCGATCCGCCGGCGACGAGGAAATCCCTCATGTAAGGCAGGCGCTTCTGGACCGTGTCCATCGCGCGCACAACCGACTTCACCATCGCCACGTGAACAGGCCACCTGAAATCTCCCGTCAGGAGGTACTTGTCCAGGCTGTAGGCAAGAATCTCGTCCTCCGACCGGGCGTTGTTCACTTCATCGGCGAAGTACAACGGTTGGTTCGGGACATCGTCCAACTGCGCGTAGGAGACGCCATAAAGGATGGCCACGCTCGCGAGCGTCGAATCGACTTCCTGCGGAGGACCGCTGTCGTTGCTGCCCCCGTTAACCAGCAGCAGGCACTGGTGGTCCGCGAACCACGGTTCGATGATGCCCAGGTCGTGTTCCCAAAGCACACGGTCCACTTCGTTGGTGCTGCGCCATTGTTGGGAGCCCATCCGGATGGTGTGCTTGTTCCATCCGAAGTGGACGTCGAAGTCGTACAACGACCAACTGTAATTGTTGTCCAATTCGCCCACATAGCGGACCAGGGCGTTGGCCGGCGTGGCAACCTGGGGTTGGAACACGACGGTGACGCGCTTGTCGCTGAACAGGTAGAGCGTCTTCGAGGAGCCTGTACCGGTGATGTCCCCCTCCCAATGGTCCACCACCCACCCGTCAGCGGGCGTTGCGGTGATGGTGATTTTCTGCCCCCAAAAATAGGAGTAAACACCGACGTTCGGATTGACCGTGCCTTCGCCGATACGAGTGATGTTCAGATGTACGGCCTGGGTGACCAAGGCAAAGCAACATTGGCCGAGGGCCGCGGCAAGAATCGTTTTTCGCATAATCATAATAAATCCAAATCCCACCGCCCAATTGAGAAGGCAAGTAGGGTATTTTCCTACCCCGGCAGGTAGGGTATTTCCTACCTCTTGTTCCAGGCGGCGGCTGAGACCGTCGGAGTTGCGCCAGGCGCAGTTGACGTAAATTTTGAACGTACGTTCAAATAATCGGTAAGGCAGTCCCCTTGGCAACAGGCTCATCGCCCTGCCGAAGATTTCTGGAATTTTTCATGCCGTGCGGCAAACTACGTCGATGAAGCAGTCCGCAGAACATCGCAGCATCGGCGCCGGGTTTCGCGGCGGCGCCGGACCGTTCCGTGCTCGGATTGCGATGTTACGCGCGATTTTTCCGATATGAAACCCGCGGATCCAGCGCTCCTGCCGTTGCTGAAGCAGTATTTCGGCTTCTCCTCGTTCCGTCCGTTGCAGGAGGAGATCATCCGCGATTCGCTGGCGGGCCGGGATGTCTTCGCGCTGCTGCCGACCGGCGGCGGCAAATCGCTCTGCTTTCAATTGCCGGCGCTGGCGCGGGCCGGCCTGGCGGTGGTGGTCTCGCCGCTCATCGCCTTGATGAAGGACCAGGTGGACGCGCTGCGGGCCGGCGGTGTGGCGGCGACGTTCGTGAATTCATCGCTCGCGCCGGCGGAGTCGCGGGCGCGCCTGAGCGGGCTGCACCACGGGGAATATCGCCTGCTTTACGTCGCGCCGGAGCGACTGATGCTTTCCGGGTTTCTGGCGGATCTGCCGCGTTGGAACATCAACCTGCTGGCCATAGACGAGGCCCATTGCATCAGCGAATGGGGCCACGATTTTCGCCCTGAATACCGGCAACTCTCCTCGCTGCACGACCTGTTTCCGCAGACGCCGATGATGGCGCTCACCGCCACGGCCACGGAACGGGTCCGCGCCGATATCATCCGGTTGCTGAAGCTTCGGGAGCCGCGCCGTTATGTCGCCAGTTTCAACCGCCCCAACCTGACCTACCGGGTCGCCGCCAAGGCCAGGCCCTACGAACAGACGCTCTCCTTTATTCGCGCCCGCCCGCAGGACAGCGGGATCGTTTACTGCCAGAGCCGCAAGACGGCCGAGAGCGTTGCCGGCCGGTTGAACGCCGACGGCGTCCAGGCGGCGCCGTATCATGCCGGGATGGCGTCGGCGGACCGCGCGCGCAACCAGGAGCTTTTCCTTCGCGATGAAGTGCGGGTCATTTGCGCGACCATCGCCTTCGGCATGGGGATCAACAAGCCGAACGTCCGTTTCGTCATTCATTACGACCTGCCGAAAAACGTCGAGGGTTACTACCAGGAGACCGGGCGGGCCGGGCGCGACGGGTTGCCCAGCGAATGTTTGCTGCTCTTCAGCCCCGGCGATGTCGTCAAGCAGACGCAGTTCATCGAGCAAAAGAGCGGCGCGCAGGAGCAGCAGATCGCCCGTCAGCAATTGCAGCAGACGGTCCATTACGCGGAAATTTCGACCTGCCGACGGTCCGCGTTGCTTGCCTATTTTGGCGAGGAATTTCCCGCGGCCAATTGCGGCGGCTGCGACAACTGCCTGTCGCCACGCGACAGGTACGACGGCACGCTTGCCGCGCAAAAATTGCTGTCGTGCGTCTATCGCATCCGGGAAAGGAGCCGGTTCGACCTCGGCCTGAATCACGCCATCGAGGTGCTAGCCGGTGCCGACACGGAAAAAATCCGCAAATGGCGCCACGACCAACTCTCCACCTACGGCATCGGCAAGGAACACACCCGGGCCGAGTGGCAGGCCATCGGGCGGGAACTGATCCGGCTGGGCTATTTGCGGCAATCGACCGACCGCTACACGGTGGTCGAACTGACGCCGGCGGGCCGGGCGGCCCTGTCGCGGCGCCAGATCGTCAGGTTGACCAGGCCGGTGGCCGCGCCGGAGCCGCGGAAACATCGCGCCGGCGAGATTGCCTGCGACGAAGCGTTGTTCGAGCGGCTGCGGCGATTGCGCAAGCACCTGGCCGATGAACAGGCCGTGCCGCCTTACATCATTTTCTCGGACGTATCACTGCGGCAAATGGCGCGGGAATATCCGATCCAGGAACGCGAGTTCGCGCGGATCAGCGGCGTGGGTGAAAAGAAATTGCGCGAGTTCGGCGCCGGTTTCCTGGCGGAAATTGCCGCGCATTTGCAGACGAACCCGCGCCAGATTTTTGCCGACGATTCGTTCAGCGCTCCCGACAACCCGCCTTCCAAACCGCACCTGGGCGATTCCGCGCGCGAAACGCTGCGAAGCTTTCGGGCGGGAAAACCGGTCGAGCAAATCGCGCGCGAGCGCGGGCTTGTCGTGGACAGGCGTGCGTCGGGCGAGGACGTATAGTAACAACCTCAGGCGTGTCCTGAGTAACCGGAAGCGGGACAACTTCGGCCGTGGGCACGGCCATTTTCGACTCGTTATGCCTGCTGGATCGGCTAAGTTCTCCGCATGTGGCAACTTTCCATTCCCTGGTGGGAGCTCATCCTCCGTGTGGCCATCATCTACGCATTTCTTCTGGTGCTCCTTCGTCTGAGCGGGAAGAGGCAGGTCGGCCAACTCGCGCCGTTCGACCTGGTATTGCTGCTCGTGCTAAGCAACGCAGTGCAGAACGCGATGAACGGCGGCGACAACTCTGTGCTGGGCGGTTTGATTTCCGCGGGCGCGCTCGTGGTGTTGAACTATTTCGTCGGTCTTGCCACTTACAAGAGCAAGAGACTCGAAGCCTTGGTTGAGGGGCGACCGGAAGTTTTGATTCACAATGGCAGATTATTTACCGATGTGATGGAGCGCGAAAAGTTGACGCGCCATGAATTGAGCGCCGCCCTGCGCGCTGCCGGCTGTGCGCGCATCGAGGAAGTGCAATTCGCCATTCTGGAAAACAATGGTGTCATTAACGTCCAACGGAAAAAGGAACGGTCGCCGGAACGCGGCACAGTCGAAGGCTGAAGATACGGTTTGAAAACGAACAAATCCGCAGGCGGCCGGGCTGAATTCTGCGCGATCCGCGGCTCGTGGCGGGCCTATTCACCAATGACGACAGCCTCAACCCGCGTCAGCCAGGCTTTGTGCCGTTGGCGCTCATTTCTGAGCAACAGATTGACCTTTTCTGCTTCGTCGCTGGTGAACAGCAAGCTCTCCGGCAGTGCCCGTTCACAGACTCCGCACCGGTTATGACGGCGAGTGTAAACAATCGAGTTGCATGACGGGCAACGCTGCTCACGCAGGCGGACACCGATTCTGGACGATAGAAACCGGCTGTCGAAAGAAACCGGGGGCATCTCGCGTCTGCCTTGTTCGCTGCCTCGAACAACCAATGTGGCTGCATTCATAGTCTCTGTCATCCAAGACCCGGAAGATGCGGAGAAGTTGCACTAATTTTATGACGCCTGGTAAGAGCGAACTCAGTGTCAACCCGAGACCAACCGGTTCCGCTCATTGCCGGTGTGACTGATGGAACTGCGGGCAGAAGTGGTGACGGCCTACTTCGGGGCAAGGATTTTTGCCTGGGCGGCAATTTCCGCCTTTTGGTCGTCTTGAATCCGTTGCAAAAGGCGATTGTAGTTTTCTCTGAATTGGGAGTCGTTTGAAATCAACCTGCCCGTCCCCCGATCGCATTTCCAATCCCCCCAGTTCGTCGCCAGCAGATCAATCATTTCCAGAGACGCATGGCCGATGTCGGAATCCAAATTCCTGATCTTGAGCACCAGCGGTCTGACCTGGCTCTGTCCGGCCTCAAATCCTGCGAGCATCTTTGGCAGGGCAGACCTGTCAACGCGGGCATTGATGAGTTCGTTGCTGAATACGTTGGCGGAGTGGGACACGAACGACGTAAACTTATCATTTGCCGCCAGGAATTTCTCGACCATCTGTCTTTTGGCACTGAGATCGTCTTTGCTCTCCACTCGGTATGGCACCAACACCTCGGCGGCCGTCGCTTCCTTTGTCGCCTCGCTGAACTCGGTCATGATCGCCTGCATCTTCCGGGCGTACGCCGCGGCTGCCTGGAAATAGAGCTTCTGCTCGCCTTGAGACTCCGTCGAAGCGCTTTCGAGCGACTGTTTTAATTGAGTGATCGGCTTTAATCCGGTGTCCAGTCCGTTGGTTGGATTGAATGACGCCTTCATATCCTGGCGAATGCCGGCCAGGGACTGTTGCAGTTTGCGTTGGGCTTCCAGCGCGCGCATCCGGCCGGCGTAAAAGTTGGTCACACCGATGAAAATAATCAGACCGTTCAGCAGGATTCCAAGGATTCCCGGAATGGGGCGTCCGTGTTTTCCCAGTCCCGTCAAGGCAATGATGCCGCAAACCACACCGGCAACCAGAAGCGCCATCGTGGCGCCGAAACCCAGAATTGCGACGCGGGGTGACATCGAGTAGCCGGAGTTTTTGAGGGCGCCGTGCGCGAATATCAGGACCAAAACAATTAAAAATGGGGCCAGGCTGAGTTTGCCGGCCTTGACCGAAAACGGTTCCCTGTATTCAGGAAGCGGCGGCGGCATGACTCGGGAACTCAGATTGTCGATTTCCATATCGCTGTTTGGTCACTGTCTCTAACGCTGGTTAACGGATTCACTCGCGGAACTCGGAATAGCTGGCCTTGTGCCAGTCGCATCTTTGACCTGCGTAGTCGGGAAATCAGACGCAAGGATTGTCGCGTTCCCGCCCAGCGCCCTCGAG
>DASPXS010000470.1:0-6365 GCA_035637175.1 Haliangiales bacterium | reverse complement strand
GTGCTCACCATCAACAGCGGTTCGTCGAGCCTCAAGTTTGCGCTCTTTCGCACGGCCGAATCCGCCGACCGGGTGTTGAGCGGAAAATTTGAGCGCATCGGGATGCCCGGCGCCAGACTGACGGTCCACGAGCTTCCGACGAACCAGCGCGAGGAGCGCGATCTTCAGGCGCGCGATCACGTCGCCTGCATTCCCTTGCTGCTCGAGCGGTTGGAGAGGCTGTCGAGTCCGGGCACCGTCGGCGCGATCGGCCATCGGATCGTCCATGGCGGACCCGATTACCGCGAACCGCAACGGGTGGACGCGATGATGCTTGCGGAGTTGCGGCGGATCAGTCCGTATGATCCGGAACATTTGCCGGCCGAAATCGCGTTGATTGAGGAGTTCGCCCGGCAGTACGCCGACGTGCCGCAGGTCGCCTGCTTCGATACGGCATTCCATCGCGCTTTGCCGCGCGTGGCGAAGATGCTGCCCATTCCGCGCCGGTACGAAGCGAAAGGAGTCCAACGGTACGGCTTTCATGGATTATCCTACGCCTACCTGATGCAGGAACTCGAACGGGTCGCCGGCCCTGGAGTCGCAAAGGGACGCGTCATCCTCGCGCACCTGGGCAATGGCGCGAGCATGGCGGCCGTGCGCGATAGCCGGTGCATCGATACGACGATGGCGTTGACGCCCGCGGCCGGCCTGGTAATGAGCAGGCGCTCCGGCGACCTGGACCCCGGGTTGGTTGCCTACCTGGCGCGAACCGAAGGCATGAACGCCGATCAGTTCAACCGAATGGTGAACGAGGAGTCCGGCCTGCTCGGCGTGTCGGAAATCAGCCCAGACGTGCGCGACCTGCTGGAGCTTGAGAAACGGGACGTGCGCGCCGCGGAAGCACTGGCGCTTTTCTGTTATCAGGCAAAGAAGTGGATCGGCGCGCTGAGCGCCGCGCTGGGCGGACTCGACACGCTCGTCTTTGCCGGCGGCATCGGCGAGAACGCCGCGGAAATTCGCGCGCGCATCTGCGACGATCTGGGTCACCTGGGCGTCGAACTGGACCCCGCGCGCAACCAGGCCAATGCCCCGGTCATCACCACGGATGCCAGCACGGCCACGGCGCGCATCATCCGCACCGACGAAGAATTGCACATCGCGCAGAGCGTAATTTCTTTACTAGGCGGGGCCACACCCGCGAAGGCACAACAGTGAAAAGCATCCCACCCATGAGCAACGTCACCCCGAAACCTCTGAGCGCCGGCCTGCTCAAAATGATGGACGCCTACTGGCGCGCGGCGAACTATCTTTCGGTCGGCCAGATCTATCTTTACGACAACCCGCTGCTGAGAAAGCCGCTCAAGCGCGAACACATCAAACCCCGTTTGCTCGGTCACTGGGGGACCACACCGGGACTGAACTTCATCTACGTCCACCTCAACCGCGTCATCAAGGAACGAGACCTCAACGTCATCTATATCACCGGCCCCGGGCATGGCGGGCCGGGGCTCGTTGCCAACACCTATCTCGAAGTCACCTACAGCGAAGTGTATCCGAATATTTCGCAGGACGAGGAGGGAATGAAACGGCTTTTCAAGCAGTTTTCCTTCCCCGGCGGCATTCCGAGTCACGTCGCCCCGGAGACGCCCGGTTCCATCCATGAAGGCGGCGAACTCGGCTACGCGCTCAGCCACGCGTACGGGGCCGCCTTCGACAACCCCGACCTGATCGTGGCCTGCGTCGTGGGCGACGGCGAAGCCGAAACCGGTCCGATGGCCACAAGCTGGCACTCGAACAAATTCCTCAATCCGGTCCGCGACGGCGCGGTGCTGCCGATTCTGCATTTGAACGGCTACAAAATCGCCGGACCCACCGTGCTGGGACGCATTTCCAACGACGAACTGGACGCGCTTTTTCGCGGGTACGGCTACCGTCCCTGTTTCGTCGAAGGCGACGAACCTGCCGCAATGCACCCGCGCATGGCCGCCGCGTTGGAGAAGGTGTTCGCCGAAATCAAAGCGATTCAGCATGACGTCCGTGCCCGGGGTTTTCAGGAACGCCCCGCCTGGCCGATGATCGTGCTACGCACGCCAAAAGGTTGGACCGGGCCGAAGGTGATCCATGGCCGGCCGATCGAAGGCACCTTCCGCTCACACCAGGTGCCGATGGGCGACATGGACCGGCCGGAGCACATCCGAATCCTGGAACGCTGGATGAAGAGTTACCGGCCGCAGGAACTCTTCGATAAGAGCGGCAGGCTGCGACCGGAACTGGCCGATCTTGCGCCCAAGGGGCCGGCCCGGATGGGCGCCAACCCGCACGCCAACGGCGGCCTTCTGCTGCGTGACCTGCGCGTGCCGGATTTCTGCGATTACGCCGTCAAGGTCCCCCGGCCCGGCGCGGTGGAGGCTGAGGCCACCCGCGTGCAAGGTCAGTTCATTCGCGACGTGATGAAACGCAACCCGGAAAACTTCCGCGTCTTCAGCCCGGACGAAACCGGCTCGAATCGCTGGGGCGCGGTGTTCGACATCACCGACCGTTGTTCGGCGGCGGAAATCATTCCCGGCGACGACCACGTGGCGCCGGACGGTCGCGTGATGGAAATGTTGAGCGAGCACCAGTGCCAGGGTTGGCTCGAAGGCTATCTGTTGAGCGGCCGGCACGGGTTCTTTTCCTGTTACGAGGCGTTCATCCATATCATCGATTCAATGTTCAACCAGCACGCCAAGTGGCTCAAGGTCACCCGGCACATTCCCTGGCGGCGGCCCATCGCCTCGCTCAACTATCTGCTGACCTCCCACGTCTGGCGACAGGACCACAACGGATTCAGTCATCAGGACCCCGGCTTCATCGATCATGTGGTGAATAAAAAGGCGGAAATCGTGCGCGTTTATCTGCCGCCCGACGCCAACACGCTGCTCTCGGTGACCGACCATTGCCTGCGCAGCCGCAATTACGTGAACGTGATTGTCGCCGGCAAACAGCCCGCGCTCCAGTGGCTGGATATGGACGCCGCCATCAAACATTGCACGGCGGGCATCGGCATCTGGGAGTGGGCCAGCAACGATCGGGGCAGTGAACCGGACGTGGTGATGGCCTGCTGCGGCGACGTGCCCTCCATGGAGACGCTCGCGGCGGTGGAAATCCTGAGAAAGCATTTCGTCCAATTGAAAATCCGCGTCATCAACATCGTGGACCTCATGCGTCTGCAGCCCGCCAGCGAACATCCGCACGGTCTGAACGACAGGGATTTCGACATCCTCTTCACGAAAGACAAGCCGATCGTCTTTGCCTTTCACGGTTACCCGTGGCTGATCCATCGCCTCACTTATCGACGCACCAACCACCGGAACCTCCACGTGCGCGGTTACAAGGAGGAAGGCACCACCACCACGCCGTTCGACATGGTGGTCATGAACGACCTCGACCGGTTTCACCTGGTGATGGACGTCATCGATCGAGTGCCGCAACTCGGTCCCGGCGCCGCTTACGTCAAACAGGCTCTCTTCGACAAACTCGTCGAACACAAACGCTACATTGCCGAGCACGGCGAAGACCTGCCGGAAATCCGCGCCTGGAAGTGGCGAGGGAAAACGTAACCTTGCCGGCCTTGCTCACGTGAAAACCCTTGAAAGAGAAGAAACCGGGAACGCCGGCGAGACGGCCCAACCGCCCGGCCGCGCTGCCGATCCGTGTGTGATGGTCATTTTCGGCGCCGGCGGCGACCTGACCAAACGCAAGCTGATTCCGGCGCTGTGCAACCTGGCGGCGGCCAAACTGTTGACCGACCGGTTCGCCATCATCGGCTTTGCCTACAACGACCTGACTACGGAGACATTTCGCAAGCAACTGAGCGAGGACATCCGCCAATTCGCGACCTGCCCCGTTTCGCCGGAAATGTGGGACTGGTTTTTGAAGCGCATTTACTACGTGCGCGGCGATTTCCAGGATCCCAAGGCGTATCAGCAGCTCAAGGAACAAATCGCCCAGGCCGAAAAGGCGCACGACACACCGGGCAATCATTTTTATTACCTCGCCGTGGCGCCAAAATTCTTCGGCGGGGTCGTCCGCCAACTCGGCGCGGCGGGTCTTGCTTCCGAAGAAAACGGCCGCTGGCGTCGTGTGATCGTCGAGAAGCCTTTCGGGCGCGACCTGGAATCGGCGCGCGCGCTCAACGCCGAGCTCAAACAGGTGCTCGAGGAGCGGCAGATTTATCGCATCGATCATTACCTGGGCAAAGAGACCGTGCAGAACATCATCATGTTCCGTTTTGGCAACGGGATTTTCGAGCCGATCTGGAACCGCCGTTACATCGACCACGTGCAAATCACCGCGGCCGAGACCGTGGGCGTCGAGCTGCGCGGCGGTTACTACGAAACCGCCGGGGCGCTGCGTGACATGGTGCCCAATCACCTGTTCCAGTTGGTCTCGTTGACGGCCATGGAACCGCCCATCTCGTTCCACGCCGATTCGGTGCGGGACGACCAGGCGAAAGCCCTCCATGCCATCCAGCCACCGACACCGGAAGAGGTGCTCACCATGACGGTCCGGGGCCAGTATGGCGAAGGCCGGATGGGAGAAGAACGTGTCCCGGCCTATCGCGCCGAACCCAACGTCGCGCCGGATTCGAGCACGGAGACTTTTGTGGCGCTGAAGCTGAGGATCGACAACTGGCGCTGGGCCGATGTTCCGTTTTACCTGCGAACCGGAAAACGATTGGCGAAACGCGCAACGGAGATCGCCGTCCAGTTCAAACGGGCGCCGTTCCAGTTGTTTCGCAACACGTCGGTGGAAAGCCTTCAAACCAACCGGCTGGTCGTTCGGATTCAGCCGGACGAAGGCATCTCGCTGCGGTTCGGCGCCAAAGTGCCCGGGCCGATCATGCGCATGGGCGCGGTCGAGATGGATTTCAATTACGTGGATTACTTCGGGAGCACCCCGAGCACCGGCTACGAACGGTTGATCTACGATTGCATGATCGGCGACGCGACCCTGTTTCAACGCGCGGACATGGTGGAAGCCGGTTGGAGCGTCATCACGCCGGTGCTGGATGTCTGGAAGGCGCTGCCCCCGCGCGCCTTTCCCAACTACGCGGCCGGCAGTTGGGGGCCGAAGGAGGCGGATGATCTTCTCGCGCGGGACGGGCGTGAATGGAGGAAAATCGAATGAGAGTTCTGGTCATCGACGTGGGCGGCACGCATATAAAAATGCTCGCTACGGGCAAAAGAAAGCCGATCGAAATTCCTTCCGGACCGGACATGACCGCCCGGAAAATGGTCGCGTCCGTCCGAAAGGCGGCGGCGGAATGGAAGTTTGAAGCGGTCTCTGTCGGATACCCCGGTCCGGTGGTCCACGACCACCCCGTCGCCGAGCCGCACAATCTCGGGCGTGGCTGGGTCGGTTTCGACTTCCGAAAGGCGTTCGGTTGTCCGGCGAAAATCATCAACGACGCGGCCATGCAGGCGCTGGGGAGTTATCGCGGGAGACGAATGCTTTTTCTCGGTCTGGGCACGGGTCTGGGTTCCGCGTTGATTGTTGACGGTGTCCTCGAGCCGATGGAACTGGCGCACCTGCCTTACAAAAATGGCCGCACCTACGAGGACTACGTCGGGCTGGCCGGCTTGAAACGGTTGGGAAAGAAGAAATGGCGCCGCCACGTCGCCGAGGTCGTCAAACAACTCAAGACGGCGCTTCAGGCGGACTATGTGGTTCTCGGCGGCGGCAACGCAAAATTGCTCAAGCGACTTCCCTCGGGAACGCGCCTGGGCAACAATGCCCATGCCTTTGCAGGAGGGTTCCGCTTGTGGCAAGCGCGGACCGGCGGCAGGTTGCTTCCAGAAAGTCAGCGGCATCCGGCAAAGCCGGAGGCATGAAAGCATGAATGGCTCAAAGCCGACGGCCCTTCGGGCGATCAGCGGACCTCGGGGAACGCGCCAATGCGGTTCGCACAGCGACCGTCACCTTTCCCCTCACCCCGGCCCTCTCCCTCGGGGAGAGGGGGAATCCTCCGCTGCCTTTCAGCACAACCCAGCGCGGTGTCCGCCCGACGAACCTCCCGAAGAATCCAAGCTGCTCCCGACTGTTCCCTCTCCCCGTGGGAGAGGGTAAGGGTGAGGGGAATCGGAGTGCCGTTCAACAAAGCGACTCAAACCATTCCCGAAACTGTCGAACCTTGTGAGTCCTCCGGCAAAGCCGGAGGTTTCGCAACACGATGATGAACCTGACAACACACCAGATCGTCTTCCTGTTCGACGTGGACAACACGCTCCTCGACAACGACCGCGTCACCGACGACCTGAGGCGTCATCTCGAACGTGAAGTCGGGCCGGAACGGGCGCGGCGCTACTGGGCGATTTTCGAGCAGTTACGCAACGAGCTGGGCTACG
>DASPXS010000469.1:0-4622 GCA_035637175.1 Haliangiales bacterium | reverse complement strand
TCCAACGATTTCTCATGGCGGCGGGACGCCGCCAGAATCCGCAGGCGGGGACGCCAGCGCTACGTCGTGATGCCGATATCCAAACCTGTCGCCCACTCACCACCGCCCAATGGCTCAGCACGCCTGCGCTGCACGCGTGGGCGGAGAGCGGTCAATCCCGCGGGCGGAACCGCGACTCGCGCGCGAGTCGTTCCCAGAGCGTCCGTTCGTTCTCGCTCACCCGCTCCGGGACCTGGACCTGAAGGGCGACGTACAGATCACCGCGCCCGCCGCCGTGTTGTGGCAAGCCATGGCTGCGGACGCGCATCTTTTGGCCGTTCTGCGCGCCGGCCGGGATTTTAATGCTGACCCGTCCGTCCAGCGTCGGCACGGTCACCTGCGTGCCCAGCACCGCTTCCCACGGCGCCAGGTCCAGGTCGTAATGCAGGTCGTCGCCTTCCACGCGATAGTCAGGATGTTTCGCCAGGCGGACGCGCAGGAACAAATCACCCGCCGGCGCGCTGCCGACGCCGGATTCGCCGCGGCCCGCCAGGCGCAGGCGTTGACCTTCGCGGACTCCAGCAGGAATCTTGACCTTGTAATTGTCCACTTTGCCGGTCTCGCCGGTGCCGTGACATACCGGGCAGGTTCGGTGATTGATCTCGCCGCTGCCGCCGCAGCGTTCGCAGACCGTCTGGCGGCGCAGCGAAACCGGTCTGATGGATCCGTTCAAAGCCTCTTCCAACGTCACCATGATGTCGGCCTCCACGTCCTGGCCGCGTTGCGAATGTTCCCGAAAATCTTCGGAGAAAGCGGAGCCGGCGCGCCGTCCGCCGGTCGAGCCAAAAAACTGCTCGAAGAAATCACTGAAACCGGTGCCGCCGAAGTGGAAATCGGTGAAGGGCTCACGGCCGCCGCCGGAACGCCACGCGCCGTGTTCCCAGCCGGGCGGCGGGCGAAACTCCGCGCCTTGTTTCCAGTTGGCGCCCAGCGCGTCGTATTTCCTGCGTTTCTCCGGGTCGCTGAGGACTTCGTACGCCTCGTTGATTTCCTTGAATTTTTCTTCGGCGGTCTTTTTGTCTTTGGCGACGTCGGGGTGGTATTGCCGCGCGAGTTTGCGAAAGGCCTTGCGAATCTCCTCGTCACTCGCCGTGCGCTCGACACCCAGCGTCTGGTAATAATCCTTAAACTCGACCGCCATAATTCAGGTTGCTGAAATCCGGCGCCACGCCGGCGACGCCCGCAATTTAACCGCAGCCCTTATTCTTTCAATGGTTAACCCGGATATTTCGCAGCCCGGCGCAATCGGTAGCAAAGACACTCCCTCTCCTCCATGGAATGGAGGAGAGGGCCGGGGAGAGGAGGTATCTTTTTCACGCCCCTCTCCCTGACCCTCTCCCCACTCGTTCCTCGCGGGGAGAGGGGAGAACTCTTGCGGGGGGACGTCGTCAGACGGCGGGGTCGGACATTTTCTGCGCCTTTCGCAATTTCGCGCTGTCGGCGGCCGCCGGCACAACGGCATTGCCGTCCGGTTTGGTCTCCCGGGGAACAACGCGTCCGATAAGACGGTAGAACGTCGGCGCGTCCAGCGTTTCACGCTGGAGCAGTTCGTCGGCGACCTGTTCCAGTTCGTCCCGATGCGTGTTCAAAGTCTCTTTTGCTTCGGCGTAGGCACGGTCGAGCAGGCGCTTAACTTCTTCGTCAATCGCGCGCGCGGTTTCCTCGCTGCAATCACGCTGCAACCACGGCTCGGCGCCGGCGAGAAACCGGGCCGGTCGCTGCGCGCAGTGCGCCAGGCCCACCTTGTCGCTCATGCCAAAGACACAAACCATCTGCCGCGCCAGGGCCGTCGCCCGTTCCAGGTCATTCTCCGCCCCGGTGGTCACTTCGCCGAAAACGATCTCCTCCGCGGCGCGTCCGCCCAGCAAACCGCGGATGCGATCCAGCAATTCCGAGCGGCTGAGCAGGAACTGGTCGTCCGTCGGCAACTGCATCGTGTAGCCGAGGGCGGCGCGGCCACGGGGGACGATGCTGATTTTGTGCACCGGATCGGCGTGCTCGCTATGCGCCGCCACCAGGGCGTGTCCGACCTCGTGGTAGGCCACGCGGCGTTTTTCCGCTTCGTTCAAGCGCCGGCTCTTGCGTTCCGGTCCGGCGACGACCTTCTCGACGGCGTCTTCCAGATCTTTTTGTGAAATCTCCTTCGAATGACGGCGGGCGGCGAGCAAGGCCGCTTCGTTCATCGCGTTGGCGAGGTCGGCGCCGGAAAAACCAGGCGTGGCCTGGGCGATGCGCCGCAAATCAACTTCCCTGGCCAGGGGCTTTTCCTTGACGTGGACTTTCAGGATCGCTTCGCGCCCATTCGCGTCCGGGGCGTCCACGACGACTTGCCGGTCGAAACGTCCGGGCCGGAGCAAAGCGCGATCGAGCACGTCCGGCCGGTTGGTGGCCGCCAGCAGGATGACGCCGGCATTCGCCTCGAAACCGTCCATCTCGACGAGCAACTGGTTGAGCGTTTGCTCGCGTTCGTCGTTCACCGCGCCGACGTGCACGCTGCGCTGCCGGCCGATGGCGTCCAGTTCGTCGATAAAGATGATGCAGGGCGCGCGCTTTTTGCCTTCCTGAAACAAATCGCGCACGCGCGCCGCGCCAACGCCGACGAACATTTCGACAAAATCACTGCCGCTAAGGGAAAAGAACGGCACTTTTGCCTCGCCCGCGACGGCGCGGGCCAGCAGCGTTTTGCCGGTTCCAGGCGGCCCGATGAGCAACACGCCTTTGGGAATTGTCGCGCCCACGGCGGTGTAACGCGCCGGATGTTTCAGGAAATCGACGACCTCCTGCAATTCGAACTTGGCTTCATCGCAGCCGGCGACGTCCTTGAACGCCACGCCGGTGTCTTTGTCGGCGATCAGGCGCGCCTTGCTTTTGCCGATGCTCAGAATGGTCTCGCCGGCCGCGCCAAATTTTCGACCGAGCAAGGTCCAGAGCAGGATCATCACACCGATGGGCAAAACCCAGGCGAGCAGAAACTGCGTGAGAAAACTGGGCCGCACACCGGCGAATTTCACGTTGGCATTCTGCAGTTCTTCAACCAGCTTGGGATCTTCGACACGGACGGTCCGGAAGATGAACGGCTTCGGCGCACTTTTGTCGCCCGGACGGGCCGGGGAAGCCGCCTCCGGCTTCGGCTCGATGCGTCCGACGATTTCCTCTTCCTTGACGGTGCATTCCGTCACTTCGTGCGACGCCAAATGAGTTTTGAACTCGCTGTAAGGAATGGTGCGGACGGCGAATTGGTTGAACAGTTCCTGCCAGCCCCAGAGCAACAACAACATCAACGCGAAGTACCAGAGCGGAAAACGCCATTGCGGACCGACTTTGTTCAGGGGTCCGGACGGGGGTTTGGATTTGCGGCGATTCATACCCGTTACTTTGACAGCAAGATACTTCAGGCGTCATCCAAATGCGACCCACGCTGAAAAGGAGGTCAGTGGATCGATTGGGAAATTGTGAAAAAAGTTCACACTGCCGGCGTCATGCTGACTCAGTGGCCTGAAATCAGAGTTTCCAGGTCGCGGAGCGAAAGGATGCGCCCGTCGGCCTGGGATTCGGCGTTGCGATCGATTAAGACCGCTTGAAAGTCGGCGGCTCTTGCACCCGCCACATCCTCCGCAAGGCTGTCCCCCACGTGCAGAATCTGTGCAGGCGCGACGCCGATTCGTCTGGATGCCTGTTCGAAAATGACGGGCGACGGTTTGGCGAAGCCGACTTCGCAGGAGACGACAATGGTTTCAAAATCGCGTTCGAGTCGGAACTGCTGGAGCAGGGGACGCAGGCGTTCGTCCCAGTTGGAGATGACAGCGAGTTGAACGCCGAGCGAAGCCAGCGCGTCCAGTGCCGGCAAGACGTCATCAAAAATCCGCCACGCGTCCGCTCCGGCAAATCGCTCGTAGATGGCGGGAAAAAAGGTTCGGCTCGGCTGCACCTCGCACAGCCCGGCGAATGTTCGGTCCACCAGGTCCGCCCAGTCCTCCCGGGTGTGTTGAAAATTTTTCTTCGCGCGCCAGGCCGTGGCGAAGCTCTTGTTCAGCACTTCGGGGGAGAGGTCTTTGACTCCGTGCCGGGCGGCGACCTCGGCATAGACGTGTCCAACCGAGGGCCATGGCCGAATGAGCGTGCCCCCAACATCAAAGGTTACGGCCTGGATATGCCGCGCCGGAGTCATCTTACTCAAGACAGTCGGGCATACGCGACACCGTGCGGCGGATTCCCTCGCCCCACGACGCAGAGGTGGGGAGAGGGCCAGGGAGAGGCCAGGGAGAGGGGAAATTCAATAAACACGGCCCTCCTCTCCCCGGCCCTCTCCTCCCGAGGGAGGAGAGGGAGACGCTTGCCGCCAACCTTGCACGTGGTCTATCCTGTAGATTCATCAGTAAAGGTCGGCGCAGCGGTAATGGCGCAAAACGCATCGCGAATGACGAAGGGGAGAATGACGAATATCGAAATCCGATGGAATGACGAAATCCAAGTGACGAAGACGCCCATGGCGCATCACCGACCGAAGTTTGGAGAACGTTTCCTTTCCCCTCACCCCGGCCCTCTCCCCTGGGGAGAGGGAGAATCGCACGCGGCATTTGGTC
>DASPXS010000468.1:0-11966 GCA_035637175.1 Haliangiales bacterium | reverse complement strand
CGCACCGCCATCATGCCAACCAACTGGTCCCCGTCGAGCGCGATCAGATAACTGTTTTCATGGTGGAAACGGTCCACCAGCCGTTTCTCCGGATTGGGCGGGTGCTGCGGGATTTCCTCAACGAACGTCCGGTAGCTGAGGCGGAAAACCTGTTCGAACTCCGATTCCTCGGAGGCGATTTTGAATCGCAAGCTTTGTTCCGCATTCATGGGATTATTTGGGAACCACCCGTTTGTCGTTCTTCAGCTTTCGGCCGGTCATGAGTTTATGTATTTCATCAGGGATATTCCTGCGGTGGGCAATCAAAATCAGCAACGCCATCGCCGACACTCCGAACACGCTGTCCAACGAATAATCGGCGGCGAACAACGCCAGGGGAGTGAGCGCAAAGGCCAGCAGACCGGCCAGCACAAAGTTGCGCAACACCGCACATGCCGCGAGAAACAACGCGGCGAAAGCGAACGCGATGGAAGAATCGAACATCATCAGCGCGCCGAGCGAAGTCGCCACGCCTTTGCCGCCGCGGAACCACAGTTGGACCGGCCAGATGTGGCCCGCCGACACGGCAATCATCACCAGCATCACGCCGGTGGGTTTGAGCTGGAAATACCGGGCCAGCCAGACCGCGAACAGGCCTTTGAAAAAATCTCCCAGGACGGTCAGCAGAAAACCGGGCCGTCCCAGCACGCGGCCGACATTGGTGGCGCCCACGCTGCCGCTGCCGATCAACCGGATGTCGTCGCCCGTCCGCCAGCGCACCAGATAATAGCCCGAAGTAAAACAGCCCAACGCGTAACCAACCAGCAGCATCAGCGTCTCTTTGGCGTAGGGCACAGAGTGCATTTATTGCTCCAAAACGGACGTTCGCTTCAGCGGAATACTTTGTTAACACACTTTCTAACATGAATGTTTCACAAGGTCATCAAATAATTTCGGCCCTCCTTAAATCAACCCAGGGCGCGTTCAGCAATGGGGCGGGGACGGCCTCGTCCCCGTATTTGGTCGAACGCAACCAGTTTTGCGGGGACGAGGCCGTCCCCGCCCCCTGATTGCTCACTTTCTTGAACGCGCCCCTGTTGATCAGCCGCCCCGCCGGCCTGGCCGCCCCAAATACCGCCTTGTTCGCGTTGTTTCGACCGCGCCGGCAACAATTCGTTCCGCGGTTTTGGCCGAGGCATTTTCAGTTTACCCGGCCGATGACCTGTTGTAATAGTTAAGGGTTATGAACGACTTGCTCAGCCAGCTCAAACAATTCAGCGTCATTGTCGCCGACACCGGCGATTTCGACAGCATCCGCAAATATCAACCGCGGGACACCACCACCAATCCGAGCCTGCTGCTCAAAGCCGCGCAGATGCCCGAATACGCCGCGCTCGTCGAGAAAACCCTCGCCGGCGCCAAACAGGAATCGGCCGACCCGGGCCAGACCCTCGGCGTGGCGCTGGACAGATTGGCCGTCGCCTTCGGCCTGGAGATTTTGAAAATCGTCCCGGGCCGCGTCTCCACCGAAGTCGATGCCCGGCTCAGTTTCGACGTCGAAGGCAGCGTCGCCAAGGCCCGTTCCCTCATCGGCCGCTACGAGAAAGCCGGTATCTCGCGCGAACGCATCCTGATCAAGGTGGCTTCGACCTGGGAAGGAATCTGCGCCGCCCGACAACTCACGCGCGAAGGAATCCATTGCAACCTGACGCTTCTCTTTTCGTTCGCCCAGGCCGTCGCCTGCGCCGAAGCCGGCGTGCAACTCGTCTCGCCGTTCGTCGGCCGCATTCTCGATTGGCACAGGAAATCGGCCGGGCGCGATTCCTATCCGCCGGCCGAAGACCCCGGCGTGCTCTCGGTCACGCGCATTTACAATTACTACAAGAAATACGGTTACCGGACCGAGGTCATGGGCGCCAGTTTCCGCAACGTCGGCGAAATCCTCGAGCTGGCCGGCTGCGATCTGCTCACCATCAGCCCGGCGCTGCTCGAAGAGATGCAGAAAACCTCCGGCACACTCGCGCGCAAGCTCGGTCCCGAAACCGCCGCAGCCAACTGCAAGGAACCGAAACTGGCTCTGGACGAAAAGACCTTTCGCTGGATGCTCAATGAGGACCAGATGGCCACCGAGAAATTGTCCGAAGGCATCCGCCTCTTCGCCGCCGACACGCTCAAGCTGGAAAAGTTTATTGCGCAGAAGCTGGCCTGAGGTCGCGCGGCTGCTTTGCGAGGTAGTGACATTCGGCATCCGGATTTCACTCACACCCCCAGGAGCATTCTCGCCATCTTTTTCCGGTCGTACGGTTCGCCCAACCCGAGCGGCGCGTCGGGGGCGACCGTCGCGGGATCGTGGTAGGTGCCGAACAACCGGTCCCACAGGCTGAACGTCGTGCCGAAATTGGTCCGGCTGTGCGCGGTCGAGTGATGCACCCGATGGTAGGCCGGCGTGATGATGAGATATTTCAGCGGGCCGATCTTCACGTTGATGTTGGTGTGTTCCCAGAACTGGATGAGCAGTCCGATCGAATAGCCGATCCCGGCTTCGAGCGGGCTCAAGTTGAACACCAGCATCGGCACCGCCGCCTGCGGGACGTTGTAAATGAACGAATGCAGGAAACTCGTGCGGAACCCGGAAAACCAATAGAGGTGCTCGACTGAATGATGCCACGCGTGCGTGCGCCAGAGCGCGTCGAAACGATGTTGCGCGCGGTGAATCCAATAAATCATGAAATCCACCAGGAAAATCGCCAAAACGATGCGCACCGTGCTCGGCAACCCTTGCAAAGCGTGCCAACCGCCGAGCATCCATGCCGGCGCGTAAGTGTTGACGAAGCCGGTGACGGTGTAGTGCGAAATGCGGTTCATGGTGATGGCGAGCGCGAAGGAGAGCACGTCGATCTTCAAATCCTTCCAGCGATCCACCTCGCGCGCCGGACGAACGCGTTCCAACACCTCGAACACCAGCACCAGCGCGAAGAACGCCGCCGTTTGAATGTTTTCCGAGCTGAACATATCCAGTTGCGCAAGCGGGATTGTTCTGAATCAGCCGGAAAAAATCAAGCGGCGGAATAAAAATGTAGTGTCTTGATTTGAAGAACCCTAACTGGATTGCCGGCTTTTGCCGTTACTACGGCCAGCCCGTGGTCGGTCGCGACACCGCCTTTGACCGAGTGCGCGGATTGCGCCGGCTCAACTACCAGTCGGCGGCAAAGTCACGCGGCCAACAACGCCTCGCCCTTCGCCGCCGCGCGATGGCCGAAATTCGGCGACCTCTTCAGGCGCGCCTTGAACTTGCGCCGTCGCTCGTTCGTCTCTTCAACGGAATAGAGTCGCTTCACCAGGCTCAGGAAGCCGTCTTGCAATTGTTCGACACTCATATTTTTCGGCCTGAAATTGATGTCGAACAACGTGCAGAGTTCCCAGGCGCGGTCGCGGATGATCCGACCTTCCTGTTTTAGCCGGTGATACAGCGGCGTGCCGGGAAACGCGGTCAGGAACGTGACCTGAACTTCGTACAACCCGGACTCGCGCACGAAATGGAAAACCTCTTCGAACACCTCCGGCGTGTCGCCATCGAGGCCGAGGATGAAACAGCCGTTTACCGTGATGCCGTAGGACTGAATCGTCCGGATGGCAGCGTAGTAGCTGTCACCCTGGCGCATCTTCCAGTTGTTGCGCAACTCGACGCCGTCGAGGCTGGCCGGGCGCGGGCTCTCCAACCCGATGAGAACCTGTTGGCAGCCGGAATCGCGCATCAAACCGAGCAATTCATCATCTTCCGCGACTCTTACGTCCGCTTCGGTGAACCAGCGCAGTTTTTCCTTCGCCAGTTCACGCAAGAGCCGTTTGTAGTGCTCGCGGTGAACGAAACTGTTGTCGTCGGCGAACTCGATGAACGGGCGCGGCCAGATTTTTTTGATCTCGCGGATTTCGGCGACGACTTTCTCGACCGGCTTGAGCTTGTACCGGGGTGTGAGGAGGATCGAGCTGGCGCAGAAATCGCAGCGGTGCGGGCAGCCGCGGCTCGTCTGCACGGTGATCCGGTTGTATTTGTCCGGGTCCAGCAGATCGAACCGCGGCATCGGTCCCTCCCGCAAGTCGTACCCACCCCTCGGCGTTTGGACGTAAAACGGTTTCAGACTTTCGCGCTCAAAATCGTCCAGCACCTCGGGCCAGAGCGGTTCTCCTTCCCCAATCACCACGCTCGCGCAATGCTCCTTCGTGTCCTCCGGCAGCGAACTCACCGGAATGCCGCCCATGACGACGGGAATATTTTTGCTGCGGTAAAAATCGGCGATCCGCCAGGCCTCCTTCAGTTGCGCGGTGAACGTGCTGAGGGCGACGAGATCGAAATGCTCCGGCAACTCGGTCTCTTTGCGCAGGTCGGCGATTTCGTGGTATTCGACCTCGAACGTTCGCGGCGTCAGCCCGGCGAGCGTCAGCAATCCGAGGCTCGGCAGCGAGGCGATGATGCGGTTGCGGTCCACGAACCCGGGCAACGTCAGACCGAGCCTGGTGAGTTCCTCGTTGTGCGCGCGCACGCCGCTCATGGCGATCAATCCAATCCTTTTCATAATTTGACGACCTCCCAAAGAGTTAAGGTTCCGGCGGTGACCAGACTGGCCACGGGAATCAGGAACAGCGCCCGGAGCCGGGGCCGGTGCGCCATGATGAAACAGCAAACCGGCATCGATACCGCGCCCAGCACAAACCCCCGCGATGCGACCGTCATGGCGGTCGAGACGTGAGTGAAACTCTGCGCCGTCAGATAAAACAGGAAATTCACCACGCCCAGTCCAAAAAAGGAAACGTGCCCCAACCGATACAGTCGTCGTTTGAAACTCGCGTAGCCGCCCAACCAGCTTTCCCGGTGGAAGTTCAACCCCAAGACGAATCCCACCGCGAAGCCAAGCACGATCCACAGCCAGGCGAGAATCAAGTTAAGCTGGGCGGCGTGAGGATTCATAATTTCCAATTGGACTTCAACGGTGCCAGATTAGCCGGCCCGTCTCGCCGGGCGTTAATTGATAAAATTTCCAGAGCGATTGATTTAAGCGATTGCCGCCGGACCTCCCGTTCCCGGACCGGACCCATAGCTCGACGGAAATTTTCCGCATATGCGGAAAATTTCCGTCGCCCTGCGCGGCTCAGGACAGGGCGGTTATTTGAGCAGGCGCGGCAGAAAGGTCGTGAGCGGCGGGAAATAGGTGATGAGCAGCACACCGATGAGCAACACCAGCAGCATGGGAATGACCGCGCGCATGACTTCGAGGATCGGTTTGTTGAAGCGATACGAGGAGAGCAACAGGTTCAAGCCCACGGGCGGCGCGAGAAAGCCCAGTTCCATGTTGGCGAGAAAGATGATTCCCAGATGGACGGGATCAATGCCAAACGCGATCCCGACGGGAACGAGCAAGGGCACGACCACCACGATGGCCGCGTAAATCTCAATCAACCCGCCCACGAATAGCAGCACCAGGTTCAGCCCGAGCAGGAACACCCATTTGGATTTGATCGCGTGTGTGGACCACTCGACCAACTTGTCCGGAATCTGCGCCTCCACCAGGTAATGCGTGAAGCCCAGCGCAACGCCCAGAATCATCAGCACGCCGCCGACCAGCAAGCCGCACTCGGTCATCACGCGCGGCAAGTCTTTCAGCGGATGCAGGTCGCGGTGAATCACCGTGGCCGTCAGCAGCGCGTAGAGCGCGGTGACGGCCGCCGCCTCGACCGGCGTGGCAAATCCGCCCAACAACGCGACGAGCGCCACGACCGGCAGCAGCAGCTCCCACTTCGCTTCCCACATCGCCCGGCGCGCTTCCACCAGGTCGAACGCCCGGCTGGCGACGCCTTCCTTTGGTTGCCGGCGGATGCCCCACCACGCGGTCAGCGCGACCATCAAAACGCCCGGCCCGAGGCCGCCCAGAAACATCTTCTCCATGGTGACGCTGCCGGCGCCCGGGCTCGCCGCGCCGAGGTTCACCATGGCCTCGCCGGCGACAATGGAATACAAAATCACCGGCAGACACGGCGGGAAGAGCAGCCCCAGCGAGCCGGCGCCGGTGAGCAGACCGAGCGCGTCCCGCTCCGAATAGCGGGCCGAGCGCAGCACCGGCAGGAGCAATCCTCCGAGCGCGAGGATGGTCACGCCCGACGCGCCGGTGAACGAGGTGAAAAACGCGCAGACCAGGGCGGTCACAATCGCCGGCCCGCCGCGCAGCGAGCCGAACAACGCCTGAAAGACGCGAACCAACCGGCGCGACGCGCCGCTTTCCGCCAGGAAGTAACCGGCCAGCGTGAAGAGCGGAATGGTCGGCAGCGACGGACTGGTGGTCAGCGAATAGTGTTTCACCGCGATCGCCGCGATGGGAGATTGACTACCCCAGAACAAAATGAGCGCCGCGCCGCCGATGGCTGTGAACACCGGCGCTCCCAGAACCGTGGCGGCGAGCAGCGCCAGCAGCGCGGGCGGAACCAGTTTTTCCGGCGCAATCGGCGAATGAAGGAAGGACCAGACGATGGCACTGGCGAGCAGCAAGGCCACTCCGCGCCCGCGCCAACTGTTCGCCGCGTGCCGCACCAGGCGCAGGGCGACCAGGCCGAAACCGACGGGCAGGATCAGTTCGACGACCCACAACGGGATGTGGTAGGCGAGCTGTCCGCCGCCTTCTCTTTCTTTCAGCAAAAACTGGCCGCTGCCCCAGCAAAGGAAGGCGCTGATGGCCGCCGCCGCGCCGCTGCTCAAAATGCGCGCAGCGGATTTGATCCGGCCCTTGAAAAAGCTGGCCAGCGTGGAGAACGAGAGCAGCCGGTTGTCGCGCGCGGCAATCGCCCCGCCCAGCATGCCCACGATCAGCGTAAAATGCTGGACGAATGCGGTCGAACCGGAGATGCCGGAATGGAACCGGCGCAGGACCATTTCGATCAACGGCAGCGCCAGCAATGCCGCCAGCGCCAGCACGACCAGAGAATTTTCTCCGTTGCGCAGGACGCGCTGCCAGCCGGTGACCTGTTCGGCGGCGGCAGTTGCGGCAATCCCCTCCGGCGGCGCGCCGCCCGGGGTCATGGGAAAAAACCTCCAGGCCGGCCGCGGGACACCCGGTTCACGGAAGGGGAACAGCTCATTTGCGACCTCCGGCGCGATACTCCTTCAAAAGCCGCTGCACTTCATCGAAGATGTCGGCGGGCACAATCCTGCCGCGGAGGTCCGGGTAAATCTCTTCCGCGCCGGCGCGCCACTGCGCTTCCTGCTCCGGGTTCAGCTCGTGAACGATGAGTCCGCGCTTTTTCATCGCGGCCACCGAGTCGTCGCTTTCCTTGCGGCTGTTGGCGCGGATGTCCTTGCCCGCCTCGGCGGCGGCTTTCATCATCGTTTCGCGCGCTGCGGAGGGGATTTTCTCCCAGGTTTCCTTTTTGATGACGCAGGCGCCGAGCAGCGGGGCCCAATGGATGTCCAGCATGTGCGGCGCGCGGGAATCGATCTGCGCGGCCAGCGCGAAGAGCGGCGGCGCGGGCACGGCGTTGATCAAGCCGGTTTGCAGCCCCGGCAGAATCTCGCCGGTTTCGAGCGGCACCGGATTGTAGCCGTGTTTCTTCATGATATCGACCTGCGCGGTGTTGCCGGCCCAGACGAAGACTTTCCTTTTCTTCATGTCATCGGGCGTCAGCATCGGCTCTTTGGAGAAATAGCGGACCCAACCGGCGTCCACCCAGAAGAGGACGATGAAGCCTTTCCCGGCCAGGCGCTTCTCGAGCACGGGGCGGAGCTGGTCGTTGACGTATTCGAACTCGTCGAAATTGCGGAACATCATGGGCAGGCTCTGGAGGCCGATCACGCCCGGCTCGATGTCCGCTATGCCGACGGCGGTCAGCAGCCCCGAGTGCAACGTGCCGACGCGCATGAGTCGCACCATGTCCATCTCGCCGCCCTGCGTTCCATCGGGATAAATGACCAGCCGCGCGCCGCCCCCGGGCGCCTGTTTCCATTTCTCGGCCATCGCCTGCAACGACTGATGATAAGTCGAGCCGCGCGGGGCGAGCGTGCCGAGGTTGATGCGGATGACTTTCTCCGCGGAGTAGGATCGTGCGGCCCATTCGCCGGCGCCAAACACCGCGATCATCAGCGCGGCGGCCAACCATTTCCCGCGCTGCCAACTTTTTTTGAGGCGGTGTTTCATTGTTTGTCTGACAGCAAAAACAATTCATCCGTTCGCGACAACAACCAGCGCGCGCGGCGTTGCATCACCAGGTTCACCAGACGCCACTCGGGTTTCGCGTCGGGGTTGATCGCCAGCGCGCGATTGAGCAGGTTCTTGAACTCCGCGACATTCTGGCTCTGGACGGCCACCCCTTCCGCCAGCGCCACCAGCGGTCCGGCCAGTTGTCCGCCGCAAAGCTCCATCGCGCGGTCGAAATGTTTGCGCGCGCGGTCCTCCGGTTTGCCCTCGGCCCCCGCACGGCTCGTCTGGTAGGTAATGAGAAAGGAGTGAATCGCGCCGCGGTCGAAGCTTTCATCCAACTGCAGCGCGCAGTCGATCAGCGCTTCGACGATGGGCAGATCAGCGATGAGGTCGGGGTTGTCCTTGGCATCGGCAATCGCCGCCGCCCAGGAGACGGCCGTCCAGTAAAGCCATGGGACATCGTCGATTTTGGCCGATTTCACCGCCGCCTTCGGATTTTCGCGCAAGGAGCTGTCGAAACCCCGATGCTTCATCGCCAGGCCGCGCAGGCCGTAGTCGCGCGCGCGCAGATAGAGCTTTCGCGCCCGCGCCCGCATTTCGGTTGCTGCCGCGAGGTCTTTATCCTCCATCTCATCCGCGTCCTGCTGCACAAAGGCGTAGGCATATTGGGTAAATCCGCTGGCCGTGGCAAAGAGCAATCCCTTATGCCTTGGGCTTTCGGCGAGCAAACTCTCCATAAGCTTCAAACTGAAAGGGACGGCGGCCTTCACCAGCTCCGGGTCGTCATCCGAGGCAAAGGTCGTGCCGCCGGCCGCCAGCGCGTCGCCCAGTTTATTCACCGCCATTTTTTTGATGGAACAACCGGGGGCCAGCCAGCCCAGCAGCACCGCAACGACGAGGCCCCGCGCCGGGCCGCCGAACCAGCGGCGCCTCACTGTTCCACGATTCTGCATAAAAGTTTTCGCAGCCCGGGCAAATCGGTCATTTCTGCGATCCGGTTTCGGTCCGCACCCGTTTCAAATTGATCGGTTCGCCGAATGCGCCTTCGCTTTTCAAATGTTTCAGCACGAATTTTTGCAGTTCCGGCGTCGGAGCGGTCAGGACGATTTGCGCGTCGTCGCCCTCGCCGATTTTCTCGTGCCGGACTGCTTTGGGATTCTTCCCGAGAAATTCCCGGAGCCATTTCAGGTCAAGCGGCGTCATTTGTAAAGCCGGCTCGATTTGCGAGACCTTCAGGAACGAGTGGGTGCGGAGAAAATGGAATTTGTAAAAGGCGCTGCGGTTCATTTCCTCGAGGCCGGATTCATCGGGGAAAAAATCCAGGAACCGGGCGTCGCCCAGTTTCAGCAAGTGCGCCTCGAACCGGCCGGACTTTCCCTCGTCGTCGGTGTACACGAATTGGTATCCTTTCTCGCCCGCCGGCTCGAATTTCCACGTTTCTTTCGAATCGTCTTTCTCCCGCCAAACGCCGATCAGCGCCGGGTCAAACACCAGGTCCTTATCGGTGTAGAGCGGGTTGATCGAAGTGGGGAGGCAGCCCGAAATAATGAACGCCGTCGCCAGGAGGCTCAGCATCGTCAGTTTTTTCATAAATTTGATCTCCTCTGGTTTTTTTGTTTTGTGGCCATCGTCATCCTGTCAAGTTGCAATCTTTCCGCGGTTTCGGGGCAAACGACCTGCGTCTGGCGGAGTTTGTCATTCGGCGGCGCCGGTTTGAATTCTTTTCCCTTCGCCTGGCCGCGCGCGTCGGCGCGGCCGGCCACGTCCGGTTGCTCCCTCTCCATGAACCAACCAAAGCGCCGCCAAGTTTTGGACTGCGCCAGGCCTCTGGCGCTTTTCGATCTGGACCGGGGGCGCAAAAGCGGCAGAGGACTGCCGCAGTCCAAGACGCTATCGCGGCGGCGAACCCACCTCCGCGGTTCATGGTCCCAATGCATGCGCAAAAGCGAAAGAGGGCTTTCCATGAACCAAAGCACCCCCTCACCCCATCCCTCCCCCACTGGGGGAGAGGGTGTCCGAAGGACGGGGGAGGTTCATGGGCATGGGTGAACAACCGTCGGACTGGCGCACAGTGTTGCACATCCTCAAGACCCTTTAGTAATCGGCGGGCAGAAAGATCGTCACCGACTCCGCGTTTTTTCGCACCTCGCTGTTTTTGAACAGCAGTTGAAAGGCGTCGTTGGTCAGCCAGCCCGGCAGCAGGTCGGCGTAATGCGGGTTGCCGAGCACACCGCTCACGCCGCCCGGCAGGCTGGACACCGCGCGCATGCCGCCGGGTCCGATTTCGCTCGCGAAACGCATGGCCGGCCCATGATCGAACATGAAGCCATCGAAGTTGTCACCGCGAATGTTGTGCAATCCCGCGTCCACGGTGCCGATCCCACCGTCCACCGGGATGCCGGCCAAACCGGGCAGGGGCGACGGGAACCCGCCACCAGCGGGCGGAATGTCGAATGGTCCGCCGAGCTGATGCGCCAGCACGACACGATGCAATTTGCCCCAACGGTAATCGTCGAGGCTGGTCGAATTGGCAAAGGCAGGAGCGAACGGCGCACCCGACAATAACCCGAGCGAATCGGCGAGACTTTTCAGGATCAGGATATCGCGACGGTCCGCGGCGGAAGCGACACCGGGCACGTTGAAAAAGTTGAGGCCCGAGGCGCCGATGCCCTGCGCGGCCGGAAATCGGTCCAGCAAATTGCGCAACGCCGGCAGCGCGTGCAAATCGTCCACCACCGGCAACCCGAACGCGGCGAGCGGGGCGTCGAGCGTGTTGCGGATGAACTGACCGCGCCAGACGCTGTAGATGGTGGCGGCGACGCTGGACGCGCGTTCGCCGCTCGAAGGCGCGGAAAGGCGGCCATCGATGTCGCTCGAGTCATAGCCCTCGGGAATACCGGTCGGTGTGGTAAAGTCCCATTGTCCCAACCGCCGCACCGCTTCGGCCACAGTGGGATTGGCCGCAAAGAGGGCCAGCGCCGGTTCGGCACTGGATTGCGCGTTGGCCCACGCCCGCAGGATGTGCGGCACGAACACCTGGGCGTCGATCAGCACGGTGTCGGCCTGGATCTTCTGCATGTCGGCGAAGGAAACTTTGCCGCCGTTGGCCAGTTTTTGTCGCAGGAGTTGCGTGACTCGCCCGGCCCGCAATGTCTCGTAATCATGATTCAGATAATAGATTCCGCCGCCCGGGCGGAGTTGATTCAGCGGATCATTGTCGAGCGAATTGCCGATCGGATCGTTGTTGCAGTTCACGAACCAGCCCGAGGGCGGGTTGATGATGTGGGGCATTTCCTCGAAGGGCAGCACTTCATAGGGCACAGCCTGCCCGGGCTTGGAATGTTGCCGCGGTAGCCATTCGTTGCCGCCCGTTCCGTTGCGAATGAAAAACGGCGGCAAGCCGTCCACCGTCCCGGCCTGCAAATCCTCGCGCACCGGCATGTCGCCGCTGGTGAAAAAGGCGATGTTACCGCGCACATCCGCGTAGGCAATGCTCAACGAGCCGACGTTGAAAAACTGCAAGCCATACTCGAAGTCATCGAGACCCTTCGCTTCATTCCAAATCAGAAAAGTGTCCAGATCGCGCGTGGGACTGAAACCGACGTATTGGACGCTTAACCCGACGCCCTGGGCTAAATCGAGGGAAAGGATCGCGCCCTCGTTGCGGCGAGGGACAATAAGCGTGACCGGAGGGATGCCTCCGCCCGCGGGCACGACGGTCAGATGGTCCGGCGTGCCGTCAAGATTGTTTTTCCGATAGACCTCCGGGATGGGAATAAGCGGCTCCCTTTGACCGTTGTAAACCGT
>DASPXS010000467.1:0-4355 GCA_035637175.1 Haliangiales bacterium | reverse complement strand
CCCGCCGATTGGTTGAATCAATCGCGTGAACGGATTTTTCGATTCACGGTTCGGCGTTGGAGTATTTATTCTGCGCCGCATGGAAATCCCGAACAACCGGCGGCGCGCCCCTGATTTTGGGACCGGCCAACGAGTGGCATGGCAGCGATGAATCGGAAAGTCTCCCCCTTCTGGACGCTGTTCATCCTGACCGGACTGAATCTGTTCAATTACCTCGATCGCTTCGTGCTCTCCGCCGTCCTCGCGCCGCTCCAGAAGGAGCTGCGTTTGACGGACGGGCAAGCGGGCACGATCGGGACGGCCTTCATGCTCGGTTACTTCGTCACGTCGCCGTTCTTCGGGTTGCTCGGCGACCGGCTGGGGCGCAAGTGGCTTATCGCACTCGGCATTTTTATCTGGAGCCTGGGCACGGTGCTCACCGGTTTCGCGGGCGGCTTTGTCACTTTGCTCTGGTATCGGGTCATGGTGGGCGTGGGCGAGGCCAGCTACGCCACCATCAGTCCCAGTCTGATCTCCGACACGTTCGGTCCGGACCGGCGCAACAACGCGCTGACCATTTTCTACGTCGCCATTCCCGTTGGCGCCGCGCTCGGCAACATCATCGGCGGCGAGATCGCCGCGTACTCCTCGTGGCGCAGCGCGTTTATCTGGGCCGGGGCGCCCGGGCTGGCGCTGGCGCTGGTTTTGTTGCCGTTTCGCGAGCCGGAGCGCGGTCAAGCTGAAGGAGGTTTCGATCCGCACGCCGCCAGACCGACGGCGAGGGACGTTTTAAAGCTTCTTCTGATTCCGGACTACCTGCTCGTGGTGCTGGGCTACGCAGCCTACACGTTTGCCATGGGCGGCTTCGCGCACTGGGCGCCGACGTTCCTCCAGCGTGCGCACGGGGTTCCGGTGGACAAGGCGGGCCAGTTCTTCGGCGCGGTTCTGGTGGTGGCGGGGTTGGTGGGCACGATGGCCGGCGGGTTCGCGGCCACGGCCTGGCAGCGTCGCAATCGCGCCGGCTACGCGCTGACGCTGGCGCTCTCCGTGCTCGCTGCCGTGCCTGCGGCGTTCCTGGCGTTCCTGTTCCAGGCGCGGCTCCCCTCCATGAGTTGCCTGGCGGCGGCCATGTTCCTCCTGTTCCTGTCCACCGGGCCGGTCAACACGCTCATCCTCGAGACCGTGCCGGTGCATTTGCGGGCCAGCGCCATGGCCGTTTCCATTTTCATGATCCACCTGTTTGGCGACCTCTGGTCCCCGAAGATTGTCGGCCACCTTTCGGACGCAACCAGTTTGCAACGGGCGGTGCTGATCCTTCCGGGCGCGCTGGTGATTGGCGGCGGGTTGTGGCTGGCGCTCGCGTTGAAAACGATGCGCCGCACGGGCGCAGCGCGCGTGCAACAAAGCGAACTGAGCGCCCCGGCCGCCGCGCCGTGAATGACCTGCCGTGCTGATGAACCGACCCGGCGAGCCCGCAACAGGGAAACCCCTCTCCGATTCTGCCCTCAGTGCAAGAACGAACGGAAATAATTCAACCTGGAATCGGAAGCCTGTGCGAAAAAAACACGCATATGCGTGTTTTTTTCGCACATCGCTGACACGCGGTCGGGTTAATTCCGTGTCGTCGGATGTCCTGCGATTGTCGGTTATTGGCGGGATCAGGGTCACAGTTCCAGGAACTCAGGGCGGATTCCATCTGCCTCGCAATGCAGGATGGCGACGCTGCGCCCCAGATTGAAGCGCGGCTTGCCGGCGTAACCTGGATTGAAATAAAGCGTGCGGCCAATCGTCTCGCAAAACGGCTTGTGCGTGTGGCCGAAGACAACCACGTCAGGTCCCTCGCGAATGATGCGGCGTTGGAGGGCCTCCGCCGGTTTGCGCGGGTCAACGATGTGATGCAGGAGGAATTTGCGGCCATCGAATTCGGCCACTTCCGTCTCCTTGAAATCGAGTCCGGCGTCGTTGTTGCCGAGCACGGCGGTCACCGGCGCGATCTGTTCCAACTCGAGGATCAGCCAGGGCAATCCGATGTCGCCGCCGTGCAGAATATGGTCCACGCCCGCGAAGAGCTTCGGAATCTTCAGATCGAAGTGTCCGTGCGTGTCGGAAAGGACGCCGATTTTCATTAGTGGTCAGTAGTTGCCAGTTCACTATCGATCGGGCGCGAGGCTTGGACACTTTTACTGATTACTGACTACTGATTACTGATTACAGACTATTGACCACCCGACCACTGACCATCAGGCCTTTGACTCCTCGGTTTGTGCGCCTTCCGGTTGGTTTTCCGGCTCTTCTTCGGCCGCCGCCTCCTCCTCCTCTTCGGCCTTTTCGCCCAGCTTCATCGCACCAACGAACAGGCCTGTGAACAGACCGGTACTGAGCAGCGTTTTCCAGAAGAACATCCAGGTGGGCGGATAGCCGGGGATGCCGGTGGTCAAGGCCTGAATCCAGCCGGCGATGGTCTTGGCGTACTCGGGGTTCTGCAGCCAGGCTGCGGTGTTTGTGACCAGGTAGAATAATACCGCCCCCAGCAGACTTCCCCCCAGCAGCTTGAGCCACCGGGCGCGGGCGGAGAATTTTTTGCCGAGCCCAATGATGGCGGCATACGTCGCGTAATTGACGAGCATATACCGGCTGAGCGGCGCGACCTGGTAATAGAGCACGTTCATCAGCAGGTCTGTCACCAGCAACGTCACCAGCGGCAACCACCAGGCAAGCCGCTTCGGAAAATAGACCCCGGCACAAAACGCCAGGGCATACGCGGCGCTGAAGTTTTGCGGCAACAACCCGGGCCAGCGGGTCAGGGCGAACGCGACCATCAGCAACATCGCCGGCCAGAAGTTCGACTTTTCTTTCACAGCCTTGAATGATACGTGAAGGCGTTCCCGTGACAAGCGCATTGCGGGCCAGGACGCGCTGCCGGGCGAATCTGATCACCGCTGCCGAGGAGTGCGGGGATACGGACCGCGGCTGTGCGGAGCACCAGCCGCAGCGACTTCGCAGGAGCGTGCGTGTTGGGATCATTTCGCCGCCTTTGGGCATTCGAGCGTGCTGCGGCTGGTCCTTCAGACACAGCCGCGGTCCGGTAGCAGTGTCATGCCCCCGGCGGCAGGAACAGTGTGGCGCGGTGGCAACGTTTCTGTCGGCAAGATGCCGGCAGCACGCTGATGGAAAAACTGTTTGAAATCATTCACGAAGACGCCGACTTGCTGGTGATCAACAAAGCGGCCGGCCTGGTCTGCCATCCCACCAAAAGGGACGTTTGTTCTTTGGCCTTGGAGCTTTCATTCCGCGTTCCTCTGTGGTTAAACCGGGATTGTGCCTGATGTTCCCAAAACCATGCGCGCCGTCGTGTATCGCGGCGCGAACGATCTGCGCCTGGAGACCGTTCCGGTGCCGCGCATCAGGCCGGATGAACTGCTGGTGAAGGTGGCCGCCTGCGGCGTGTGCCCGACCGACATCAAGAAAATCCAATGCGGCACCCTGCCGCCGCCGCGCATTTTCGGGCATGAAACCGCCGGCACCATCGCCCAGGTCGGCGCCCGCGTGAAAGGTTTTCGGGCGGGCGCCCGCGTGGCGTTGCACCATCACCTTCCCTGTCTCGAATGTCATGCCTGCCGGCACCGCGCGTTTGCCCAGTGCGCGCAATACAAACGCACCGGCATTACGGCCGGCTTCGAGCCGGCCGGCGGCGGCTATGCCGAATACGTGCGCGTGATGTCGTTCGTTTTGCCCGGCGTCGTCAAAATTCCGCCCGCGAACAGTTTTATCGAAGGCGCGATGCTGGAGCCGGTCAACACGGTGCTGAAGGCCGTCAATCGTCTGGCTCTTTTGCGCGGGGACTTCATTCTCGTGATGGGCCAGGGACCAATTGGTTTGATGTTCACGCGATTGCTCGCTCTGCGCGGAATGAACGTGGCCGCCAGCGATTTGTTGGCGGACCGGTTGAAACTCGCCGGAACGTTCGGCGCGCGCTGGACGTTGCGCGCCGACGACCGGGATTTTTCTGAAAAAATCCTGCGGTTGACGCGCGGTCGCGGCCTCGATGCGGCGGTGGTCGCTGTGCCTTCCGACGAGGCGGTGCGGCAGGCCCAGACCCTGGTGCGCGGCGGGGGACAAGTGTTGCTGTTCGCGCACACCCGGCGCGGCGCCGAGGCGGATCTGGATTTGGCGGCCGTCTGCGTCGATGAGAAAGATTTGATGGGCAGTTATTCGTCGGATGTCACCCTGCAAACGGAAGCGGCCCGTCTGGTGTTTGCGCGCCGGCTCGATGTGCGCCGACTGATCACTCACCGGTTTCCCCTGGAGCGGGCCGGCGAGGCGATTCAACTGGCCGCATCCCCTGCGGCGGAGTCATTAAAAATTGTTGTCGCGCC
>DASPXS010000466.1:0-4433 GCA_035637175.1 Haliangiales bacterium | reverse complement strand
CGAGTGCGATGAAATCACGGCCAAGGTCGGAGGACTCAAGGCGACGATCCGCGCGATTGGCAACGCGGTGCTGCCCGGGTTCACGGCGTCGAAAATCCTTTGGCTTAAAAAGCGCGAGCCGAGAAATTACGCGCGCCTGGCCACCGTGTTATTGCCGCACGATTACCTGAATTTCTGGCTCACCGGGGAAAAGGCCATGGAATACGGCGATGCCAGCGGCACGGCGTTGCTCGATGTCAAAACGCGCAAATGGTCGGACAAGGTGCTGCGCGCGATTGACGCCGGGCTGCGTGACAAACTGCCGCCGTTGATTGCGAGCGATCAGCCGGCGGGACGCCTGCGGCCCGCCACGGCCAAGGCGCTCGGCTTGAGCACCGACGTACTGGTGAGCGCGGGCGGCGGGGACAACATGATGGGCGCCATCGGGACGGGCAACACCCGACAGGGCGTGATCACTGCGAGCTTCGGCACGAGCGGCACCATTTACGCCTGCTCGGAGAAGCCCTTGATCGATCCCGCCGGCGAAATCGCCGCCTTCTGCGACTCGACGAACCGCTGGCTGCCTCTGCTCTGCACGATGAACGTGACCGTCGCCACCGAGATGGTGCGGCGCGACTTTGAAATGGACGTGAAGACGTTCGACGCCACCGTCGCCGCGGCCGCGCCGGGAGCCGGCGGATTGCTTCTGTTACCGTATCTCGAAGGCGAGCGCACGCCGAACGTGCCGGACGGCACGGGCGTTTTCTTCGGTGTGACGCCGGTGACTTTTACAGCGGCGAATTTCGCGCGCGCGGCGATGGAGGGAGTGACGCTCGGCATGAATTACGGGCTGCGCCGCCTGGCGGAGCTGGGCGTGAAGCCGAAACAGATTCGCGCCACCGGCGGCGGCGCAAAATCAAGGGTCTGGCGCCAGATCATGGCGGACGTTTTCAACGCCGAAGTCGTGACCCTGGCCGTGAGTGAAGGCGCCGCTTACGGCGCCGCCCTGCAAGCCCTCTGGTGCTGGCGGCGGCAGGCGGGCGAAAAGGTTTCAATCACGGACATCACCGACGAATTTGTGGGATTGAACCGCGCCGAGACAACGCATCCCAAGGCGAACAACGTCGCGGTTTATCGCGAAATGCAGTCGTTGCAGGACGAATTGTCGCGATCGTTGCGGGGCGCGTTCGCGAAGCACCGGCGGTTGGCGTGGGCGGACTGATTTGTGACGCGCTTTGACTGGATTTCTTCCCGGGTTGGAACCATGATTCGATCATGAAACTGATTCTCTCGACACACAATGTGACGCTGACCAAGGCTATCGAGGACCACATCATCGCGCGGATCAACAAGCTGGACCACCTGGATCGTTTCGCCATCGACGCCCGCGTAACTCTCGAGCACGACCATCGAAAGGCGCCGGAAAAACAGTTCTCCTGCGCCATGCGCCTTGCCATGCCCGGACCGGATCTCTTCGCCGAGGACTGCGAAAGCGACCTGTATGCCGCGATTGACCTCGTCACCAAGAAAATCGAGCAACAGATCCGCAAGCGCCATAATAAATACAAAGCCCGCAAACACACCGAAGCGGCCCTCACCAAACGCCGGCGCCAGGAATCGGACATCTGAAAAAGGACTGAGGGAGCGATGGAGCCATGTGCCTCGCAGCCGCCCGCTGCTCCCTGACTCCGACATTCCAATACTCCATTCGGTTTCATGATCCTTCGCGCACGCGCCGTTCTGCCGATCACCCAGCCGCCTGTCGAAGATGGCGAGGTCTGCCTTTCCGCCAATCGCATCGAAGCTGTCGGGCGCTGGAAGGATTTGAGTCCCGGCGCGGCCGGCCCGATGGTTGATCTGGGTGATTGCATCCTGTTGCCCGGCCTGGTCAACGCCCATTGTCATCTCGATTACACCGACATGGCCGGAGAAATTGCGGCGACCCGGCTCTTCACGGACTGGATCCAAACCATCACGACCGCGAAGGCCGGAAAAATTTACGCTGACTTCGCGCAATCGTGGTTGCGCGGCGCGCACATGCTCGTGCGCACCGGCACGACGACGGTCTCCGACATTGAAGCCGTGCCCGAATTGCTGCCGGAGGTCTGGCAGGCCACACCGTTGCGCGTCTTTTCGTTTCTCGAAATGACCGGCATCAAAAGCCGGCGTGAACCGCGCCGCATCCTCGACGAAGCCGCCAAAAAAATCGAATCGCTGCCGCCGTCGCGGGGCGGCGCGGGGCTGTCGCCGCACGCGCCCTATTCCACAATGCCGGAGTTGTTGCGGCTCAGCGCCGCGGCCGCGCGGAAAAAGGGCTGGCGGCTGGTGACCCATGTGGCCGAGTCCGATCTGGAGTTCGAGATGTTCCGGCACGCCCGCGGCGAGATGTTCGACTGGCTCAAACGCAACGAGCGCGACATGTCCGATTGCGGCCAGGGGTCGCCGGTGCAGTACCTCGAACGCAACGGTTATCTGGCCGACAATCTGCTCGCCGTTCACGTGAATTACATCGCGCCCGGCGACGCCGCCTTGCTGGAACAACGTGGCGTGAGCGTGGCGCATTGTCCGCGCAGCCACGCATTCTTCCGGCACCGACCTTTCCCGCGGAACGAGCTTGCCGGAGTCGGCGTGAACATCTGTCTGGCGACCGACAGTCTGGCCAGCGTGACCAAGGTGCGCGGCCAGCCGCTGGAATTGAATTTATTCGCCGAGATGCAGGCCTTTGCCGCCGGCCATCCGGACGTGGCGCCGGACGAAATTGTGCGCATGGCCACGCTGCACGGCGCGCGCGCTCTCGGCCTGCGGGGAAAAGTCGGTGAACTGGCCAAGGGCGCCTGGGCGGACCTCATCGCCATTCCGTTCACTGGAAGTTTGACCGATGCGTTTGACGCCGTCGTGCATCACTCCGGCGCCGTCGCCGCTTCGATGATTGACGGGCAATGGGCCGTGCCCCCTCCCGCCTGAAGACGTGCTTAAATCTTAATTTTGATCTTAATCTTAATCCTGCTCGTGATCGTAATCTCGGATTAGGATTAAGATCACGATCAGGATCACGATTTCATGAACGAATTTGAACAGGAACTGGTCGAACGCCTCGCCGCACTGCGGGGGCAGGGACTGTATCGCCAACTGCGCCGCATCAATTCGCCGCAATTGCCGCACACCGACGTGGACGGCAAGACGCTGCTGAATTTTTCTTCCAACGATTATCTCGGACTCGCCAACGATCCGCGGCTGAAAGAGGCGGCAATCCGAGGGATCGAACGCTATGGCGCCGGTTCAGGCGCGTCGCGTCTCATCTGCGGTTCGCTCGCGCCGCATCACGAACTGGAGCAGGCCATCGCTGCTTTCAAAGGCACGGAGGCGGCGCTGGCCTTCTCCAGCGGCTACGCGGCGGCGGTCGGGACGATTTGCGCCCTGCTCGACACCCAGGACGTGGTCATCATTGACAAACTGGTGCATGCCAGCCTGGTGGACGCCGCGCGCCTTTGCGGCGCCGAACTCCGCGTCTTCGCCCATAACGGCCTGAATCACCTGGCCAAACTCCTCCGCTGGGCCGATCGGCGCAATGCCGGGCTGGGCGGAAAACGCCGTCCCCGCACGCTCGTCGTCACGGAGTCTGTTTTCTCGATGGACGGTGACTTCACGCCGCTGCGCGAGCTGGTCGAGCTCAAGGAAAAACATGGCGCCTGGCTGATGGTGGACGAAGCCCACGCGACGGGGCTTTACGGGGAGAAACGTCGCGGGTTGGCTGAAGAGTTCGGCGTTGCCGGCCGGATCGAAATTCAAATGGGCACGCTGGGCAAAGCGCTGGGGGCCGCCGGGGGCTACATTTGCGGCTCGCGCGCCTTGATTGATTACCTGGTCAATCGGGCGCGCAGCTTTATTTTTTCCACCGCGCCGGTTCCTGCCGCCGCCGCGGCGGCCACCGCCGCGATTCATTTCATTCAGTCCGAGGAGGGGCAGGCGCGGCGCAACCAGCTTTGGGCGCGCGTTGACCAGGTCAAGAACGGACTCGTGGCCGCCGCTTATCTCCTCCCGCCGGTCCGCAGCGCCATCGTTCCCCTGATGATGGGCGACGAAGGCCGGGCGGTGGAGGCCGCGGCGACGTTGCGCGAGCACGGCGTTTTCATCCCGGCGATCCGTTATCCGACAGTCGCGCGCGGGCAGGCCCGATTGCGTTTGACCGTCAGCGCCGCGCATGCCGCGGCCGACGTGAGCCAACTGGTGACCGCGCTCTCCCGTCTCAAGCGGGGCAAGTGACACCGCAAAAACGCCATGCACAAGCTCGCCCGACTTGACCATGCGCACCTTTGGCACCCGTTCACCCAAATGCGCGACTGGCTCAGGCGCGAGCCGATCGTCATCATTTCCGGCAGGGACGCAGTGCTGCGTGACGCGCGCGGCCGTGAATATCTCGACGGCAATTCCTCCATCTGGACCAACCTGCACGG
>DASPXS010000465.1:0-6536 GCA_035637175.1 Haliangiales bacterium | reverse complement strand
ATGACTTCGCCGCCGGTCTGCCGGGCAATCGCTTCGAGCAACGCGCGGTTTGGCTTCAAGGAACGGAATTCATCGGCCGCCGGGTCCGCCGTCCAGCCCGCTTGAGTGCGCCCCACTTCCATTCCGGCGGCGTCGGTCACGGCGGCCTCGGCGAGGTAACCGCCCGTTTCGCGCGGAACATAAGTCGCCTCGTAAAGGCCCGGCTCCGCGGCAGACGGCTCGGCCTGGAGTCGAACCGCGTTCGTGTTGGTCTGCGACCGGCTTTCCACGGGCGCTCCGGTCCGCGCGAAATCGTTCGTGACGGCGCGGACCGCCAGAACCACCGAAGCATTGTCCAGGGGTTGAAACTTTTTATCCCGCACGCGGACCTGAAGGAGAAGCGCCTGGTTCGGATCGTCGCGTTTCGTCTGGACCTGGAAGTCAATGCGGTTGGGCACATCGGCAATCAGCCAGCGCATCAGTTGGCGCCAGGCCTTGTCCATGTCGCGGTGCGAAGCTTCGTCGTGAAATCCCCAGCGCCAGACATCGCCGATGGTCAGCGCGCCGACGCGTCCGTTGCCGAAGCGCTGCACCGCCAGCGCGGGAAAGCGGTGACCGCTCTCGTCCTGCACCACGGCGATCGCGCTGGCGCCGGGTTTGATTTCGCGCACTCGGTTCAACACCTGAAAAGGGGGCATGGCGTCGAGCCGCGATTTTTCCTCGGTTTCGTTGCTGCGCAACCGGGCCCACGGCTGCAGCCAGCCTTCGCGCGTGAGTGTCAGGTGAAGGTTGGTGTAGGGCTTTGCTTCCTCGACGTGGTCGAGATAGACCGGCAGCATATCGCCCACCGGCGTGCGCGCATATTTGCCCTGATGAAACGACTCCGCGCCGCCGAGCATGAGAAATCCGCCGCCGCGTTCGGAAACGAACTTTTGCAGCAGGGTCATCTGGTCGCGCGTAAAGAACTCCGCTTCCAGGTCGTCCAGCACAACCGCGTGATAGGGGTACAACTCCTCGGCGGTCTTGGGAAATCCCCCGGCCAGTTCAAATTGGTCGCGGGTGTTCAGGCGGCGCAACACCGGCTCGTCATAGCCCTCGATCTCATCCCGGGACTGGTTGCCGAAGCCGCGATAGAGCGGATTGCTCGACTCTCCGGGCCGACCGAGGAATTCAAATTTCCCGAATTTTCGTTCCTGCCGGGCAATGCGAATCAAGGCAACGAGTTCAAGCTGATCGTCCTCGGCGAGCGCGCGATTCAGGAACTTGTATTCCCAGTTTGGCCGCCCGGCGATGTACAGAATCCGGTACGGTCCCTGGCCGCGGTCCACCACCAGTACCCGAGCGTTGTTCGCCAGCGTGGCCTCCGTGGAGGCGGCCGGTCTCTCGAATTGTTGCATCTCTTCCTTCGCCGAGACCCGCAGCCGGTAGAACGACACCCCCCCTTTCTCCGGGCGCAGTTGCAGACGAAACGGCGCGGTTTCACCGTCGCCGGGCGCGCGTTGCGTCTGTTCCGCCACTTTCTTCCCGTCGCGATCGAGCACCTGCGCCACGAGGGAACTGCCGGAATAGCCCAAGGCCAGAACATCGGCCTGGACCGTCACCGGCGCGTCCTCGAAGACGCTCTGGTTCACGGTGACCTTCTGCAACGCGATGTCTTTGATGGCATCGTCCCGGCCGATCACGACCGGATAAACCGGCGGCAAACCGGCCGGATCAATTTTACCGTCGGGAATGTCCGTGGCGATGCCGTCGGTCAGCAGGAGAACGCCCGCCAACGGTTGTCCCTGGTAACGCTCCGCGATGGTCCGCAGCGCCGCGCCGATGGCCGAGGCCCGCCCATCAAACGCCATCTCGGAAAAGTCCCGCGTGCTTTGCAATCGCGAATCGAACAGGTAACGGCGCACCTGAAAACTCTCGTCCAGCTTCGCGCGCCAGTCCGCTTTTTCCGCCGCGAGCATCGCGTGGAGCAATTCGCCCCGGCTGCGCGTTTCGCCCCGGTCTTTAATCTGCATCCCTTCGCTGTTATCGGCGATCACGACAAACAGATTGGCGCCGGGCCGCGCGCGCTGCCCGCTCCAGAGCGGGTCCAGCAGACAGGCCGCCAGCACGACCAGACCCAGCAGTTTGAGGAAGAGACAGAAACCGCGAATCGTCCCCGGGGCCGGCGCCCGACGATAGGACCAGACCAGCGCCACCAGGGCCGCGGTCAGGAAAATCGAAACCGGCCAGGTCCATTCCTGACCGGAAATCAATAGCGTTGCCGTGAACATCACCGGCCTTATTCGCTCTTTCCCAATTGCTCGTAGTAGCGGCGGACCAACTCGGAGAATTTCGCCGGGACCGGATCGCGATCAATGGGGACAATCGCCTCGTTCGATTCCCGGCGGGCCAGTTCCTCGCCGATCCGCGAACGCACTTCCGCCAGGGGCGCGGCAATCTGCAACCGGACCACGGCCCAGTCCGGCTTTTCACCGTGGCGTTTGTAGGCCAGTCGCAACACGCGGGCGCGATCGCGGATGCGCGCGACTTCGGTGCGCAATTCCGGCAGATCGAGCATCTCCTCCACGTCGCGCAGCCGGTCGGACCAATCGACGAAATTGTCCCCGGTCAATGGCCTGAAGGCGCCACCGGCAAAACCACCACCTTCCGCGCCGCCCTCGGCACCGCCGCCGTCAAAAAAATTACGCCGCGCGCCGCCGCCGGCACTGTTGCGCCGGCCGGGCTGGTTGTTCGAACCGTTCGCAGTCATTTCGGATGAGGAAGCCGTGCCGTCCGGCTGAGAACCGTTTTGGGCCGGCGCTTGTCCCGAATTACCGGGCCGGTTTTGCGGACTTTGCGAACCGTTTTGCGCCTGTTGCGCAGGCTCGCCCGGTTGCTGGCCGGACGAAGGTCGGTTCGGATCCGACGCGGAATTGCGTCCCTGGGATTGCGCGTCTGGCGCCGTTTCGTTTTGCGCTGTTGGATCGCGCGACGCCGCCGGATCGCGCGACGCGGACGGTTGATTCGCCGGGTTTTGTTCGCTCTCGCCCGCCGGTGCGGATTGATGATCGCTGATTTCCCGAGAGCCCACACCGTAACGTCGCTGCATCGTCGGGTTGACCGAAGCCACGGCGTTGGTTGGGATTGCGTTGGTGTCGGCCAGGTCGATTTCCGTTTCCAATTGGCGGCTCAGGTCGTCCAGTTGGCGCCGGGCGAAGCGCAGGGTCTCGACATCGTCGCCCAACACGCTTTCGGCGGCCTTCTCGACGCTGCGTTTCAACTCGTCGATGTTCTGGCGGGCGCGCTGCTCGAATTGTTCGGCCTGCGGAATGAAGCCGCGTTGGACGAGTTCGGCGGACAAATCGAGCGATTTATTCAACTCCTCCTGGTTGCTCTGGCGGAGGGTGTCGTAGAGCTGCCGGGACAGGAGCGGTTCGGCCGTCTCGGATTGCTCGGAGATGCCGCGCATTTCGTTGAACAGATTGGTCACGCCGGCCTTCTGTTGCGCCAATTGATTCGCCAGTTCCTTGCGCTCCCCCGAATCACTCAAGGTTTTCTGTTTGGGGTTGGCCAGCCCGCCCAGTTGTTTGGCCAGTTCCTCCTGTTTTTGCGCGAGTTGCCGCGCGTCGTTGCGCATCTGGCGCATGTCATCGGCGAACCGGCCGGAACTGTTTTTTCGAAACTCCTCGGCGATCTGCTGCAACTGGCGCTGGGCACGCGTGCCCGAGCTGAGGGCCTGGGGCACAGACCCGTTGTCCAATGCTTCCGACGCGCGTTGCACGTCCGAACGGGTTTTGTCCATTTGCTGGCGCGCGTCGGCCATGCGCGACTGGTTTTCCGGCCTTTCCATCCGCTGCCGCAACTCGTCCAGGTCCGCCAGGGTTTCCTGCTCCTCTTCCCGCAGGCGCTGGAGCCGGCGCTTGATTTCCTCGCGTTCCTGCTCGGTCCTGGCTTCCTGCAACGCGGTCTGAAGCTCCTGGAGCCGGGCGTTCAAGTCCTGCTGCCGCTGCGCCAGTTCCTTGAGCCGGTTGAGCACCTGCAGTTGTTCGCGTTGCTCGGCGTTTTGCTGCGGCGACGCCTGCCGCTGCATTTCGTACCGATTCTCCGATTGTTTCAAATCCAACTCGTCAATCTGCCGCTGCGCGCGGTCGCCCTGTTGCCCGCCCTGCTGGCCGTTGCGGCTGCGCGAAACGCGATATTCGTGCGCCGCCAGTTTCAGCAATGCCTGATACGCCGCCTGTTCTCTCGCCAGCGCCGACGACAGTTTTTCCGGCGATTTTTTCGCTTCTTCGAGCAGGGCCAGCGAACGTTCCATTTCCTGCACGGCGCTCTCCAACGCGATCCGGGCGGGCGAGGCCTCCGCGCGCTCCCGCATGCCCTGCGCCTGCTCCAGCGCCTGCTCCTGCGCGTCGCGCACCACCACGATGTCGGACCAATAGTCGCCCCCGGTGTTCAAAGCGGGCCGCCCGGAGCGGGCCGCCGGTGTTGCGGGCGGGCGGGCGCGTTCCTGCGCGGGCAAAGGCGCCGCACAAAACAGCGCCGCCAATCCGAGGATGATAGTGTTCATCGGTTGAGCGGCCCCGGGGCGGCAAGCGACGGCAATGCCGCCTTTGCGCGCTGGAGCTTCCATGTGGCGTTGATGATTTGTTTCTGCAACTCGGCCAGCTTCTGCGTTTGTCCCCCGCCCTGCTGGCCGCCCGGTTGCCCACCGGCGCCATCCATCTGGTCTTCGCGGAAGATTTCATCAAAGGGCCTTACCTCGGCAAAATACATGTCGCTCGACGTGCGCCGCAGCCCGCCGTCGGGACCGAAGTCATCCGCCCAGACATAGTAACTCAACAACTGGTCCGACTGCGCGGAGAGTTGTTCCAGCGGCAGCAGGTAGTTAAACGGGCGCTTCTCGTTCGGGCTGGAATTCGTTCCCAGTTGAACAAACTTCGTTTCCTGGCCCGCCAGCGTGTAAGCCACGCCGTAGGCTTTGAGGCCGAAATCGTCCGACGCCTCGGCCTGGAACGCAATCTCCTCCAGCGGCGACACGCGCTGGTCGCCGCGGGGAGACGCCAGTTTCAGTTCCGGCGCGCGGTTCTTCAGCGCTTCCATGACGAATTGTGGCGGCACTTTGTTCGTGCGCCCGGCGTCGTCCACGAGCTGCAATTCGTACTGCCGGCTTTGATCCAGTTTGAATTGATGGCGGTAAACGTTCGGACGGTTGGTATCGACCTGCAGCGAAACCACCGTCTTGTCCTTTGCCACCAGTCGGGCCGTTGCCACCGGTTTGTTCAGGAAAAACGTGTAATCGAGAGCGGAACCTTCGACCGCGCTGACGCGGCGGGTGTCGGCAATGGTCTTTTCCGGCAGGCCGGTATAATCGGGAAACGTGAGCTTCGCGTCCGCCCGCTCCAGTTTCGGATAATCAAAAACCGTGACCTTGAAATCGCGGGTTTTGCCGCCCTCGAACTCGACGCGGTAGGTCAGGTCGCGGTTCACCTCGGGCACGCTGCCGCCGAACACCGGGTCGTCAAGATTCTTCGCCAAGGGGACCCGCCGCGCGTTTTCATTCGCCGGCTTAAGGACCAGCGCCGCTTCGCCCGGTAATTTTCCCTCAAACCGCGCCAGCACGACGAGGCCGCTGCCCCGTTCGATGCTCGTGTCGCCCGGCGTGACCGTGACCCCCTGCTTCGGCGCGACAAACCGGGAACGACCTGCGGGCGTCGTCATCCACAAACCGCTCAAGACCCCCAGGAATAAAATCAACGCCAGCCCATGCGCGCACTGCGTGAAAAAGAGCCGTTCAAAGACCCGGGTTCCCCACGGACGACGCCGATTATGTTCCAGCGCTTCGCTTATGACCCGCTGTTGCAGGTAATTCAACTGGCCGGTCGCCGCGTCCGGTTGCTGTTCGACGGCGGTCAGCAGCAGGGCGTGCAGCTTGGGGTCTTCGCGCTCGATTTGCCGGGCGATCTCGCGATAGTCCGGTTCACTTCTTCGCCAGCGCCGCCGGACGACCAGCACCCAGCCTGCCGTTGCCGCAATGAACAAGGGAAAGACCCAGGCCGCCCACCAACCCACCCACCGATGGAACATCGTCAGAGCAACTCCGACCACCGCCATCGCAGCCCAGCACCGCGTCAGCGGACGCCACAACTGCCAGCGCCAATAATCGCGCGCGATCGGCTTGAGGTGCTTTTCAAGGAGGCGATCGATCATAACTCTATCGGACCACTACTGCCTTATTTACACTTTGTGCGGCGAAAAGCAACGAACCAGTGAGGTTTTTCGTTCCCCCCTGTACGCTCTCTTCCCGCGCTTCCCTTGACATCAACGTGTCGTTCAAGAACACTTCCCGCTTTGTGGCCGAGCCGAAAGAAAATCCATTGATGGAAAAAATCGTGTCGCTGTGCAAACGACGCGGGTTCATTTTCCAGTCCTCGGAGATTTACGGCGGCATCAACGGTTTCTGGGACTACGGCCCGCTCGGCGCCGAACTCAAGCGCAACGTGAAGGAACTCTGGTGGCGCAACATGACCCAACAGCGCGAGGACGTCGTCGGACTGGAAGCCAGCATCATCATGCACCCG
>DASPXS010000464.1:0-7294 GCA_035637175.1 Haliangiales bacterium | reverse complement strand
GGAAGCCCGTGACTTGCTGTCAAAGTCAGCCCGGAGTTAATGGAAACGGTTTCAGAAGCCCGAAGTCGGCGCCGATCCTTATCGCGAAATATGCCAAAAAGGAAAAAGAAGACTTCGGATGCAGTCGAGATTCTGCACCGGCGATATTATCAGGGCAAACCAGACCGAATTTCACAACTCGAGGAAACCAGCCTGAGAAATCGGCTTGTCTCCAAGGCAGACAGAGAGTCACAGCGTGTATTTGACGCCGCTGACAATCGGGGCAATTGCCCCCGAGGAAAAACCAACGGCTAGCCTACGTGAGATCGGTAAAGATTCCAATGAATGAAGAAAGAAAAGCGCCGAACTCCATCCGGCAATGGGTGGCGAACCAGGCGACGATCGCGCTGCCATCGGACGAAGCGATTTTTCCGTACTCGGAATACTGGTGGAAAGCCGTTGCTTGTATCCTACTGTCGGGCCGAGTCAAACCGAAGTGGGACAAAGGTCTGCCCAATCGGACTGAACTCAATCGGATCTGCAAGGAAGCGAATTTTAGCCAAGGCTATTTTCAGAACGTGGCCGAGTTCCTCATCGCCGGCCAAGTATTGGACCACTCCTCCGATGACTATCAGCGCGGAAAGCGATTCGAGGACTTTTGGAGCCGGGACCTCATTCGGGTCCGAGCTGTGGCAATGCACGGACTTCTGGGGCTGATCAGCCGGTTCACGCCGTTTCATACTTGGCGTCCCTCGGCGATTTTTTATGGTGCCGAGTGTTTCCTGCGCAGCTTCTTTACGGCCTTTGGGGGAAGGGCCCTGCGTGCGGACCAGATCGGGGAGTTGTTTCTTGCCTTTAGCAAGTTGCCTGAAGATGACCTGGCGTCCTTCATGAAGACGATGGACATCGAGTGCGAAGATTTCTCCTGGGCGTCCTGGCTGGATATCAAGGGACAAGAGGCCCTGGTCACTGCCCTTTACACCGCGGGTTGGGCTTATGAGATGACTCAAGACAAGCGCGACTGGTTTTGCCTCAGCCCGATGGGCCGTGTGCTTCTGGATCTGGTACCAGCGCCGCCGCAACCGCCGGAAACCAAGGACTTCAAGGTTCTCCCCGACCTTTCGATCCTAGCGGGGTTGGACCTTTCGCCAAAGACGTTGGCGCTCCTTTTTCGTTACTGCAAAGTCACGCGCATCGATCGAGTCATCGAGTTTCGGTTGGACAAGGCAACGATGAAGGCAATGCCCTCCCCAACATCGCCGAACAAGGAGATTCTGAGCGTCTTGAAGCCGTGCGCGCCTCTGCCAGGCTCGGTAGTGGATTTCCTTGAAGATCAAATCAAGCGAGGCGGCGTGGTATCTTTTCGCGCCTGTCGCGGTCTGGTCAAAGCGGAGACGCCGGAAATCCTTGCGCAGATTCGCGCTCATCCCCGGCTGAAAGGCTATCTGGACCGTGGCGGGCCACCTGGTTACCTGGTGATCAAAGATGGGACGGATGCTTTCAATTTTATTCGGCGCTGCCAGGAGCATGGATTCGACGTTAAATCGTTTTAGGGGAAAGGTGGATTAGCGCATAGGGGCGGCAACAGCTTTGGTTCCAGCACCGACGAGCGCCGTCGGCATCACATCGAAGAGTTCTCCTCAGGCAACTCTGCCGCCGCGTTTTCCAGGTTCCAAATTGCGTACTCATAACCTTGCTCGCACAGGAAAAGCTGGCGCTTCATCGCGAATTCCTGTTCCACCGTGTCGCGCGAGACAATGGAATAGAAGCGCGCCTGATTTTCCCCCGGCTTGGGCCGCAGCACCCGGCCAAGGCGTTGGGCCTCTTCCTGCCGCGAGCCGAACGTGCCGGAGATCTGGATAGCGACCGCGGCATCGGGCAGGTCCACAGAAAAATTCGCGATCTTGGACACCACCAGTCGCCGCAGGCGCCCCGCCTTGAACTCGGCGTAAATCGCGTCGCGCGTGGTCTGGGGCGTTCCGCCCGTCAGGATGGGAATGTTCAACTCTTCAGCCATTTGTTTGATTTGCTCGACGTACATCCCAATGATGAGCGTCGGCGTGTCGGCATGGCGCGCCAAGAGGCGCCGCACGACCTCGAGCTTCTCCGGGTTTTCCGAGGCGACACGGAATTTGTGGCGCAGCGGAGCGACGGCGTAGTCCAGGCGGCGCCTCTCGTTCATCGGCAGCCGGATTTCGGTGCAGCGGGCTTTTGCGATCCAGCCGTCCGCCTCCATTTCTTTCCAGGGGATATCGACCTTCTTGGGGCCGATCAAGGCGAAGACGTCCTCTTCGCGGCCGTCCTCGCGCACCAGGGTCGCGGTCAGCCCAAGGCGCCGCCGAGCTTGCAACGTGGCGGTAATTTGGAAGACGGGCGCAGGCAGTAGATGGACTTCGTCGTAAATGATCAATCCCCAATTGCGTTCATCGAACAAATTGAGATGGGTGAACTGGTCCTCCTCGTTCGCGCGGTGGGTCATGATCTGATAGGTGGCCAGGGTCACGGGGCGCACGTTTTTTGCCAGCCCCGAATACTCCCCGATCGTGTCCTCGGGGATAGTGGTCTTATCGAGCAACTCGTGGAGCCACTGCCGCGCGGCGGTCACGCTGGTGACCAGGATCAGCGTGGAGGATTTGACCAGCGCCATGCACGCCAGGCCCACGATCGTCTTGCCGCCGCCGCAAGGCAACACGATGACACCGGAACCACCCCGCTCGGTGCCGCCGGCGTGAAAGCTCCTGGCCGCCTCGTCCTGGTAGTGACGCAATGCAAACGGCCGGCCAGCGCGCGTTACCCGCCTCAGTTCGAAGGGGAAATCTTCACCGGAAGTGTAGCCCGCCAGGTCTTCCGCCGGATAACCGATCCTGACCAGCGCCTGCTTGAGCCGGCCCCGGTCCGCCGGGTCCACCAGAAAGCGGCGCCGCTCCAAACGTTCGCGCAGCAAAGGGGCCACAGACTTTTGCCGCGCGATCTCTTCAGCCAACGGGAGGTCATTGGCGGATAAGATCAGACCACGGGGATCGCGGGTCACCGTTACCCGCCCAAAACGGCCGGCGAAATCGCGCACCGAAACCAGCACGTGTTCCGGCACCGGGTACTTCGCCAGGGCGGTCAGCGAGTCAGTGATGGCCGTGGCGTTCATTCCGGCGGCACGGGCGTTCCAGATCGACAGTGGCGTCAGTCGATAGGTGTGGATGTGTTCCGGCGATTTCACCAGCTCGGCAAACCGCACCAGCCGGTCGCGCGCCTGGCCGTAGAGCGGATTGTCCACCTCGACCAGAATGGTGTGGTCGCTCTGAACAATGAGCGGGTTCTTCGGATCAGGAGCGGCCATTGTTATGTTTCAATGTCCTCGACCGCCACTGAATATTCCTCGCCTAATTTCTTCAGGCACTCTTTGACCAGCGGTTCGACGTTCCTCGGATAGGTGATGGTTAGGGCGCGCCGGTCGGTGGGCAGCGCACATTTGGCGTCCAGCAGGATTTTGCAGCAGGCGGCGTGGGCGTCCGCATCCGCAAACCAGAGCGTCGTCCGGACGCTGCGTTTGACGTTGACCGATTTCTTACCAGGCGCGCCTCGCGGCCGGGCGCTGGGCGCCAGGTGGCTCTGCACGCTCTCCGGGACCGCCAGGAGCTTGTCCGAGTGAAGAATACGGAGCGGCACACGCTCGCGCTCCTCCAAATGCTGGTAGAGCTTTTCGGCAGAGCGAACGATTGCGAAATCCGGCGAAATCGTCTCCGCCACGAACTCGGCCGCCGCCGCCTCTTCCCGTCGGCCTTCGAGCAGGCCAAACCCTTCAAAGAGGATGAACTTCTCCGAGTGCCCGGCCCAGTCGTTCAACTCCTGCTCCACGTTGGCGGGCAACTCGCGCCCCGAGAGAACCTTCAGCGCCTCGATGGGGTTCTCCTCGGGGTTAGTGGCCAGCTCCGCCGCGACCTTGGACTTCGTCAATTTGAATACAGTAACAATGCCCCGCTGGACCAGGTCGCTCAGCGGCCGCAGTCGCCTCTCGGTTGCCGCCGGGAAAAAAAGCGACTCGACATGCACCTCGAAGTTGGGCAGCACCGTGACTTTCGGCGCCGCAATCTCACGGCGTATCGCGCGCGCCAGACGTTCCGTCACCCGAAACGCCGGCAAAAGTCCCTGCGACGGTTCAATCGCGGTTTCCTTCCTTTGCTTCACGTAGGCCACGTCCACATAACCCAGTAGCAGTGGCAGGCCCTCCAAAAACCGCTCGATAAATCGCCCTTCCACCTTCGCGAAACCCTCCGCGTCCCGGCTGGAAATCGGCTTGCGATTCCCCCAATCTCCCCGCTTGCGCTCGATGAAATTGCCATATCTGCCAGTCTCGGCCGCGGCTTTCGCCGGGAGGTCTTTCGGGATCAAAAACCACGGGTCGTGCAACCGCAAGTGTTCGACCAGCGACGCAGTGCTGAACCAGACGCCGCTGGGGCATTGCGCCAGCAATTCCAGCAGACACCGCCGGACCTTGGGAAAGGGGATCGTGGGCACCACGCCAGTGGCACAACCCCACGAGTCAAACGGGTCGAGCCGGCTCAAACACCCGTGGCTGAACAACTCATTGTCACCGTGGCTAACATGGCCCAGGTGAATCTCCAGAATCCGCTCTTCCTGTGCGGCCGGCGGCAGTCGGAGAAACTCCTCGTACGGCTCCTCGGCGAATTCAATGTAGTTTTCCGGATAGCAAGGCTCGCTGCTGCTGTATCCGGCATATGTCCCTTCCGTATCGTAGCGGACAAACTTGAGCGCCAGGCTCAGCCAGTCCACGTGCTCGATCCAGGGGAAGTCGCCCCACTTGTCCGGTTTGGCCGCGGCCGCCGGGTCGCTCATCAGGCCGGCCAACCGCCGCCGATGCGCCTGCGGAATCAGGTTGTCTCGATGCCCCCGTTTGACTGGATGGGTGCGCGCGTAATCCACCAGGACGTGGAGATCCCGCCGCAAATCCGACGGGTTGGCGAACACGTCCAGGTCCGTCACAGGAGCTTCATCGAGTTTCAGGAGAGCCATAACAGTTTCAATCCTCCGAATCTGCCTCAGATCTCTGTCCGACCTCGATGGTCTTGATCACGTGCCCGGCTTTCTTCATCCACAACCGAAGCTCCGGCAGCAACCCGATGGGAAAGGCCACGAAATTATCAGCCAAAGCCACCAGTTGGCCAGGCTGGGCAAACTTATTCTCGAGCATGACTTTCAGACCCAAATCGTTCACCCGCGCGACAAGCAGATTTTCGTGGACAATCAACTTTCCCCTTCTCTGCTCGAACGCTTCACTCGCGCTGCGGAAAGCCGCGTGATGGTTGCGCAGCCAAAGCCACACCGGGTCCGCCAACACAAGGGCCGACGCATGGCTGATCTTCAACAGACTGGGCGCCGCCCACAGGGCCCGCTGATCGACCTTGAGGTGGGAAACCTCGACGACACGCTCGAGCGCCGCGAGCGGTGTGCGCTCCAGATCGATACGAACCGCCTCCGCGTCCCCGGCAGACAGGAAATCCTCGGGCGGGCGGCCCGCCATGGCATCCGCCGTTCGCGGCAGGCGGTACAGCCAAGTCCTATCCCGCTCGATTCTTTCGAAGAGCCCCCACTCGTAGCCGGTTTCGCACACCGTTTGTGGCGGGGGCGTTTTTGCCGACGGGAGCGCCATTTTCCAAAAAGCTGAAAGGTCATCCGGCGCCAGCCATTCATTCTCCCGTAGGCGGGAGAACGCGTAACGGAGCAAGGGCGCCGGCTGAAGCGCCTTGGCTTGCCCTTTGGAGGTGTAGGCGACGGCGGCTTCGAACTGCGCCGATTGCCAGTCCTCCAAATGCTTCACGCGAAATCCCGATGAATTGGGACCAAAGAACAGGTCGCCGCCGGCCAACCGCCAGCGCCACTCCTCCCGTCGAGCAGGGGCGCCCGAGCCGGCGCTCTCCGCTCGCAATATCTCGGCGAGTTTGTTCCGCAAAATTTCGGTCCGATATTCCCCGACAGCGGACCCATCCAAAAGGCGTGGTCGAAACGGCGCGGGCAAATGGACGGCGAACTCCTCAGGGAAGATAAACCGGGTCCGCTCCAAGACTGAGTTGTCCTCGATCCTTTTAGGCAGAACTCCATACAGCAGAATTCCGCAGCGGACCAACTGCGCTTTGACCTTTTGAAACAGCGCCTTGAAACGTTCTGTGTAGCTCAAAAAGAGATCGGAGGAAACCAAACCGGGATAAACCCGTTTGAAGAATTCCACCCCTACTTCGTCCCCCATGTGGTTCAACAAGTGCAGCCCCAGTGTCTCGGATTCCGTCAACGACGCCAACGCCGTGTGCACTCCTTGCTCCGAGAGAAACACATGCTGCAGGAGCTCGGGCGAAGCGATGCTCTCGGGACCGAAACCCCGACTCCGGGCGACGGCCTTGAGGTCCGCCTGGCTTAGTTCCAAGCACATTTCCTTGAGCATCGCTTGTTTGGTCATGACGAGGTTCGAATTAACTCTCCGGCAAATGAGGCGTCACGTCGGTTGTTCACGGTTCACAATTTTTGCGCGCGCGTGCAACAAGGGAGACTTCATACTGGTGCCGCGCGCGCAAATCGCAAATCTTAAATCGAAAATCTTGATTCGAAAATGAGAGCGGTTTTTGATGACAATTGATGACAAAAATTCTTCGGTTTCCTTCGTTTCTCTTCGCTTCGGCGTGTTTTTTGCAATTTGATTTTACGAACGCAGCATGCCTTCTTGCAAACCGTTGCAAAAGCAGGCGAACGCAAACGAAAACCGTTGCGCGGTTTCGATCCCTCCGTCGGCACCATCCTGTTCAACAGCTTATGTTGAGTCCGCAATCAGTCCGCGAACGCGACGATTCCACATCCGCAGTTGCGTCCAGGGACAGTCATTGTCCGCGCATAATCCACGGTCAATCCATGATCGCATTCAGTCTTTCCGGGAGTGGTTCATGTAAACCGTGTGGCAAAGCTCGTGGATGAAGACGTAGCGCACCAGAACGGGTGGAAGGAACAGCAGTTTCAGATTCAGGCTGATCGTTCGAGGAGGCAATTACGGCGACTTGGGCAGATAGACGATGCGGTTTTGCCAGTCCCAATCGCCGCCTTCATTCTGCCAGAAGCCGGTCAGCAATCGCGATTGGTGACCGTAATCCGAACTGCGGACCGTTCCGCGAAAAAGGATCAGCCCCGCATGGTCCTGTCCGGCGCGAAGCAGTTGGCCGGCGTGCCAGGCGAGTGTGGAGCGGTCGAACGCGACCAGAACAAGGCTGGCTTCGGCGCAACAGGTCAACAGGGCGACATCGTCCAGGCCCAGCCACAT
>DASPXS010000463.1:0-4147 GCA_035637175.1 Haliangiales bacterium | reverse complement strand
TCAGCTCTTCTGCTCCTGGCGAGCCTTTGTGATGGCGACAGAAAGCGGGGACGAGGCTTTCCCCGCCCCTGGCTTCCATCCAGCTCAGGGCAGTTCGATCTGGTAATAGCGTTCGTTGCCAGAGACCGTGTTGTCCGTCTTGGTGGCCGTTGTCCCGCCGGCCGTGACGTCGCCCGGCAGGTCGCTCCAGGTTGATGCGCGGAGGGTCGGCTTGAATTGAACGCGGTATATCAATCCCGCAACCGCGCTCCAGGTGATCGTGATGCTGCCGCCCGAGGCGCTGATCGTCTGGATGACCGGTCGCGCCGGCATGGTGATGTTGTCAACGATTGTGAGCGTCGCGGTTCTTTGATTGCCGAGGATGACGCCGCCGATGGGGTTGGCGAGGTTAATGGTGACCGTCTCATTCCCTTCGACGAGTGAATCGGGCAGGATGGGAATGGTAAAAGTTTTGTTGGTTTCGCCGGGGCCGAAGAAGACGGCGCCGGTCTGGGCGACGTAATCCGCGCCGGCCGTCGCCGTGTTGTCGATGGTCGCGTAGTTGACCGAGCTGGAACCGGTGGTGATGCCGGTCCGGCGCACGGCGATGGTCGCGGCACCGCCGTTCTCATCGACGCTGTAACTGGCCGCGGCGAACTCAACGGCGCCGCCCTGATCGCCCAGCAGGCGGGCGATGGAGTTGAGGCTGTCGCCCTCAAACTTATCGAAGCCGCCGCCTACGACTATACGACCGTCGGGTTGGATGACGATGGCGCGCACGCGGGGAGTGCCGCCGCTGGAAAAAACCGCTCCGGTGCCGACACTGAAATTGGTGTCGTAGGAACCGTCCACATTTAAGCGGGCTATGTCGTTGGGGTTAAAGGGGGCGAAAATCTGACCTTCAATATCGCCGCCGATGAGGATTTTTCCGTCCACCTCCACTTTTACCGTGATGAGTCCGCTGGCCAAGGCGAGGGGCGAGGTGAAGGTGGAATCCAGCGAGCCGTTGGTGTTGAGCCGCGCGACGTAATATCGCGTGGCACCGACGATGTTGGTGAAGTCGCCAGCGGCCAGGATCTTTCCGTCCGGCTGCATGGCGATTGAATAAACGCCGCGGTAAAGACCCCGGTCGATGGTTCCTGGGCCCGTTCCCGGCCCGGGATCAAAAGTCAGGTCCGGCGAACCGTTGGCATTGAGCCTGGCGATGCCATTGCGGCCGGCGCTGCCGACGGTTGTGAACTGGCCGCCGATCAGCACCCGACCGTCGGCCTGCAGGGCGAGTGATTGGACCGACGGCGTGGAGCGGATGTTGTCCGCGATGAAAGGAACCGTGAAACCGGGATCCACGGTGCCGTCGGCGTTGAGCCGCGCGACATAAGCGGGCGAGCCCGTGCCGGCCGGGCTGAACGCACCGCCGATGAGGATTTTTCCATCGGCCTGTAAGGCCAACGCACTGATGATGTTATTCGCGCCGGCGACGAACGCCGGATGGAACGCGCCGTCCAGCGATCCGTTGCCGTTGAGGCGTGCGACGGCGATATGGTTGGTGCCGTTGACTGTGGTAAATCGCCCGCTGATCACTACCTTGCCGTCCGGCTGGAGCGCCAGGGCCTCGACCGTGTCGTTCGCGCCGGTGCCCGGATCGAAGCCGGTCGTATCCAGCGTACCGTCCGGTTTGAGTCGGGCAATGCCGTTGCGAGAAGTCCGGCCGTTTTGTGTAAATCCACCGCCGACAAGAATATAACCATCCGGCTGCAATTCGAGGGCGAACACGTCGGAATCGAAGCCTTTGTTCGGTCCACCGCCGGGGGTAAACGTGGTATCGATCCCGCCCCACAGGGTCGCAGCAGTGGCGGTTGCGGATGGGAGAAGACAAACGGCAGTCAACCAGCCAAGAACGGTCTCGGGGAACCTGTTCACGGGGAATAGACTTCGGCAAAATCGCGGTCGGCGGCGAGGAAAAAATTGGTAGGCCGGGGCACCTGCACGATCGGCGAGCGCATGAACGTGGATGCAGGGCGCGCGTGAAGCCCCTTCCCTTATTACCTTCCCCGAAGGAGGAAAAATATTTCGCCGCGCCGCACGCAAGCCCACCCAATGACGCCTGCTTGGGATATCGCTGGCAGGTGAACGGGGCGCAGAGTCTGCGGCTTGCCCGGCTGCGAAATTTCGAAGTCAGGGGCTGTCCCGCGGCACGCCGTTGGCAAACTGGTCCTGGTCTTTCATTTCCTTCTTCAAACGATAAAGCTCGTCCTTCAATTTCTTCAGAGTCCTGGCATAAGCCGGCTCGGCATAAATATTGTTCAGTTCGCGCGGATCCTTCTGCAGATCGAAAAGCTCCCATTGACCGATTTTATTGAAGTAAATCAGCTTGTAACGTTCCGTGCGAATGCCGTAATGCGGCTGCACACGGTGGTCTTGAGGATAGTGGTAGTAGCGATAATACATGGCGGTGCGCCAGTTCTTCGGTTTCTCTCCTCGCAACAGCGCGGCAAAACTGCGGCCCTGGATGTCGGAGGGAATTTTCAACCCGGCAAATTCCATCAGCGTCGGCGCGAAATCGACGTTGAGAATCATGCCGTCGTTCACCGTGCCCGGCTTGATGCGGCCTGGGTAGCGGACCAGGAACGGCATGCGCAGCGATTCCTCATACATAAACCGTTTGTCGAACCAATTGTGGTCGCCGAGAAAAAATCCCTGGTCGGATGTGTAAATGACGATCGTGTTTTCCGCGAGCCCGCTCTTGTCGAGGTAGTCGAGCAGGCGGCCGACGTTATCGTCCACCGCGGCGATGCAGGCGAGATAATCCTTGATGTAGCGTTCGTATTTCCAGTGCTTGAGCGCGGCGCCGGAAAGATCGGACGGCGGGTCTTCCTTCAGATCGCTCTTTGTCAGGTCGCGATCGATGCGCATGGTCGCTTCGCGCGCGGCGTCCGCGCGCGTTCGATAATCGTCGTTGAACGTCGGCGGCTCGGGAATATCGACGTCGTCATACAGGTGCGCATGTTTGGCATCCGGCTGCCACGGGCGATGCGGCGCCTTGTGATGGCACATCAGGAAAAACGGTTTGTCCTTCGGCCGGTTTTTCAGAAACTCGATGGAAAAATCCGCGATCAGATCGGTCACGTAGCCGGGATGCTTTTTGCGCTCTCCCATTTCGATGAACACCGGGTCGTGATAGACGCCCTGGCCGGGCAGGATGTTCCAGTAATCGAACCCGGTCGGGTCGCTGAACAGATGCCATTTGCCGATCATGCCGGTGTGATAGCCCGCCGCCTGAAGATACTTCGCCAGCGTCGGCTGGCTGCCGTCGAACCGGTTGAACACCGGCACACCGTTGAGGTGGCTGTATTTGCCGGTGAGAATGGCGGCGCGACTGGGAGTGCAGATCGAGTTGACCACGAAACAATTCACAAACCGCATCCCTTCCTTGGCGAGGCGATCGATGTTCGGCGTTTGGTTGATCCGGCTGCCGTAAGCGCTGATGGCGTGAGCCGCGTGGTCGTCGGACATGATGTAGAGGATGTTGGGGCGCCCGGGTTTTGCGGCGTCAGCGGCGGCCAGTTCGAGGCCGCCCACCTCAGCGGCGGAATACAGAAACGCGAACGTTACAATGCAGGCGATCGGGTTTTTCATAGGCTCCACAATCTGCGCCGATTTCTTAACCACGTATGGACACGAATTCCGCTTCCTATTCGTGTCCATTCGTGTCCATTCGTGGTTAAATCTTTGGTCCTCCCCGTGCTTGTTGCAGCAATTGTTTCATTTGGGAGACGACTTTCGTGTATTTGGGCTGGCTGGCAAGGTTGTTGAATTCACGTGGGTCCTTGCCGTGATCGTAAAGCTCGACCCCTTTTTTGCCATCGTCCCATTCCGTGTAACGCCAGCGTTCCGTGCGAACGCTGCGCCCCAGGAACCTGCCGGCCGGGTTGCCCCGTTGCACCTGCGTGTAGGCGGGACGGTCCCAATGCAGCCTGGAGTTGTTCAGCAACGGTCGCAGGCTCGCGCCCGCCAGGTTTTTCGGCGGGATCAAACCGCAGAGATCGGCGACGGTGGGATAGACATCGAGCGATTCCACGACACGCTGGCTCGCTTTGCCGTTCTCCTTCCGGCCCGGCGCGGCGACGATCAACGGCACGCGCGCCGATTCCTCGAACAAACTCATCTT
>DASPXS010000462.1:0-6411 GCA_035637175.1 Haliangiales bacterium | reverse complement strand
TCCTTGCTGAAATCGAAACCGCGCCGGTCGAGCTCCGGATCCCGGTCCTCCAGAATGCTGCGGAATTCCCGGATCGCTTCGTCGAGGAAGCCGTTTTGTTTGTTCACCAGGCCGCTCAACCAGGCAACCGTCCAGCGCGGCGCCGGCGGGTTGAACCGGACGGCGCGCTGCAGCGCGGCCACGGCGTCGTCGAGCCGGCCTTCCTTGAAATAGACGCGGGCCAGATTGACCGGACCGTCGGCGCGACCGAGCTTCTCCACCTGTTCGAACGCCTGCGCGGCCTGAATCAACTCGCCTTTCTCGCTGCCCCGGTCGCCCTCGAGCAACAAACCGATGCCGTAATCGTTCCAACGTTGCCATTCGGGGATGGCGGAAGTTTGCTGCGTCACTTTCCCATCGCCCGGTCCTGCTCCCCCCTCACCCCGTCCCTCTCCCCCTCCGAGGGGGAGAGGGTGAGGTTCATGGGCAGGGGAGAGGGAGGGGGTGAGGGGGGAGGCGGTGTTGGCTACCGCCAGGTCTGCAATCGGAAATGTGATTTTGTCGGAGGCAATCGTGGTGATGGGCAAATCGTTGGTGACGGCAATAGGCGCGCCGTTGGTGTAGTCTTTGCCGAAGACATAGTTCAGGTAGATCGTATCGAACTTGCGGTACTGAAGTTTGACCTCGACCGTCAGCGGTTCGTTTTGGTTTTGCGGAACGGTGAAACTGTAATGCACCGCCTGGCCGGCGCCGGGCGGGATCTGATGATTGTAAAGCGGCGTGAAGATGTCCTGGGGATTGCGGCGGTCCACGCGATTGCCGTTGCGATCGAGCATATAGACGTTCACAAAGTGCGACCAGGGATCGACTTCGTTGTGCGGACCGAGGCCGCCGCTGCGGCCGATGACTCCGCCGCCGCTGCTGATCCGGGCGTCCACCCACACTTCATTCGAATCCACCGTGCCTTGCGTGAAAGGATGGCCGACCTTGAGCGTGCGCAGCACGATTTCGAGCAGATAGCTGTGGCCGCGCTTGAGCGCCGGCACCGCCGGCCGCAACGGCGCCGTCAGCGGACTGTCAATGGCCCCGCCCTCTTTGACCCCGAAAATGTCCACGCGAAGGGCGCCTTGCAAAAATTCCTGGTGCCGTCGCACGATGTCCGGCTGGGCGCGCAGGGAGGCGATGCCGGTGTTGGCCGCGGGAAAGAGATGGTCGTGGATGAATCGCGTGCTTGAGTTGGTGGGGTCGAAAAAGTTGGCGCCGAAATCCTGAGACCCCTTCAACGGCATGTGGCAGCCGGCGCAGGTCGGCACCGCCTTTTCCGGATAATAAAAGCTGCGCGCGCCATGGCCGGAGACGCCGCTCAGCAGGTAGGTGTCGTAATGGTTCTGGCCGCGCAGAAATTCCTTATACTTGTTCAGGTCCTGCGGGATGCTGACCTTGTGGCAGGTGGAACAGAACTCCGCGCTGCGCATGAACGGCTTCAAAAACGTTTTCTTGTGAAATTCCGGCTTCGCCTTGACCAACTGCTGGTTGAGGTATTGCAAAAAACGGTTTGTGCTGTAGGCGAAGGGATAGTGTATCGGCTCGTCGATGGTATAGTCCGCGTTACCGCGCGTGCTGTTGACGTGGGTGATCGCGTGGCAGGAGGTGCAGGTAATGCCGACCTGCGCCGTGGAATGATGCACATCGTCGAAATTCGGATCGTCGAACGCGCCGCTGAAAAACGGCACCAGGTCATGGCAACCGGCGCACCAACGCGCGGCCTTCACGTTGCCGTCGCGCTGGAGCGCCACCCGTCGCGTCTCGCGCACGCTGAACAAATACGGCTGGTTGTTGAACGAGCTGAAACGGTGCGCGCTGTGGAACCAGCCCCGGTAAGCGTCCTCGTGACACTTCAGACAATAGCTGTCCATCATCAATGTCCGCGCCGGGATGAAATTACCGGTGGCGGTGCGGGCCAGCGACGGTTCGAAATACTTTTTTCCCTCGACCGACCCGATCTGGTTCTTCCTGGGATGCTTCGAGTGGAGGAAGACCATGCCCAGCACGATCACGCCGACTGCGACGGACCAGCGGAGCCCGGCCTGCCATCGGATGCGCGGCCCCGCCAACCGGTGCAGGAGGTAGAGCCACAGCGCGAGCAGCGGCGTGATGACGTGCACCCAGTACGCGACCGAGCGCATTTGCGGATTCTTCAGCCCGACATTTTTGAACTGGAAGATGTCGATGCGCGTCAGCAGCAACCCGCTGACCAGCACCACCAGGCTGGTGGCAAAGAGAAGGTAGCCGACTTTCACCGCGCGGCGGTTCGGACGATCGTGCGCGTTCCGAATGTGGAGGATGCCGAATACGACCAGGGGCGTCACCAACAGCAGCCCCAACGCGAGGTGCGCGCCGAACATCACCAGATAAAACCAGTTCTGGTACGTCTGGTTCGGACCGCCCTTGAGCCATTCGAGGAACGTGATGGCGCTCAGATAAACCGAATTGGCCGCCAGGACCGCCACCAACCCGAAAAGGAACATCAGCAGAACGCGCAGTCGCGGGCCAACGGCGCGCACATATTTCTTCCTTGGCGGCGTGGCGTCGGGCAAAGCGTTATCGGTCGGCACGGGCATGGCAGCAAGTTACCGGCGAAGAAACAGAATTCAACAGTTGAACCGGAATTGTTCGGGATCTGGCAGGATTTAGTAACCCAATTGGTCCCGAAACGACATGTCTTTGGGACGAGATGGCAACAAACAGTGGTGAAGCGGCCCTTACGACGGGCCGCGCTGCTGTGGCGTTTTCTATCCTGCCCGGATTTGATCCGGGTGATTGCCGCGGTGCAGGGCAGTGCCGCGGCACGACCGCTGCTGAATCAGGTCAGCAGGACCACCATCTCACTTGCGTTGCTTCTCAGCCGGGCCATACTTGACCGATCACATTCATGCTTATGGACCAGTACCTTGAACGTGTTGTTGACCTGCTCGATCCCTCCCTGAACTGCATTTACAACATGACCGTGGCCGAAGCGCGGCGGCGCGTGCTCTCCGGCAAGCCCGAGGCCGTGCGCGAAATTGACGGTTCCTTTGCATTGCTCGCGCGCGAGGGCAAGACTGTTCGCCTGGCGCGTTCGCTCGACCGGCCGATGCGCTACTTTCTCGCCAAACGCCACGAAGGCCCCGCGCTCGTCGTCGCCGATCGCATCGACGCCATTTACAACCAGCTCGAGGCCGACGGTCTCGACAACCAATTTCATCCCAGTTACACGCGCATGGCGCCGGCGCATTACGTCACCGAGATTCACCTGATCGGCTGCCCCGACCCCGACCCGACCTACACGCGCTTCTTCACGCCGCAACGCAACGCGTTGCCGACCGACCTGGACGAAATCGGGCGCCGCTACATCGGCGCGCTCGCGGATGAAATTGCGAAATGGCTGTGGCGGATTTCGAACACCGCCTGCCCGTCCTCGGGCCGCCCTCCCCATGAACCTCGCCCGGCACGAGCGTCGGGCGCCCCCCTCACCCCATCTCTCTCCCGCTGGGAGGGGGAGAGGGTGCCGGAGGCGGGTGAACCGAGCGGCTCGGGCGTCGAACCGCCCATCGGCGTCTGTTTCTCCGGCGGCATCGACAGCGGCTCGGTTTTCCTGGTGACTTATCACGTCCTGCGCAAAATGGGCTTGAATCCGGCGCGCCTGAAGGCGTTCACGCTCGATCTCGGTGACAGCCCGGACTTCCAGCAGGCGCGCGAATTTCTTGATCGACTGGGACTCAGCCTGTTCCTCGAGCGGATCGCGGCCGAACCTTCAGCCATCGACGTTGCCGAAACCATTCGTGTGTTGGAAGACTACAAGCCGCTCGACGTCGAGTGCGCCTCGATGGGCCTCACGCTTTGCCGCGGCATTCGCACCCGTTACCCCGACTGGAAGTATCTCATCGACGGCGACGGCGGCGACGAGAACCTGAAAGACTATCCCCTGGAAGAGAACCCGGAACTGACCATCCGCAGCGTGGTGAACAACCTGATGCTTTACCAGGAAGGCTGGGGCGTGGGCCGCATGAAACACTCGCTCACTTACAGCGGCGGCCTGAGCCGCAGTTATACCCGCACTTACGCGCCGGCGAGACGGTTCGGCTTTGAAGGTTTCAGCCCTTACACGCGCCCGAACGTCATCGCGGTGGCCGAAGCGGTTCCGTTTGCCGCGCTCAGCGAAATGTCCGTGGCAAAACTCTACGCAGTCAAAGGTGAAATCGTCTCGCGCGGGGTTAAAGCCATCACTGGTTTGGATATGCCGATCTTTCCGAAACGGCGGTTCCAACATGGCGCCTTGCCGAAGGAGAAATTGCGCCAGCGCATGCCGGAGCAGGAAGCCGTGTATCGAAAACAATGCCTGGCGCTTTACGAATGAGTTCGTGGGACCGCGCGCCTGAACTACGTGGATACCGGGAATGGCGGCGTGCAGTATTGCCTGAGCTTTTTTTGAGCCGAATGCTCAGCGCGATGGCCTGTTGTCAACCGACCCGGGGTCGATTGTGTATTTGTGCGGCTTTTGCAGGAGCGGGACGTAGCCATAATACCTGATGTGCCAAAACAGCAGGAGGACCAGCACCACGGCGACACCCACGCACACGCGAGTCAAGAGCCATTTGTGAAACGTATTTGATCCTTGCAATGTCGCCTTCTCCCGTGCCGCTTCCGCGGCGACCGTATGACGGTCGGCTTTTTCCCAGATTTCTTTCCAGTTCAACCCGGGGTAGTCGCCGAAATGGAGGCGGTAAAAGTAGGAGTCGCAGCCATTGCGGACGCAATAGCCGTGTCGCAAACGGTCGAGCTTGGAATTCGGCAGCGGTGTTTTCTCCTCGGCGAAAGCGATGTGTCCTATGTCATCGCCGCTGATTTGGATGCCGCATTGGACGCATTCGGCGCGGACGTGCTTCGAAAATATCTCGTTCAACTGGTTGCCGCTGAACCCCGCTTCGCCCAAGGCGGCAGCGAGGCGGGAGTAGAGGGAAGCCAGACTGTCCAAGCGAACTTGCAGAATGTCTGGAGCGGCCTGGTTCATGGATCGCAACCGAACTTCACCGCCAATGATTATGCCTAATTCGCCGGTTTGTACCAAATCCAATTCTTTGTCTCCTCGTAAGGATAGTAGGGGTCCGTCGAGAGCGACTTGGAGAAATTGTGCTGAGCTACGTGGCCATCAACGAACAGCACGGGCGAAATGAAGTCTTGTCTGGCCAGTTGCGGATCGAAAATGTCGGAGGGCCCGCGCACAAAGTGCCATTGATGCCACAGCGCGATGTCGCAGGTGCAAACATAAACCCGGGCCGGCGGTTCATGAGCGAGTATGTAACGCTCCGGCGAAGGCACCCAACTCTCGTTCTTTTCAGCCAGGCCGTTGGCTGCGTCTGCCGGCGTTTGCCGAAAGCCGCCGCCGTTTGGATAAATCAAATTCCCGGAGTTGTAGTGATAACTGCAACCAATGGTCTTCCAATTTGAAGGCTTCAATTCCGGCACAGGCTTGCACGGCCAGCACGCCTGTCCCTTGTCCAACGGGCAGCGATAGACTTCGGAGGGCCGCATATAATTGTAAAGCGGTCGGACCCCGGCGGTCGGATAGGCTACAAGCCAGGGAGGCGCCGGGTCAAAGCCACCGAGCGCCTGCCGGGTTTCTTTGGGGTCAAAAGGAGGGGTCGTTTCGTTAACGTAGGTCGGCGGAAACTTCGAGTTGTGATCGTCCGTGTAGAGCTTGATGCTTATCCCGATCTGGCGAAGGTTGTTGAGGCATTGAGTCATCCTCGCCTGCTCCTTGGCGCGTCCCAACGAGGGGAGCAGCATGCTGGCCAGAATGGCAATGATGGCGATCACCACCAGCAACTCAATCAACGTGAAACCGCCTGTCCTGACTTCGTGCTTTCGCATATCGACCTCCACAGTTGTCGCCCGTCAACCGCAATACATCCATGGAAAAACCGCAATATTTGTGCCGGGAATGCGGCCAGTCCAACCCGTTGGCTTCTATACGACAAGGTCGGCCAATGCGAGCACTGCCGGGCGATTGAACTGTGTTTCGGGTGATTGAAAATAGACGCCACTAAACTACGGCACAGGAAACCCGTTCTTGTCTTCCGGGTTCAGGAACAGCAGTTCAGCCTGATGCGGTCCATGTCGCACGAGCGCCACCGGCCGTCCCCCCGTCAGCCCCAGCAATTGTTCGTCGTCGATTTCCCGGAACGGGTCTTTAATCGAGCCGGTCTCGATCAGCGCAAACGTTTTTGGTGAGGAGATCACGACCGCGACGCTGCCGGGTCTGGTTCGGACGATCATCGACGGCGGCAGCGGCTGCGAACGGACGATGTTCAGGGCCGGCCGAACGGCTTTGACCGAGCTGAACGGCCACAGCGCGTTCCACACAGCCACGACAATCGCGGCGAAAGCTCCGAC
>DASPXS010000461.1:0-16871 GCA_035637175.1 Haliangiales bacterium | reverse complement strand
ACTCGCCGACCTCGCCGAAACCCGGGGTAGCGTCGAAACATTCCTGAAGAGTTATCAGCATTACGTCCGAGTGGCAGTGCGCCGGCGCGCGACGGACGTGCGATCGACGCACAGCCGATTTGAAAACGCGCAACGTGAACTTCGGCGACTGGCGGCGCGACGTGATGAGAATGCGGCAGCTCTGACGATGGCCGAAGCGACAGAGGGACGAGTCAAAGAACAGCTCGCAGCGACGCGCGAGGCCGAGAGGACGCTTCTGGCCAGCCCGGAAATGAAGAGCGCGGAGGACTTGCGCCAAGCCGCCCAGACCCGCGACGAACGCGCGCATCAAGCCGGCGAAGCTGTTGGGTTGGCCCAACATGCGGCAGGCGTGTATGAACGTTTCCGCAAAGAGCGTGAGATCGCCGACGCCCGGACTGCTCGGAAAAGCGAGGCGGCCGTTGACGCTCACGCAGCGCTGAGAACCGCGTGGGAATCCGCGGGCATGCCCGCGGCGGGTTTGCCGCTGTCACAAATCACCGCGGCGGAAGAAGTGGTGGCAGCACGCAAAGCCTTTGAGAAAGCAGTTGTGGAACGGGTCCGGCAGATCGCGGTGCTGCACGAGAGGAACGCCGTCCTTGCCGAGTGTGCCGGAGTGCGGGAGCGCGAGGAGACGCGGTTCGAGCAGCGACGCGAAGATGTTGCGCGGTGCGAGGAAGAGGAAACGCGACTGCGGGCTGAACGCGCGCAAGTCCTCGCTGAAATCGTCAGACGAATCTACGAGTGGGAGGCAACGCTGGAAGTGCTGCCCTTGGCGAAAGGCGAGGATTGGCAACTCCTGCTTGATGCATGGTCGCCGGGCGAAGTTGCGCCCCTCGTCCAGCGGATCGAGGCCGCTCATGCTGACGCGGCGCAAGCGCTCGTGGACAAGCGCAGTCGGTGTGCCCATTTGCTGGAGGATCAGGCGGCCGCGCGAGCAGAGACCGTTGCGGCCTTGAGCAGCCTGCGGGCCGGCGCGCAGACCGAACCGGCAGTTCCGCATACCCGTGCCGAAGGGGCTCGCCTGGCGAGACACGGGGCTCCATTGTGGAAATTGTGCGAGTTCCGCGAAGGCGTAAGCGCGCAAGCACGGTCGGGTTTTGAGGCAGGGCTTGAAGCCGCGGGCCTGCTTGATGCCTGGGTTACACCGACAGGCGAGCTCATTGACGCCACAACGCATGACGTTTTCTTTCAACCTGTGGTGGGAGTCCCGGACGCCGGACTCAACCGCGTTTTGCGCGTCGAAATTGATCCCACGGACGCCGCTGCATCCGCCATTGCGCCTCAACTCGTGGAGCACATTCTTGGCTGTATTGGCAGCGTCGAAGAGGAAGGCGAAACCTGGATCGCTGAAGATGGGCGCTGGCGACACGGCCTGCTGCGCGGCGCGTGGGCGAAGCCGCAGTCGGAGTATCTCGGCCACGCCGCCCGCGAAAGTGCACGCCATCGTCGAATCATCGCATTGGAATCGACCCTGGCGGAGATTGATGAAACCACAGCGCAAATCGAGCGCGAGCGGGATTCCATTACTGCGCGGATATCGAGTCTCCGAGCGGAACGCGACCGCGCGCCGGCGGTCGAGCCGTTGCAGCGGGCGAACCACGCGCTTGAATCCGCCGGGTCAGCCGGCCTGGCGGCGCGCGGCCGGTTCGAGGAGGCCGATCGAGCGCTCGGCAAAGCCCGTGAATCGGAACGAATCGCCCGCGACACCCGCGACCGGGACGCAGCCGACATCGGTCTGGCCGCGTGGAAAGAACCGGCTGCCCTCCACGAACTCGAGGGTTTCCTCGCCGACCTGCGCGAAAGTGCGGCGGCGCTCTGGCCGGCCTGGGACGCATTACTCAACGCGATGGCTGAAGTGAGAGCGGCGGCCGGGCGCGAGGAAGGCGCGCGAGACGCCTTCCAAAACGCGAATGTGCGCGCGCAGGAAGCGCAACAGCTTGCCGCAGCTTCTGCCGCACACTTCGATACGTTGCGCGCGACAATTGGCGCGACTGCCGATCAAGTGCTGGCCAGGCTCGGCGAGGTCCGGGGTGAACTGCAAAAACTCGTCGAGGCAGAAGACAAGGCCCGGACCACGGTGCAGGACTTGCGGGTGGAAAAGGCCGTCATCGAAGGCGACGAACGCCGCGCCGAAGAGGATCGCGGCATCCACGAGAAGGCTCGCGAGAATGCGACCGGACGACTCCGGCTTTTCGCGGAGAAACGGCTGCTCGAAGAAGCCGGCGGGGACTTGCAGCCCGAACGCGTCGACCTTGCGCCGAATCCGGCCGTCGAGTTGGCGCGCCGAATCGAACAGGTATTGGAGAACGTTGCGGCGGACGACGACGCCTGGCAACGGGTCCAGGCCGGTATTCAACACCAGTTCAGCGAGTTGAACGACCAACTCGGCATGCGCGGCTATCACCCGCAGGCTGAGATCGTGGACGAAGGTGTTTTCGCGATCACCTGCGCATTTCACGGGCAAACGCGAACCATGACCGCATTGCGGCTGGCGCTTGCGGACGAGATGCAGAACCGCCAGGAGATGTTCACGGCCAAGGAACGCGAGGTCATTGAGAACCATTTGATCGGCGAAGTGGCGACTGAGCTGCAAACGCTCATACGCGCCGGGGAAGACTGGGTGAGGATCGTAAACGACGAACTCGATCTGCGACCGGCGAGCAGCGGCATCAAACTGCGCTTCGTGTGGCAGGTCGATCCCGATGCCTCGGACGGTCTCGATGCGGCGCGGCGCCAACTCTTGAAGATGACCGCCGCATGGTCGCCCGCTGAGCGCGACAGCATCGGTCGCTTCCTGCAAAACCGGATCAAAGGCGAGCGCGCAGCCGACGAGACCGCTTCGCTGGAGGATCATCTGCGGCGCGCTCTGGACTACCGTTCCTGGCATCGTTTTGACATCCTGCGCTTTCAGGATGGTCAATGGAAGAAGCTGACGAAGCAGACCTACGGCACCGGGTCCGGCGGCGAGAAAGCGGTGACACTCACTCTGCCGCAATTTGCCGCCGCGGCGGCGCACTATCGGAGCGCCGCACCGCACGCCCCGCGTCTCATCCTGCTCGACGAGGTTTTCATCGGCATCGACAAGCCGACGCGGGCACGGCTCATGGGACTGCTTCACAGCTTTGACCTCGATTTCGTGATGACCAGCGAACTTGAATGGGGCTGTTATGCGACGCTGCCGGCGGTTGGCATCTGTCAGTTCGCTTCGAATCCCGACTCGCCCGCGGTCCTCGTTACGCGTTTGACTTGGAACGGGCGCGAACTTCTTCCGCATCGTGATGGAAATGGCGCCTGATGTCACCCGCCTCCGCGCATTGTTCGAGCAGCCCGGACTGCGGTGGATCATGTCACGGCTCGCCGAGCGCCTGTCGCGCGGCCGGCCGCTGAGTGGCCTTATTGCCAACGCGCAAGCCGGAGCCGACGAGCGGCGCGCGCTGGACGATCTTCTCGGCAGACACAGCACCGCCGGAAGTCGTTTGAGCCTGGACCTTGCGACACTCGAGGAAACACTTCGCGCGGCCGGAATGGCTGGATGCCTTGAGGATGCGGTTGTCGCTTGTCGTGGTCACGTTGAAAACCAGCGCGCACAAGCCGAGCGTCGGCGCGATGAGTGGGAAACGCTGATCGACGCCGTGCGTTCTCGCTGTGCAGTTGTGCCGGCGTTGCTCGGATGGGTCGATGCTCTGGCTCACGACGGGACGTTGAAGCGGCTATCCCGTGGTGATGTCAATACCGCGAGCAACCTCATGGCGAGTGCGGTGCGGATGGTGTCGCGCAAGCCCGGCAGTGAAGTTCTTCTCGCAACTCTAGCGGCTGAAAGCGCGGGCGACAGCCACGCTCTCGATCGCGGTCAACCGCTTGCCACCCTTTGTCTCCGGGCCATTTCCGTCTTGCACGGGATTGATGGTCAACGCAGCGCCAATGCGCGCCGTAAGGCATGGGCCGCCGTGGGCGTCATCATTGATGACCTCAGCGCGCCCGTCCTGACTTTCAACCTGCGCGCGACGCCGGGCTCGGCTTTGGCGCAGGTTCTCGAAGCGCATCGACAGCAGAGCGAGCCGGTCTTTCTCACGTACCGGCAGCTTCAAAGCCGCAACCTGTTCGAGCCACTCGATCCCGCCATGCGGACGGTCTTCATTTGCGAGAATCCGACAGTCGTCAGCGCCGCCGCCCGCGAGATCGGCATCCATTGCCGGCCGCTCGTCTGCACCAATGGCCGGCCTGCGTCCGCGGTGAATCTCCTTCTTTCTCAACTGCGTCGCGCCGGCGCTGAGTTGCGCTGTCACGCGGACTTCGATTGGGCGGGACTGCGCATCATCGATCAGCTCATACGCGACCACACGGCCATTCCCTGGCGCATGAGCGCTCAAGAGTATCTCGCAGCGGCTGGAACGGTGTCGCTCGATCCTCAACCATTCACCGCCAGTTGGTCGCCGGAATTGCCTGAGGCGATCCGTGCGCACGGTAATGCCGTGTTCGAAGAACAGGTCATTCGCTCTTTGCTCAACGATCTCGTCGAAGATGAATCTCCGCAAACACAGCGATAATGCGAATGGAAATGAAATTTTTCTTTGCGAAGTGGGAGCAATGGGCGCCCGGACAACGACATCAGATGCTTTTGGCCCTCAATTCGGTTGACAATGCCCATAAGAGGATTCGGGAACTCGTCATCACCCCCATCATTGATGGGCCGCGCGAAATGGCGTGAGGGGTGTCCTGAAGCGACCGCTTCGTTCGTCATGACAATGAAAACCGAAACAGAAAGAAAATTATGCCAACCAACAACGTAAACACGATCCGACTTCACCGAGTGCTCCGGGCGACGCCGGAGAGAATTTACCGGGCGTTCCTTGATGCGGACGCGATGGCCAAGTGGCTTCCACCGAACGGATTTACGGGCAAGGTTCATCGCCTGGACGCCAAAGTCGGCGGCACCTACAGGATGTCGTTTACAAATTTCACCACCGGCAAGAGCCACTCCTTCGGCGGAACCTATCTCGAACTGGCGCCCCACGAGCGCATCCGCTACACGGACAAATTCGACGACCCGAACCTGCCCGGCGAAATGCAAACGGCGATCACCTTGAAGCAGGTGTTCTGCGGAACCGAGTTGAACATCACACAGGAAGGGATACCGGCGGCCATTCCCGCCGAGGCCTGTTATCTCGGCTGGCAGGAATCGCTGACGCTGCTGGCAAAGCTCGTCGAGGCTGAAATTCCGGATCAGCAGTGAAACGGTCAAGACCCGGACCGGCATCTGTGGGAAATCGTCTGGAATCCCCAATGGCCGAGCCCTGAGTAACGCGTCAGGCTGTAATCGTCGGAAATCCGGATCATCGGCGGCGAGTTGATATCGTCACACGCCTTGCTTCCCAATTGCGTCACCAGCTTTGAGCCGCGTGGTAAACGCAGTGGTGTCGGTAACGACCGTCATCAGCCTGGTTCACCAAGTAGATGGAATCGTGTCAGGACAAGCCCTTGAGCGTGTCCAGGTCCACTTGCAAATCGTCCGCTTCGTAATCGATAAAAAATGGCAAACGATGCGGAAGGAAACCAACGTTCGAACCGCTCAGCTTTGCTCGACTTTCTTGCCGCCACTGACAAGAGGCGATTCGCATTTTTCAATTGCGACACCCGACACCCACCCGAGCGTCTCACGGCGCCGACAGCGGGTTTCGAGCGGACACCAAAACGGACACCAAAGGAGTTAAAAACCGTATGGTTCAGTAGTGCCCGAGTACGCTTGATTCCCCAACAAAATCAGGCATATTTGAGGCGCAATCGCGGCGGAAAACGGCCGAGTCCGACAACTGGCTCCACTCCTTCAGGAAGGCGCGTTCCGCGAGGCTGCCGTTGCTGGCAAGGGAAAAGGGTTCAGTGACAATCACCAATGGCACACCTGAAGAAATCCGATTGAATACTCCACTAAAAGTGGCCTCAGCATGGCAAGAAACGGGTGGCGATTGACAACAAAAGTGGAGGAGCCCTGTCGTGCTCAGCGTATTAAGACCGGAACGCGAAGCATTTCGCAGTGACTGAATAGAAAAACAAGAGAAAGGACAAGCTATGAAAAGCAGTGACATTGCCACCAAAGGCATGGAGAAGAAGTTCGAAGTGGCGCCCCTGAAATAACCGGCATCAGAGCGAAATCAGAAATGGGCGGAGATTTGGATGCCGAGAATGAAAACCCTGCTGCTCAATGCACCCGTGCGGCTCACGTTGGCGGCGGGCGTCGGTTGGCCGACAACCTCCGCCGTCCCCGCCAACCGGTTCCGTTCGGGGAACACCGTCAACTTCACTGCCAAACCGAGTCGGATGAATCGGTAGCTCACCCCGTTTATAATATCCAGATCCTTTGCGCGCCGGTGCACTGAGTTACCGGTTCTCTCATCGACACTCATGCACCCATTTGACCCAGGCAAAATTCTGCGGCTCCCGATAGTGGTTGGCGGCGTGGCGCTCGTCGGGCTCGCATTGACAGGCTGCAAGGGGATCCCCGCACGGAACGAACGGGCCGCGCGGCAGGATTTGAAAACCGTTGGCGATACTTTCCGGCCGCAGAATCAGCGTCCCGCCCTGCCGACGCTGCAAACCAATTCCAGTCTGAGCAATTTCCTGCATTTCGCCGTCTTGAATCAGCCGCAAGTCGAAGCGGCGTATTTCGATTGGGCGGCCTCGGTTGAACGCATCACGGTCGAGCGGTCTCTGCCCGATCCCCGGCTCTCCTTTGAGTCCGACATCGCGGACATCGTGATGACCGTGATGCCTGGGCTGATGCAGGATTTTCCCGGACCGGGCAAGTTGAAAGCAGCGGCCGTTGTTGCGAGCGCTGAAGGCAAGGCGAAATATTTTGTGTTTGAGACTTCCGTGCTGCAAACCGCCTTCGCGCTCAAGCAGGCCTATTACCAGCTCTGGTTTCTCAACGAAAAAATCCGCATCAACCGCCAGACCCTCGAGCTGCTCGCCGACCTGGAGAAGATTGCCCGCGCGCAAAACGAGGTGGGCAAGGTAACGCTGCAAGATGTCTATCGCGCCCAGATCGAGCAGGACCAACTGACGACCGAGATAGTGAATCTCGAAGATTCGCGCCACCCGCTGACCGCGCAATTCAAGGGCGCGCTGGGCTTGACGCGCGACCAGTCGGACCCGCCACAGCCGGCGCGATTTGAAACTACCCCGCTCGATTTGAATGGCGAAGATTTGCTCAAGACGGCTTTTGCGCGGAATCCCCGTCTCAAGGCGATGGAAGCCGAAGTGCGCCTGGCGGAAGCGTCCATCGCCCTCGCCCGCAAGTCGAGGGTGCCGGATTTCAGCCTGGGGTTGATGGCTGACGCCAAGACCGCGCCCACAATCTTTCGTCCGCTGGCGGGGATGACTCTGCCCATTTGGCGGGACAAAATTGCGGCGCAAATCGCGGCAGCTCAGGCCGGCAAGCGCGCCGCCGAAGCCCGGCTCACATCCGAACAAATCACGCTCACGGTGGACTTCGCCATGAAGAGCTACGATTACCGTGAAATCACGCGCAACCTGGCCCTGTTGCAGGACAAACTGGTTCCCAAAGCCCGCCAGTCACTCGAGATCGCGAGGGCCGGCTACCTGGCCGGGCAAATTGATTTCTTCAACCTCATCGATGCCGAGCGCACCTTGCTGAACTTTCAACTTGAGGAAGTGGAAGCGCGCACGCGCCGTGAAATCATTCTGGCGGACTTGTCGCTGTCCATTGCCGGAATAGCCCCGGAAGGCGCGCCGATTTTGCCCCTTTCTCCCACTGCTTCCTCACCGTCACCAAATCACTGAATATTGCCATGACTTTGAAATCAAGACGCGTGCTGACCGTCCTTTTGCCGCTGCCGGTGCTGTTCGCTGCCGCGTGGTTGCTCCTGCGGCCAGGCGGCCACGACCCTGGCAAGGCCGGGGAAAAAACCCTCTACACCTGCGGCATGCATTCGCAGGTCATTCAAGACAAGCCCGGCAACTGCCCCATTTGCGGGATGAAGCTGACGCCCGTTCGCAGGCAGTCCGGCTCGAGCACGACCTCGACGAACGCCACCGGCGCAACGCCCGGCGGCGAACGCAAAGTCAAATACTACAAGTCCACCATGCTGCTCGGAGAAATCAGCCAGACGCCGCGCAAGGACAGCATGGGAATGGACATGGTGCCGGTCTATGAAGATGAAGCGGCGGACTCGTCCATCATCGCGGTTGACCCGGTGACGACACAAAACATGGGCATCCGCACGGGCGTGGTCACCAAAGGGCCGCTGCGCCGGGCAATCCGCGCGGTCGGCATCATTGATTTCGACGAAACGGCGCTCGCCGACGTCACCACCAAATTCAAAGGCTGGATTGAGAAACTTTACGTGGACGCCACGGGCAAACAGGTGCATCGGGGCGAACCGCTTTTTGACATCTACTCGCCGGAACTTTACAGCGCGCAAGTCGAATACGTCCTTTCCTTGAGCCCGTCCGCCAAGCCCGACGCCGGCACCGACTCGATCAGGAGCAGCGCGCTCACCAAACTGAGGTTCTTCGACATTTCCGACGAGCAGATCGCCGAACTGGAGAAAACGAAGCAGCCCGGAAAAACCATGCGGGTGAATGCGCCTCGCGACGGCATCGTGGTGGAGAAGATGGCAGTGCAGGGCCAGATGGTGGATGCCGGCATGAAGCTCTACCGGCTGGCCGACCTGTCGCTCGTGTGGGTGCTCTCGCAGGTCTATGAACAGGACCTGGCATTCCTCAAACTCGGCCAGGAAGCCGTCGTGCGGTTGTCGTATCTGCCGGACCGTGAGTTCCGCGGGCGCGTCACTTACATCTACCCGACGGTCGATGAGAAGACGCGCACGGCGAAGGTGCGCATGGAGTTTCACAACCCCGGCTTCTTTCTCAAACCGGGCATGTTCGCCACGGTCGAACTGCGCGCCGAACTGGAACCTTCGACGCTGCTCGTGCCGGACTCGGCCGTGCTCCGCAGCGGCGAGAGGAACACCGTGTTTGTCGCGCTCGACGCCGGCAAGTTCGAGCCGCGCACCGTGACGCTCGGCTCGCGAGCGGAAAACAACCTGTATCAGGTGTTGAGCGGATTGAACGAAGGGGAGCGCGTCGTCACGTCCGGGCAGTTCATGCTCGATTCGGAAAGCCAGCTTCGCGAGGCCATCCAAAAGATGCTCGCGCCGTCCGGGCGTCCGGGCGTGGGAGCGTCCGAGCGTGGGAGCGTCGGAGCGTTTTCCACGCTCCACGCTCCCGACGCTTCACGCTCCACGAGCTACATCTGCCCGATGCCGGAGCACGTCGCCATCAAGTACGACCGTCCCGGCAAGTGCCCCATCTGCGGCATGACCCTCGTGCCGGTGAGCGAGGCGGCGCTTGCGAAGCTTCAGCCGGGCGGCCGCGTTGAGTACTATACCTGCCCCATGCCGGAGCACAGCGATGTGAAGCTGGACAAGCCGGGCAAGTGTCCGAAGTGCGGCATGACGCTCATCCCGGTGATGGAACCGCCGCAAATGCCTGAGCCTGCCGCGACTTCAGCCACGATTCCATCGCCGCTCTACACCTGCCCGATGGCCATTCATTCGGACGTGGTCTCCGACAAACCCGGCAGATGCCCGAAGTGTCAGATGGACCTTGTGCCCACGAGCACCGTCAAACACGGCAAAGCGGCGGAGGAAACCTGGCGGAAACAACAAGGGGCCAATCCACCCGCTGGCACTCCCAAACATCAGCACTGAATCAGTTGCGAACCACCATGCTCAAAGGCATCATAGATTTTTCGCTCAAGAACAAGTTCATCGTCCTGCTCGCGACGGTGGCGTTGGTGCTCGGGGGCGTTTACTCGGTGCGCAACATTCCGCTCGACGCGATTCCCGATCTTTCGGACGTGCAGGTCATCATCTACACGGAGTGGCCAGGACAGGCGCCTCAGATTGTTCAGGACCAGGTCACCTATCCCATCACAACCAAGATGCTCTCCGTGCCCAAGGCCAGAGTCGTGCGCGGCTACTCCTTTTACGGCTTCTCGTTCGTCTATGTCATCTTCGCGGACGGCACCGACCCGTATTGGGCGCGCAGTCGCGTGCTCGAATATCTTAGCGGACTGAGCGGACGCCTGCCCGCCGGTGTTTCGCCCTCGCTCGGTCCTGACGCCACCGGCGTCGGTTGGGCATTCATGTATTCCATCAACTCGACCAACCGAAGTCTGGCGGAGTTGCGCTCCATGCAGGATTGGTATCTCCACTATCAACTCGCTTCCGTCGAGGGCGTCTCCGAGGTCGCGTCCGTCGGCGGCTTCGTGAAGCAATATCAAATCACCGTGGACCCCACGCGGCTGCGCGCGTACGGGCTTTCTATCGCGGAAGTGAAGATGGCTGTCGAACGGAGCAATGGCGAAGTCGGCGGGCGCTCCATCGAACTGGCGGAAAAGGAATTCATCCTGCGCGTGCGCGGCTACATTCAAGACATTGAGGACTTGAAGAAAGTTGCCTTGGGGGTGGGAGACAAGGGTGTGCCGATTCTGTTGGGCGCAGTCGCCGACGTGCAACTGGGTCCCGAGATGCGCCGCGGCATCGCGGAGCTGAACGGCGAAGGCGAAACCGTCGGCGGCATCGTGGTCGTGCGCTACGGCGCGAACGCGCGGCAAGTCATCCTCGACGTGAAGAAAAAGCTCGATCAGGCAATGAAGGGCCTGCCGTCCGATGTGAGCTACACCGTCGCCTACGACCGCAGCGCCCTGATTGAACGCGCCGTCAGGACGCTCGAAGAAAAGCTCATCGAGGAAAGCATCGTGGTGGCGCTGGTCTGCATCGGTTTCCTGCTCCATCTGCGCAGTTCGCTGGTGGCCATTCTGATTCTGCCCATCGCGGTGCTCGTTTCCTTCGTCATCATGTTCGGGCAGAGCATCAGCTCGAATATCATGTCGCTGGGCGGCATCGCCATCGCCATCGGCGCGATGGTGGACGCCGCCATCATCATGATCGAAAACGCCCACAAGCACCTCGAACACGACCAGGGCAAGAAGCCGCACTGGGACATTATCCGCGATGCCGCGGTGGAAGTCGGCCCGACGCTGTTCTACTCGCTGCTCGTCATCACGGTATCGTTCGTGCCCGTGTTCACGTTGCAAGCGCAGGAAGGGCGCTTGTTCAAGCCGCTCGCATTCACCAAGACCTACTCGATGGCGGCGGCGGCGGTGCTCTCCATCACGCTCGCGCCGATACTCATGGGCTATTTCATTCGGGGCAAAATCCCGGCGGAAGAAAAGAACCCCATCAACCGTTTTCTGATCTGGCTCTATCACCCGCTGATTGATTTCGTGATCCGATGGCGCTGGCCCGTCATCGTTGGGGCCGGCGCCATCATTGCCTGGGTGTTCTTCCCGTGGAATTGGCTCGTCACGAATCGCCTGTCCGACGGCAAGCTCAAGACCGTGGCGGAAAGTGTCGGGAAAATCTTTCCGTATCAAAACATCGGTTCCGAGTTCATGCCGCCGCTTTACGAAGGCGACCTGCTCTACATGCCGACGACATTCCCCGGCATCTCGCCGACCAAGGCGCGCGAGGTGCTGCAGGTCACCGACAAAATCATCCGCCGGTTCCGGGAAGTGCATCACGTCTTCGGCAAGATCGGCCGGGCCGAAACCGCGACCGACCCGGCGCCCTTCGACATGGTGGAAACGACTATCATGCTCGAGGACGAGAAGGATTGGCCGGTCGTGGACATCGCGGACGAGCGGGGCAATGTCGTCGCGCATCGTCGGCGCACGCCCGACGAACTGGTGGATGCGCTCAACGCGGCCATTCAAATCCCCGGCCTGAACAACGCCTGGACGATGCCCATCAAGACGCGCATCGACATGCTCGCCACCGGCATCAAGACGCCCGTGGGCGTCAAGGTCGCCGGGCCGAACCTCGTCGAGCTGGAACGCATCGCGTCGGAGATAGAAGTCGTGCTGCGGCAGGTACCAGGCACGTCGGGCGTGTTTGCCGAGCGCGTGATGGGCGGCAATTACATTCAGTTCAACATCAACCGCGATGAGATCGCCCGCTACGGATTGAGGGTCGCCGATGTTCAGGACGTGCTCGAAGTCGCGCTCGGCGGAATGCCCCTGACAACGACCGTGGAAGGTCTGGAACGCTACTCCGTGAGCCTTCGTTACAGCCGCGACTTCCGCGAGAACCTCGAGGCCTTGCGCGAAATCATCGTGCCCGCGCCGACCGGCGCCCAGGTGCCGCTCGGGCAACTGGCGAAGATCGAGACCGTGCGCGCCCCGATGGGCATCAAGAGCGAAGCCGCCGTGCCGAACGCCTGGATTTACGTGGACGTGAGGGGCATCGATATCGGCAGTTACGTCCAGATGGCGATGCACGCGGTCAACGAAGCCGTGGCCAGGGGCGCCGTCAAGTTGCCTGACGGCTATAATATTTTCTGGAGCGGCCAATACGAATACATGCTTCGGGCCAGGCAGCGGCTGATGATTGTCGTGCCGCTGACGCTGCTCATCATCGTGTTCATCATCTACCTCAACACGCGCTCGGCCATCAAGACCGCCATCGTGATGCTGGCCGTTCCATTCTCGCTGGTGGGTGCCTTCGCGATTCTCCACTGGCTCGGCTACAACCTGAGCGTCGCCGTTTGGGTTGGCATCATCGCGCTCGCCGGCCTGGATGCCGAAACCGGCGTGGTGATGTTGCTCTACCTCGACATCGCCTACGGCCAGTGGGTCCAGAACGGCCGGATGCGCAACCTTACCGACCTGCGCGACGCCATCTACCACGGAGCCGTGAAGCGCGTCCGGCCGAAGGCCATGACCGCCTCCGTCATCATTGCCGGCCTCCTGCCGATTTTGTGGAGCCACGGCGCGGGCGCCGACGTGATGAAGCGCATCGCCACACCGATGATCGGCGGAGTCGTGACCTCCACCGTCATGGAGTTGGTGGTCTATCCGGCAATTTTCTATTTATGGCGTTCCCGCCGCCTCAAAAGCCTGCCGATCACGGAGTCCGCCCCGGAACCAGCTTTGCTGAACGACGAAGGGAGAAAGGAATTCGTGTGAAACCACCCGCCTTCCGGCGCCCTTGACGCGCAGGGCCGTAAAACATAGTATTACTCCATGATAAAGACGATCAGCAAAGTGGGTAACTCGCAGGGTCTGATCTTTGATGCGGCTTTACTGGAGCTGGCGCATCTCAAACCCGGCGACGAGGTGAACGTGGAGGTCCATGACGGGGGAACCATCACGCTCACTCCCATCCGTCCGCGCCCGCCGCGCGAAGAGGTGTCGAAGGTCATCAAGGCGACGATGAAAGATTACGCGCGGACGATGAAAAAGCTGGCATGAGCCGCAGGCCGGAGAATTGTTTCCATCTCACGGTGGAGATCGTGCGGGAGATTCACGCCGAGGCCATCGCAACGTTTGGCGGGTCGGATGGCATCCGGGAGATGGCGTTGCTGGAGTCGGCGGTGGCTGCGCCGCAGGCGGGTTTCGGCGGCAAGTCGCTCTACAGGAATTTGGCGGAGACGGCCGCGGCCTACCTCTTTTATATGTGCCGGAACCATCCGTTCATTGACGGAAACAAGCGGACGGCGCTGGGCTCTTGCATCGTGTTTCTTCGGCTGAACGGCATCGAGCCCGGGCCGGATCGACCGGACTGGGAGGAATTGACCCGGGCGGTGGCGTCGGGCGAATTGGATCGCGACCAGGCGACGGAGCGTCTGCGAAAACTCCTGCCGAAAAACAAATGAGCACACCGAGCGCACTTGTTTCCAAACTCTGGAACGACTGCAACAAGCGCACGGGCCTGGATGATTTTGTGGGCTGTTACTTTGGAGCGCCGATTTCCAAATCGGCAAGCGCCGGGTCGGAGACGTCGGAGATTCGCCATGATTTCGGAGGATCTGGAGAAATGAGGGGATCGGATAAAAAAGAAAAGCCGGACAACAGGTCCGGCCTTTTTCACACGCGCGCACCTGAGAACAAAGTGCGCGACAACAAGGCAATAATATCCATTGCCGTGTTTCGCGCCAGTCACCAGTTCTGGGGACAACGCATCGCGGGATTATGGTTCCGATTGTTTCATTGTGCCTCCCAGGCCGGCTTCGCCGGCGCGAACGTCACTGGCATCGACCCGATCATTTCCCCACGCCGGCAGGCGCCGGTTTGGTCCTCGCCGAAGGCGGTGAGATATTCGTCGAAGAAACGCCCGGCGGCGCGGTTTCCCGAAGGAAATTTTCAAGGATGGCCAGGTAACCGTCGAGCGCTCCCCCGGTGTCGTCGCCCAGGTCGCGCTTGAGTTCTTTCAACTGGTCCGCCGCGGATTTCGCCTCCACCCGGATGTCGTTCACCGTCAGCTTTCCGCTCATCAGGCCGGCGACCATCTCGTTGAACTTTTTGTTGGCTTCCGGCCCGGCGTCGCCAAGGAGTTGCGCCTGCACCTGCTGGATGAAATTCGTATTTGCCCCGAGTTGCCGCAGCGGCGCAGACAGGTCCGTCACGCCGTTGGACAGCGCACCGAACGACGCGCCGGTCTGACCGTTTGTCGCCGGCGTCATTCGCGCGATGTTGGCGGTTGCATTCGAGCCGAAGGTAACGTGCGCCACCTTGCCGCGCGCCAGACGCACCGTGCCCAGCACGTCGCTGCGCAAGACCAGCGTGTTGGTGTCAAGCGACAACACGTTGCCGAAGTAACGATCGCCGTTTTGCATCTCCACCTGGTCGGCGGGAAGCCAGTCGGCGGCCAGGAACAGGGCAAGGGTGGCGCAACACAAAGAAACACGTTTGAGGAAAACGCCCGCGATCGCGCTGACGGATTTGGCCACCGGGTCGTCAAACGCCGCACCCGCCGACGGACGGATCATAGGTCGGCGACTTCGGCGATGTGGGCGCGGGTCGAATAAAGCCGGACCATTCGTGGAGAGATTGTTTCTCATGGCAAGCCGAACCTACCCCTCATGCGGGCCGCTCGCAAAAAGAAAAGGGCGCTCAATCCTCGGGTCGCTCGCCGTGTCGCGCCATCTTCACCAGCTTCGGATCAAACTGGCCCACGATCGTCACCAGGTCCCGTTGCGCGGCCATGACTTCATGGATGTTCTTATAGACCATCGGCACCTCATCGAGGCCCGCCGAAATCAGCGTCACGCCGCGCCGGCGCAGGAACCGGTTCACCTCTTTCCAGTTGAAAGTTTTCACCGCCTGCGTGCGGCTCATCACGCGGCCCGCGCCGTGCGACGCCGAGTTCAGCGATTCCGGATTCCCCTGGCCGCACACGACGAAACCGGGTGACGCCATCGAACCCGGGATGATGCCCAGGACTCCGGTGCCGGCCGGCGTTGCGCCCTTGCGATGCACGATCACCTCGCGCTCGACGCCGTCGATCGCATGCCTCTCCTTCCAGGCGAAATTGTGATGGTTCTCGAGGTCGAGCAAAACCTGGGTCCCGAGATTCTTCGCGATGTGTTTGTGAACGAGCGCGTGGTTCGCCGCCGCATAGCGGCCCATCAGCTCCATCGCCGCCCAGTATTCCTGGCCGTCCGCCTCGTCGAGCGACAGCCAGGCCAGCCGCTGCAATTCCTTCGGCAACTCGGGGTGCTTCTTCACCGCCAGCTTGCTGTAGTGATCGCACACGGCCGCCCCCGTGCCGCGGCTGCCGCTGTGGCTGAGCAACGCGACATAAGTGCCGGGCAGCAGTCCGTGGATTTTTTCGTGCGCCACGAATGTCCCGAACTCGACGAAATGATTCCCGCTTCCGCTGGTGCCGAGCTGCGCCCAGGCGCGGTCTTTGTTCGCCTCGGTAATCGGGCTGACCGACCAGTTCGCGTCCATCACTTCATGCTCGCGACGATCCTTGAACGCGGCGCCCACGCCGAAGCGGGTTTCCGCCTCGATGGCGCGCGTCAACCGGTCCTGCTTTCGGTCCAGGTCGGCGGGGACAATATCCAGCACGGTCATCTTCATGCGGCAGGCGATGTCCACACCCACGGCGAACGGGATGACCGCATTGTCCGTGGCCAGCACGCCCCCAATGGGCAGCCCGTAGCCGACGTGCGCGTCGGCCATCAACGCGCCGGCGACTGATACCGGCAGCAGACACGCCTTTTCCATCTGCATCACCGCGTCATGCTCCAGCCCTTCGCCCCATTGACGGTATTTGACCGGTTCGGTCCGCGGCGCCGGCGGCGCCGCCAGCAAGGCGCGGGCAAACTCGCCGCGCAACGGGTCGTCCAGGAACATCGCCGGATGAGCGACGATGGCGTTCACCTCGACCTCAATCCGTGTCTTGTCTCCGCCGCCGAGGACATACCGGCCGACGAAATCCGTTGCCCTACGCATCGGTTCTCCGAGCGGCACACCCCAATGAAGAAGGTCTTTGGCGTTCATGAAAACAGCCGGTCCGCCCGCGTCGAGAACACGATCTGACCGACAAAGTTCAAATCGTCTGGTTCCGGGCGTTCGTCAAGTGAGGAAGCCAGTTCTTGCCGCCCGTTGAGAAAAGCTTTCTGACGGTCCCGACCATTTTCAGTCGATCATTCCTCATCCTGTCCATCAGCATCCGATCAGGCATCGTGGGCCGGGCGCAAGACAGAATTCTTCGCGGACCAGGCGGCAAAGAACGCAAAGAACACAGCGAATCCTGTGGACGTTTCGAATCCTGTGGGAAGCTCGCGGCGTCCGGGATTCACGGCAGGGTTTCCCACCGGATTTAAAGCGACATGGATTGCAGCGCGGCAGGGCCGCGACCGAGTGAATTCGTTGTGTTGCAACTGGAGGTTGAATGTTCCAATTCGGCGGCCAATCACGGCGCAAGACAGAATTCTTCGCCGACCAGGCGGCAAAGAACGCAAAGAACACGGCGAATCCT
>DASPXS010000460.1:0-2573 GCA_035637175.1 Haliangiales bacterium | reverse complement strand
GCCGGTGGGCCCTGGCAATCGCCTGGTTCATGATGCCGGCGTTGGCGCCGGCGCAACCGGAGTGTCGGGCCGGGAATGCGGAGCCTGAATTCATCCGTGTCGGCAACGATGGCCGTCATTTTGTCTTTTCCGGTTCGGGTTCCGATTTCCGGCCGTGGGGATTTAATTACGATCACGACTCCTCCAATCGTCTCCTGGAAACCTACTGGATCAAGGAGTGGAACGCGGTCGCGGGGGATTTTGAGGAGATGAAGCAGCTCGGCGCCAACACCGTGCGGGTTCACTTGCAAGTCTCGCGGTTCATGAAATCGGCCAAGGAACCGAACCGGAAGTCCCTGAAGCAACTCGCGCGTCTGCTAACGCTCGCGGAAAAGACCGGTCTCTACCTCGATATCACCGGTCTGGGCTGTTACGACAAAAAGGACGTGCCGAAGTGGTACGACAAGCTGGAAGAGGGCCGGAGGTGGGAGGTGCAAGCCCGTTTCTGGGAAGCGGTGGCCGAGACCTGCAGGAACAGCCCTGCGGTGTTCTGTTACGACCTGATGAATGAGCCGGTGCTGACCGAGGACAAGAAAAACCGCGATTGGACGCCGGGCGCGTTCGGCGACCGATATTTTGTGCAACTCCTGACGCTGGATTTCCGTGGACGAAGTCCGAAGCAGATTGCCGAAGCCTGGGTCGATAAACTCGTGGCGGCGATCCGCAAACACGACCGGCGGCATCTGGTGACCGTAGGCGCGATACCCTGGGCCATGACCTGGCCGACCGCGAAACCTCTTTTCTATTCCCAGGAGGTGAGCAAAAACCTGGACTTCGTCAGCGTACATTTCTATCCGAAGAACGACGAAGTCGGCCAGGCGTTGAAGGCTCTCGCGGTTTACGATATCGGGAAGCCCATCGTCATCGAGGAAATGTTTCCATTGAGCTGCTCGATTGCCGAACTGGACCAATTCATTGACGGTTCGAGGCCGATGGCCGCGGGTTGGATCGGCTTTTGCTGGGGAAAGACCATCGCCGAATACAAACACGAAAAGCGCGGCATCGCCGATTCCATCGCGCTCGACTGGCTGGAGTATTTTGTCCGAAAGACCCCTGACATCCAGGGTCCGGGACCCAGGCAACAGGTCGAGCGAAAGTCCGACCGGTAAAGAGCCACGGGAGGCTTTGGGGCGCTGCCCCGTTGGGGCAGGTCACGACAAACGCCTAAGGCGTTCCGAAACAAAGCCCGAGATTGGCGTCCCGGACGCCTACCTTGGGACAGCATTCCGTTTAGTTCACAACCGCAACGCGGTTGTGTCTCCTTTCCGGGGGAACGACGCGCGGGCCGACGTCGATGGGGATAACGACCTCGACGTGGTTTGCGCTGTCACCTGACTGCGATTTGCTGCAACGCCTCGTCGTGTCCAAGGTCCAGGGCGGCATCAATTCTTTCTTGCGCGATGGTGAAGGGACCGACCGGCAGCGGCCGGAGCGGTCGAAACACCAGGATGCGCACTCCCGCCGGCGGCTGCTTTATGAGGTCGAGGGCGGAGTTGTAATTCACACATTGCCGGGTGGTCCAGGTTCGAGCGACCTCGGGGAATTCCGGGTAGGCTAATTTCCCCAACCAGCGCGGCAACGGCTTGAGCCGGAAATCAAGCTTGTGCGTGAGCACCACGGTAATGTCCGTCGCGCCGTCCTGGAGCGCGCGTCGAATGGGAATGGGATCACAAAGCCCGCCGTCGGCGAAGGGCCGGCCATCTACGTAGTCAAACCCGCCCGTCGCCAGCGGCATTGAGGAAGTCGCACGCAGGGCGGCGAAGACGCGTTCATCGCGGGCGTGGAAGTAAACGGGCTCGCCGTTATGGCAGTCGGTCAGCACGATGAAAAAGCGCGTCGCGGCCTTTTGCAGAGCTTCGACCGAAAGGGGAACGCGCTGTCTGAAGACGTGATCCACCAGGTACGCCAGATCGATGATCGGTTTGCGGCGGAGGAAATTGGTCTTACGCACGGCTTTGCTGGCCAGTTCACGCCAGATGGTCAGACCCGGTTCCCACATTCCCGCGACGAAGTAAGCCGCCGAGCAGGCGCCGGAGGAAGCCGCATAGACCAGGTCGTATTGCCGCCGCCCCTTCTTATAAAGGAAGGCGAGCACGCCCGCCGCCCACGCCCCGCGCATCGCCCCGCCTTCCACGATCAATGCCGTGGTGCGACGAGTGCCCGGCTCTGCGTTTTCAAGTGATTGCGTTGACACCCCTTTGGTTCCCTGTGACGCCGCTGCCCTTTCCAAATCGCCAATTATCCGCTCGATGCTGTAGCCCCGAAATTGTAACCAGCAAAAGAAACCTCATGGGAGAAGTGCTTTGCAGCATCCGAGAGTCGGAGAGCTCATCGCTGCAACTTAAATGACAACGGAAGTAACGCAATGGTGAAAATGCTGAACACGACAATTGTGAGGGCTGGGTTCATGCGTGCGTGTCGCTGTTCTGCGACTCACCAACAACGCAATAAAGTCCGAAACCGGCCCGCCGGGCGCGAGAACCCGCGCTGGATCGTTTGGGAAAATCTCCGCGGACTAAACCTGAACTCCGAAA
>DASPXS010000459.1:0-3361 GCA_035637175.1 Haliangiales bacterium | reverse complement strand
GTTTTACAAGTGGCCGCCCGGCCGCTTCTCGCGCCCGCATTTAATCGCGCCAGACTCGCAGCGCTGATAACACGGATCGATTCCGACGGCGTCTGCCTTCAGAACACGGACTATACCTGCGGACCCGCCGCGGCCGTGACGGCGCTGCGACGACTGGGACTTCCTTCCGAAGAAGGCGAAATCGCCCTTCTGTGTGGCACCAGCAGCGCGATGGGCACCCCGCCGGACATCCTTTGCCGCAAGTTGCAAAAACGCTACGGCCCGGCAGGGCTTCGCTGCGAGTATCGCTCATTCAGGTCGGTCAAAGACCTGAGACAGCCGGGCGGCCACACTCTCGCGCTTCAGAAGTTCGCCTTTCTGCTCGACCATTACGTCACCGTGCTCGACGTGGACGACCAAACCGTCACGGTCGGCGACCCGTTGACCGGCAAACAAACGCTCACGCATGAAGAGTTCGCAAAGAAGTGGCGCTTTGTCGGCGTGGTGCTCACGCGTAAGACGTGAAAGGCCGGCCGCGAATTCCGGTCGCTCACATTTCACGGATCACGCACCTTTGGATGTTTTCCTTTTCAGGCTGCGTCTTTGCCCTCATCTTGTGGCCGATGAGCCCGTTGCCCTTTGATCATTTGCCGGCGTACCAGCCGCGCCGCTTCGTGCCGGAAGGAATTGATCTGGGCGACTGGTCGCAGATTGCGCCCCTATTCGATCAACTCGAAAGCGGGGCGTCGCAATGCGACACCGCCGCCGATCTCGAACGATGGCTGCTCGACTGGAGCGAATTGAGTGCCGCGCTCGATGAAGAAGCATCGCGCCGCTACATCGCGATGACCTGCCACACCGACAACGCCGATGCGGAGAAAGCCTACCTTCATTTTGTCGAAAACATCGAGTCGCAACTCAAGCCGCGACAGTTCCGTCTGGAACAAATCTATCTCCAGCACCCGGCTCGCGCGGTCCTGCCAAAGGAACGCTACGCGGTCTTCGACCGGTGCACCGGTGTGCGCGTCGAGCTGTACCGCGACGAGAACGTGCCGCTCGAAACCGAGGAGGCCAAACTCAGCCAGCAGTATCAAAAACTGACCGGCTCGTTGACCGTCCAATTCCGCGGAGAAGAGAAAACGCTCGTGCAGATGGCCCGCTACCTGGAGGAGCCGGACCGCGCCCTGCGACAGGAGGCGTGGGAACTGGTGGCCAACCGGCGTTTGCAGGAAGCGGGGAGGTTCGAGGACATTTTCGATCAACTCGTCGGGTTGCGCGAGCAAATCGCGAGGAACGCGGGCTTCGCCAACTACCGCGACTACGCCTTCCGCGCGAGATGCCGCTTCGATTACACGGCGGAGGATTGCCTGAGATTTCACGACGCCATCGAGCGGGAAGTCCTGCCCGTGCTGCGCGACCTGCAGGCGGAACGGCGCCGGCAACTGAAGCTGGACCGGTTGCGGCCGTGGGACCTGGCGGTGGACCCGCTGAATCGTCCCGCGTTGCGACCGTTCGAGCAGGCCGCGAAAATGGTTTCCGCCTCGCAGCGAATCTTCGATCAACTCGACCCGGAACTGGCCGGCGGTTTCAAAACGATGCGCGACTTGCGCCTGCTCGATCTCGACAATCGCAAAGGCAAAGCGCCCGGCGGTTATCAATCGACACTCGCCGAGGTCCGGTTGCCCTTCATTTTCATGAACGCCGTCGGCGTGCAGCGTGACGTCGAAACGATCCTGCACGAGGCAGGACACGCCTTTCATGCGCTGGCGACGCGCGACGAGGACCTCTATGCCTATCGCCACGCGCCCATCGAGTTCTGTGAGGTGGCTTCCATGAGCATGGAACTGTTGGGCAACGAATTCATCGAGGCGTTTTACCCGCCCGCCGACGCTCGACGCGCGCGACGCGACCATCTCGAAGGCATTGTCGAGGTCTTTCCCTGGATCGCTACTGTTGACGCCTTTCAACACTGGATTTACACCCATCCCGGCCACACACGCTCCGAGCGGACCACGGTGTGGCTCGATTTGATGGACCGCTTCGGCGGCGACGTGGACTGGTCCGGTTGGCAGAGCGCGAGGGCCAATCTCTGGCACCGCCAGCTTCACATTTTTCTCCACCCGTTCTACTACGTCGAATACGGCATCGCCCAACTCGGCGCGCTCCAGGTCTGGGCAAATTCCCGGCAGAACAAAGCCAGGGCGCTCGCCGACTACAAAAACGCCCTGGTATTGGGCGGCTCGCGCCCGTTGCCCGAGCTGTTCGCCGCCGCCGGATGCAGGCTTGACTTCAGCGCAAAAACAGTGAAACCGCTGGTGGCGCTCGTGCGTCACGAACTCGCGCAGTTGGAATAGCGGTGTGGCTAGGGGTCAGGGATCGGTAATCAGTAAGCAGTAATCGGGGCCTAACCCGCGCGCGTGACCAACAACGGACCACTGACCACTGGCAACGGACCAAAATAAAATGCTCGTTGAAAAAACCACCTTCTGTGGTTAGCTTGCCCAGACCATGCTCGCGGACCGTCAGTACATGAGAAGAGCCGAAGCGCCCAGGGCTATGTCGATCACGGTCGTGCTTCTCACGTTGAATATTGTTGTGTTCTTCCTGGAATACGCCAACGGCGCTCGGTCCAGAAATCTGTTCATGGAATACGGGGCGCTGAGCCTGGACGGATTGAAGCGGGGGTTCATCTGGCAGTTCATCACCTTCCAGTTTTTGCATGGCGGTTTGCCGCACCTGGTCCTGAATTCGCTGGGACTTTATTTTTTCGGACGCCCGCTGGAAGGGGAACTGGGTCGGCGCGAATTCCTGAAACTCTACCTGTTCAGCGGAGTTCTGGGAGGCGTGGTTCAGGCGTTGCTGGGCCTGACCGTGCCGCGCTTCGGCGGACCCATGGTCGGAGCGTCCGCCGGCATCTGCGGTCTGGTGGCGGCCTTCGCACTGCTCGCGCCGGAAAGCGAAATCTACGTTGGATTCATCCTGCCGGTTCGCGCGAAGTATCTGCTGCCCTTGATGATCATTCTGCCGTTGCTCCTTCTGCTGACTTCCACCCAGACATACGTGGCCCATGCCGCCCATCTCGGAGGAACCCTCGGAGGAATCGCCTACCTCAAGCTGTTTTATGCCACGGGCCGGCCTCGGTTCAACTGGGTTCGTCTGCGTCGAAACTTGCCTCGACGCGAGCTTGTCAGAGCCCCCTTATCCCGACGCCCGTTCTGGCGAAAGGAAAACTCCAAGCCCATTGACGACCTGCCCTCTGCCGATTTCATCAGCCGTGAGGTGGACCCGATTCTCGACAAGATCTCCGCCCACGGCATCCAAAGCCTGACCGAGCGCGAGCGCAGGATCCTCGAAGCTGCCCGCGCCAAGATGAGCAAACATT
>DASPXS010000458.1:0-15175 GCA_035637175.1 Haliangiales bacterium | reverse complement strand
ACCACTGAGCGTGATCTCATAGCTCCCGATCGGGCTGTTGGTCTCCGCGAGCGTGCTTGCCACGGGCGGCACATCAATCATCGCCGCATTGTCTCCGTTCACAAACCCGCTGTAGCTCACCGTTAACACCGGATTCGTCTGGCCGTAGGCGCGGCTCTGGTTGTCCGCCTTCGCGATCAACTCCGCCTTGTTCACCGTCAAGGTCCCGTCCACCAGGCTCAACGCGTAGTTGTTGTCGCTCCCGCCAGAGAGCGTGATCTCATAGCTCCCGCTCGGGCTGTTGGTCTCCGCCGCCGTGCTCGCCGCCGCCGGCACATCTATCATCGCCGCATTGTCTCCATTCACAAACCCGCTGTAGCTCACCGTCAACGCCGGATTGGTCTGGCCGTAGGCGCGGCTCTGGTTGTTTGCCGTCGCCGTCAACGGCGTCTTGTTCACCGTGAAAGTCCCGTCCACGAAGCTGATCGCGTACTTGGTTGACCTGATCCCCGACACCTGGATCGGATACGTGCCGGTGTCGCTGCTCGCGGTCGCGGTTGTGCTGAAGGCCAGTGTTCCGATCAGCGCGTTGCTGTCGTCCCCATCAATAAAGCCACTATAGCTGGCCGTGAATGCCGGGTTCCCCTCCCCATACACTTTGCTCTGGTCGTCGGCGCTGATCGTCAGCGGAACAAAGGAGGGTGTCAAGGGATCAAAGAACAGCCCACTGACCACGTCGTTGCCGATGACGCGAATGATGCGCAGCTTAATCTGACCCGCCATTTGCCACGTGTAATAGAGGCCGTTGGCGAAACCAGCGATGCTCCGGCTGTCAAGCAAGGTGTTGTCCGCGGCGGAACGGACTTCAATTTGGGCAACCCGCGTTCCATTACCCGGCCCATTATGATCCCAGTCGAGGAAGTAGAGCGAGACTCTGTGATCGTTGCCGTCGAGAAAGTTGAAACTGAAATCAAGCGCTTCCTCGTTATACCAGGTGGAGGCGATCCTTCCGGAGTCGGTCCGCTCCAGCGCCTGGGGCGCGTCGGTTTGGTTCAGCCAAACAAACGGGAGCCGATCGCCGGGGGGCACCTGGACGTACCCCGGATAGTTGGTGGCGTGTACCGCCACGGCGTATCCATCGGCGCCATAGCGCCCGATCCAGGAGCCCTGTGTGGCGGTGTCCTGCCCAAGGAATACCGCTTTGGCGGGAGCGGGAGCTACCTGGACGGAGAGATCCACGGAGTTTTGCTGCCCGACATCGTCGGTGGCGCGCGCGGTCAGGACATGAGTTCCCGGCGTAAGATTGGTCCAGAGCACGGTGAAAGGAGCGGCGGTGGCCTCGCCCAACTTGGTTCCGTCGCGGAAGAACTCGACTTTTTGAACCTCGCCGTCGGCATCTGCGGCATCCGCTTGCAGAGCTATTTCGGCCGGCAAAGTGACAACGGCGCCGTCGGTGGGAGTGATAAAATTGACGAAAGGCAGTTGGTTCCGTGAAGGGTCGAGGAAAATGCCGTTCAGGACCGCATTGATGGCGCCCTGCCGAACAAGCCTGATGCTGACGCGACCGCGGACCAACCAGCGCAGAAAAGTGCCCGTTGAGAAAGCAGCCACCGTTTGTTGATCCAGCAACTGGTTCTGCACGGGATCCCAAATCTCGATCGTCTGGCTTCTCGTATCGTTGCCATCCCAATCGACGAAATAGAGGGTTAATTGGTGATGATTGCCATCGTTGCAGGCGAGTTCGATGGTGAAGGCGTCGTCGGCATACCAGACGGAGGCAATACCCAGGGCAGAATCCGGCTTTAACAAAGCGCGCTCATCTGGGGTGTCGTCCTCCCAGACGAACTCACTGATTCCCCGCGGTTCCAGCGAGGCATAGGCCGGGAGCGCATTGGTGTAAGCGGGAATGAGAAAGCCCTCCTGCCCGTACTGACCGGGCCAGGCGCCGCCAACGAGGGAATCCGTGCCTTCCAAACGGGCCAGCGCGGTTGGCAATTGAATTTGCAGGTTGATCGGGATCGAGGCCAGCGAGTTACCCTGGGCATCCGAAATCAGCGCCGTGATGGCGTAATTGCCGGCCCAGGCATTGGTCCAGACAAAGTCATAAGGGGGCCCGGTGATTTCGCCGATTTTCGAGCCGTTGGCGTAGAGTTCGATTTTGGCCACGGAGTTGGCGCCGGTTCCCGCCAGCAGATTGAACGGGACGCTTGCCGGAGCGGTGAAGGCGATGTTGGTGGCGAGCGAAAAATTCAATCCCAACAAGGAAACATTCTGAAATTCGGCGGTATGAAGTTTTGTGGGATGGCCGCTGGCGGTGGCCAGGCCGGCCAGCACGCCGGAGTCAAATGACACCGTGGCTTCGGCGACCGACGACCAGTCCGCTCCATTAGTCGAGGTGTAAGCCGAAACGTGGTTGGTTTCGCAAACGATTTTCAACCAAAGATTCATTTCGCAGCCCGAGCGGATCGGGTTGCGGGCAACAGAAGCAGCCGCGTTGGCGCGATCCAGAAAGACCAGATCGCCGGTGGGATTGAGTGCGAGCATGGCAAAGGGGGCATCGGCGGCCGTGGACGCGCGCAGCATGATGCCGAACTGCGCCTCAGCCAGGTTGGTCTGCCAACCGGCCACCCGCGTCACGATTTGAATTTTGCCGGGCAGCGATTGATACAGGAAATGGAAGCTGTCATTGGTTCGGCCAATACCGAGGCCGGAACCGCTCACCTGGATGACTCCGTTGTTGACACTGGAAAAGCCTTCCTGCTCGGTTGGCGTGATGTCCTGGAGTTTCCAGGGGGCCACCGGATAAGAGTTTATCCATTCGGTCAGCAGGTCCACCGCGTTCGACGAAACGTAACTTGTCGAAAGAGGAGGCATCTGGATCCACCCGCGCGAACCGACTCGGGCGAGCATGACCGATTTGTCCGGCGCCCCGGGGCTCATCACCCGATTGGAGCTGTCCCCGAAATCGCCGGCCAACAGCGGTCCGTTGACAATTTTTGAGTCGGACAACGGCACCGGGAACCGGGCGTCCCACATCTCGCGGCCGTCCAACTCCCACATCACTCCGGGTTGATGACACTGCGCGCAGTTGGAGGCCAGAAAAGATTTCACCCGGTAACCCACCGGATAATCCGTATTGGTGGCGGCGGCCAACGGGCGAAGGTTTGAGATGTCGATAGAATTCGTTTGGAAGTACCCCAATTGCTGAAGGCAATCGATCTGGTTGGTGAGCTGACCTTCCACTTCCACGTTGCGATGAAGCTGGGCCGTATTGAACCCCAAAGCATAGCCGGCGGCGGCCGTGTGACAAAGCAGGCACTCCATACGGCTGGGATAATGCCAGACCTGGGTGCGCACGATGCCGCCGTCCTGCACCAACAGGTCTTCATCCAAACCCGCCTCCTCCACCAGCGTCGCATTGGTCTGACTCGGGTCCCAGCGATAGGTCAGACCGTATATGCCGTTGGTGTTCTTCACCAAAATCCGCGTCTCCAGCCGCCGCGCCGATTCCACGACGCCATTGGTCAACTCCAAATCGAAGTGTTTGATCCAGACGGTTCCTTCGGGAAATGTCCAGGGATCAATCGGATGAAAGCCGATCAGGGCGTTTGTGTCCGGCAGGGAGAACCATCTTTTTTTCAGGGCATTGTCCGACCAGAACGGCACGTTGATTTCATAGGGAAGAATTCCCGGATTGGGTGTTAGAGTGGACAAATCGGAAAAGACACCGGTGTCCGCCAGTGTGGGCGGCAGCGGTGTGGCCTGCTCCGGGGGCACATAAATCAATTTCTGAATGGTTTTCCTAAAAATGTTCGCCACCAGGATTCCGCCATCTCGCGGGTCGAGGCCAAAGGCGCCAATACCTCGTTCTCCCGTAACCCGATTGATGCTGGTGACGTTGGTCCCTTCGTGTCGCAACGCCCAAATATTGCCGGAGATAAAATCGGCGCAGAGGTAAGCGCCGTCCAAATCCGGGAGTTGCGCGCCGTGATATACCACACCGCCAATCACACACCTGCCTTGATAGGGCCCATAACCGTGGCCGTAATCGTAAAGCGGAGGGACATAGGAGAAATCGGGCGGAGGGGAGGGATAGGTGAGAGGCCCTTCCTGGTACGGCCAGCCATAATTGCCGCCTCTTTCGATCAGATTGATTTCTTCGAAAGAGCTGGCTCCCACATCGCCGCAATACAAGATGCCTGTGACGGTGTCGAAAGCCATCCGCCACGGATTGCGGAGGCCAATCGCGTAGAATTCGGTGCGCACCTCATTCGGGTCGATGACCAATCCGTTGTGATTTGTGCAGCCAATGAAAGGGTTGTCCGAGGGAATTGCATAATTGGTCGTGCTGCCCGGATGAGGATTGGGAGGCAGACTGTCGGGACGTTGATCCACGTCAATGCGAATGATGCCGCCGAAGAATCCTTTGTCGATCGCCTGCGGATCGCTGGACCGGTCGCGCGGCGGCGGGCTTAGGTCCCCCAGGGAAACATACAGGTACCCGTCGGGCCCAAAGACGACCTCACCCGCGTTGTGCTCCGAATTATAGTCATATTGAGCGATCAGCCGCAGCTCCGAGCCAGGCAAAGCGACATTGGGATCATCGGGCGAGACTTCAAAACGGGAAAGCACATCGTGCAATTGATTGGTCGCCCCCGGCGTCGTGGTCAACGCCGTGCGAAACACGTAGAAATAACCGTTGGTGGCATAGCCAGGATGAAACGCCAGTCCCAACAGCCCGGCTTCCCCGAGGATGCTGAAAGTATCCGCTGTCAGGTCCAAAAAGACCGCCTTGTCCGGGTTGGCGAGATTAGTGACCACCATGATTCTGCCGGTTCGCTCCACCACGAACAGCCGATTGGTTTCACCGGGCGGAGATTTTATGCAGACCGAGTTGTCGAAGGTCAAATCTGCGAACAGGTTGGTCAGCCCCAACCCGATGCGCGGAAGTTCCAGAGGCACTTGAAGGGTTGTATTCGGTGTCCGGGCGCTGAAGGTCCCGTATTCCGTCTGCGCTGCCAGGCAGGATTGAACAGCAAGCACCGCGAATAACAAAAGGGATTTCCGCCGCATCCGCCGGAGGCGCGAAATCACGCCGATGACAGGAAGCCGCGGCGATTGAACCGAATATTCACCACTCAGTTCTGCCCTGCACGTGCGCAGCCCCGGATCGACAGACACCCATTTTGGGTCGTTGTGTCCAGCCGGGAATACAACGTCGCCGCCCTGATGGGTGTTGCACTCTGCTGCCGCTTCAAGCGTGCTGGGTGAACCGACAACATTTTCGTTGTCAACCACTTCCGCTGGGAGCGCCGCGTAAATGAGACGCCGATCATGCATCTCCGGAAACATAAGACGGCAGAGGGAGCAGAAGACGTTCCGATTTGAGTCCAGACCGAAAAAAGCAGCCGAGTATCGTTCTAATTGATTGGCCTTAGCGGGTTAAGGCCGAATAACATCCCATCAATGCATTGCTTTGTCACCGGTGCTTCGGGTTTTATCGGCGCGAACCTCGTTCACGAACTCGTGGAGCGCGGCCATCAGGTGAAGGCGTTGATGCGGTCGGGAAGCGATTTGCGCGGTCTGAAAGGTGCGAACGTCGAGCGTGTCCCTGGAGACGTGAGCGACCGCGAGAAACTGGCTGGGGCAATGCGCGGCAGTGATTGGTGTTTTCACGTGGCGGCGAGCTACCACCTCTGGCTCCGGGACTACGCGCCGATGTATGCCGCCAACGTCGAGGGCACGCGCAACGTGATCGAGGCCGCCGTCGCTGCCGGCTGCTCCCGCATTGTCTATACCAGCACCGTCGGTTGCATGGGATTGCCGAAGGAGGCCAACGGCGCCGTCAAGCCCACGGACGAGGCAGCGCCGGTTTGCGACGCGCAGATGAGCAACCACTACAAACTGTCGAAGTGGAAAGCTGAAGCGGTCGCACGCGAACTGGCTGCCAAAGGCGCGCCGGTGATCATCGTCAACCCGACTGCGCCCGTCGGCCCGCGCGACGTAAAGCCGACGCCGACCGGCCAGGTCATCGTTGATTTTCTGAATCGGAAGATGCCGGCCTATCTCGATACCGGCCTGAACTGGGTGCACGTGCGCGATGTTGCCATTGGACACGTCTTCGCGGCGGAGAAAGGCCGCGTCGGCGAGCGTTACATTCTAGGCAATGGCGAAGGCAACTGGACCCTGCAACAGACGCTGGCTGCGCTCGAAGAAATCACCGGCGTACCCGCGCCGAAGACGCGCATTCCGTATTTCATTGCGCTCGCTGCGGCGCATGTGAACGAGGCCACCGCCATTCTGACTGGCAAACCGCCCAAAGCTCCATTGGCCGGCGTGCGCATGGCGAAATACAAAATGTGGTTCAATCCGGCGAAGGCGATTCGCGAACTCGGTCTGCCGCAAACCGCGCCGAAACAGGCGCTGGCCGACGCGGTGGAGTGGTTTCGGGAGAATGGATACGTGATTCGTGAAACATGATACGTGATTCGTGGTGCGTGATGCGTCTCCTCGCAGTCGCCTCTTTCCGGCTCGTTCAATGATTAGCGTTGATTCGCGTTCATGAGTGGTTTGACGGGATTATTCCCGGAAATTCTGGAAGCTCAAGGCCACCGGGAAATCCTTCGTGCGCACGGCGGCGATGACGGCCTGCAACTCGTCCCGGTTCCTGCCCGCAACGCGGATTTCTTCGCCCTGAATCTGGGTGGTTACCTTGAATTTGCCGTCGCGGATGAAGCCGGTGATTTGTTTGGCGACGGTCGGTTCGATGCCCTGCTTGATGGTGATGACCTGCCGGGCATGGCCGAGCGGCGAAAAGTCCGGCTGGCCTTTATCAACGTTTTTGAGGCTGATGGCGCGTTTGGCGAGTTTGCCGATGACGATTTCGACCAGCGCCTTGATCTTGAACTGATCTTCGGCGGAGAGCTTGATTTCATTTTTCTCGAGCACGATCTCGGCATTGCTGCCTTTGAAATCAAAGCGATTGGCCAGCTCTTTTTTAGCCTGGTTGACGGCGTTCTCGATTTCCATCGGGTTGACCTGCGAAACGATGTCGAATGATGGCATGGCGACAGCAAAGTAGAAACGGTTCGTGAAAAGGGAAAGCTGAATTTGCTTCGGACCTGCGTCGAGGTTAGCCGGCGTGCGCATGGCGAAATACAAAATGTGGTTCAATCCGGCGAAGGCGATTCGCGAACCCGGTCTGCCGCAAACCGCGCCGAAACAGGCGCTGGCCGGCGCAGTGGAGTGGTTTCGGCGCAGTGGATAGAGGCCCCAGCTTCTCGACCGTCGCCCAACAACTGACGGAACCGCGGCAAGTCGTGCGGGGTGGAAATCAGGTCCGTAATTCGTCCATTTCGATAGGAAGATGTCTCATGGAGTCCGATCTGAATGCGGCGTATCTCGCGCGGTGTGTCGGTGTGTCGGCGTGTTGAGACTTTCGTTGACAAGGTGTTGTCACTTCTTTAGCGTTCGTATCCATGCTCAATCAGTCCGCAAAGCCCAATGACGGTCCCAAAACTCCCAAGGAATTGTATCTGGACTTGCTGAAAAAGTGTCTCACGTTTGCGCTCTGGGAGGCCAAAGACGGTTCGAGCCAACCAGAGACAAACCCCAGCATGAAGCAAAAGATTAAGCGTTTCCTGAAAGGGGAACATGTCCCGCACCTTACGCCGGAACAAAGACGCGCCGAGGGGCTCGATTGGCCGGTCTTGGGCCACACGATGATAGGTCTCAAACGCCTCGACAACCTCCAATTCTGCGTCGAGCGCGTCCTGGCCGACAGCGTTCCGGGTGATCTGATCGAGACGGGGGTCTGGCGTGGCGGCGCCACCATTTTCATGCGGGCGATCTTGAAGGTGTATGGCGTCACTGACCGTCGCGTTTGGGTGGCCGACTCGTTTGAAGGGCTGCCCCTCCCCGACCCGGAGAAGTATCCGGCTGACGCGGGCGATCTCCACCACACGTATCCGATGCTGGCCATTTCGTTGGAGGAGGTCAGGGCCAACTTTGAAGCCTACGGCGTGCTCGACAACCAGGTTCGTTTTTTGAAGGGCTGGTTCCGCGACACACTTCCCGGCGCTCCGATTGAAAAGCTTGCGGTCATCCGCCTGGATGGGGATATGTATGAATCGACCATGGACGGGCTCGTAAACTTATATCCCAAGCTGTCCCCGGGCGGATTTGTGATTATTGATGACTACGGAGCTGTTCCAGGTTGTCGCAAGGCGGTAGAGGACTTCCGCCAAACGCGAGGAATTAAGAATAAGATGGAGCCGATCGATTGGGGCGGAGTTTACTGGCAAAACGTCTGAGAGTGGGCGGAATGACTCTGGATGGCTTCCGCGTTCAACCGCGCAACAACAAAGGATGCTCTTCCAATGCGAGTCATCGTCGGTACAACCGCATTGGTTCCGCCCATTTCCGCCGGCTCTCAAGCTTATCATCCTCATCTGCTCTTGAGGAACAGACACTCAGTCGCGTGAGCCTGCCGGTCAAAAGGGTTGGATTCCAGTATTGGTGGTGCCGCGTGCAGCAGTCGGCTTTGCTCTACGGCGTGCTCGCGACGGGGATTCGGGTGGGCGCTAACATCGTGCTGTTGCCGCTCGTATTGAGCCGCCTCTCTCAATCGGAACTGGCCCTATGGTGGGTGTTCCTGGCTCTCGGGGCGTTCGCAAACCTTGCGGACTTCGGGTTCGGTCAGGCCATCACGCGGGTCTATGGATACCTCTGGGCAGGCGCCGAAGATTTCGATGCGGAGGGACTCCGTTCGCCGCCGGAAACCGGGACACCCAATCTACCCCGAATTCGCCAGCTCAATCGGATTGTCCATTATCTTTACTGGCGGTTGTCCATTGCCGCTACTTTACTCCTGGGCGTAGGCGGTACGATATTCCTGCTGAAACCGATGCGGACGTTCGAGCAGCCGGTGCACGGTTGGTTTGCCTGGGCAGCGTTCCTTGTTATTATTGGGTACAGCCTGGGGACAAGTCACTGGGCGCTAGCCTGTCAGGGAATCAATCGCGTACGCGAATTGCAGGGAACTTACCTGTGGAGCGGCCTCGCATACGTCGCGACGACCGCAGCAATGCTCCTGCTGGGTCTGGGCCTGCCGGCGGTCGTCATAGGAACGGCAACCAAGGCGGCCGTGGCACGCTTCTTCAATTTTCGAACCTATCGCAAAGCCGTGCCGGAAACGGGAGGCGATGTTGTTGATCTATCAATACTGGCACGGCTTTGGCCAAATGCGCGGAAGTTTGGCGTGATCGCGGTCGGATCCTATCTTATTAGCAACGGGAACGTATTGATCTGCAGCCAATTCCTGGGAAACGCCGTGACGGCCTCCTTCGGTCTCACAGTCCAGGTCGGTTCCTTTCTGATGAATTTTGCAGCGCTGTGGCTCGCGGTGAAATGGCCGCTGATCACCATCCTCAGAACTCAGGGTCGCCTTGAGGAAATGGCGATTTTGTTTGCCCGCCGTCTGGCACTGGCGGTAGCCAGTTTTCTGGTTATGGCCGTGGTATTGGTTCTGGCCGGCACTCAACTACTGGAATGGAAAGGAAGCGAAACCCGGCTGCTTTCGACTCCTCAACTCATTGTTTATCTGTTCTATTTGGCGCAACAACTCGTGTATGTGCAATTTGGGATCCTGACTTTCACGGAGAACATCGTGCCCTTCTTCAAGATAAGCTTGCTGACCGGCGTCGGGTTGATCTGCTTGAGCCTTCTCTTGACACCAGGATGGGGCGTTTGGGGATTGCTGGTTGCGCCATTGATTGCGGAATTTTCCTGCAGCACGTGGTACCCCGTGATTCGCGGATTCAGAGGGCAGCCCCTTTCGCCGCGGCAATTTATCAAGGCCGCCGTGTTCGGTCGTTTATGAATGCCCGCACTTGTCGCATCTGCGGCCACACAGGTTCCCATCCCACATACGAGCTCCGGGAAAAGATGTTTGGTCTCGGTGACCCATTTACGTATTTCCGATGCCTCGAATGCGGTTGCCTGCAAATCAATTGCCCTCCTGCCGATTGGTCACGATATTACCCTTCGACATACTACAGTCTGATGGCAAAAGCGGTGCCACAAAGCGGACTCAGAAGCCTGGTTGCCAGTTGGCGTGACTGCGCTTTCGCCACCGGTCGCCCGCGCTGGTGGAGATGGGTGGGCAAGCCGAAGACCTGCTTGCCGCAGTTGTTCGGGCTGGGTCGGGTTCCGCTGAATCGGCGCATGCGGATCCTGGATATCGGCTGCGGACGCGGACACTTGCTGAGCGTACTGCATCGCGCAGGTTTTCGCGATCTGACCGGCATTGATCCGTTTCTTTCCGCTGACCACGAAGTTGTTCCAGGCTTGCGGGTGAGGAAGCAGTCGGTGGAAAGTGTGACCGGCAGTTTTGACCTCATCATGTTGCACCATGTGCTCGAACACGTCGATCGCCAAAAAGAGATGCTGGCTGCGTGCCGAAAGCGGCTGGCTTCGGGCGGCAGGGTCTTCGTCAGGATACCCATCATTGATTGCGCTGTCTGGGAGCGGTATGGAGAAAACGCCGTGCAACTGGACGCCCCTCGACATCTCTTTTTGCACTCCCGCGCCAGTTTGGATTTGCTGGTGCGACAGGCCGGCTTGAAAGCGGAAATGCGCTGGTGTGATTCGACGGAGTTTCAATTTTGGGGAAGTGAACTGTATAGAATGGGCTTGCCCTTGACCGATCAGGCCGGACGACCAACCGATCCCGCCCGCTACTTCACAGCGGAACAAATGAAGGCATTTGCCAGGGAATCAACTCGTCTGAATGCCGAGGACCGAGGCAATCAACTGGCTGCAATCCTGTTGCCTGCCCCGTGATCTCACAAGTTTCCCAGACTGGTCTGCGGGGCGCTCAACCCACAGCAGACCCAATTACTATCGCGGTGACAGTCTATGATCGGCGCCAATATTTGTCGCAGGCGATATCGAGCGCTCTCGATCAGACCGTCCCGGTTCGAGTCATCGTCGTTGAAGATTGCGGTCCGGACGTTGGCATGGAGAGGTTCGTTTGCGAGAAGTTCGGAAATCGCATCAAGTATTTTCGAAATCCCAGGCGGCGAGGACTGTTTGGGAATTGGAACGCCTGCCTGGAGCTTTGCGAGACGCGGTGGTTGTCAATTCTCCATGACGACGACTTCCTAAAGCCGTGCCTCGCGGAAACGATGTTGCAGCTCCTGACCGAGGCGCCGGGCCGCGGATTGTATTTTGGGAACTTTGTCCTGGTAAGTGAGAGGGGGGAAAGAGTGCCCTACCCACAACGGCCTGTTGCCAATCCGTGGGAGGAGATCGACCTCCGAGCACTGGCCGAGGAAAACTTTCTCGGATTTGCAGGCCAGTTGATCGATGTGGCGTATGTCCAGGCTCTGGGAGGGTTCCGTGAACACTCGCGATTCTGCGGAGATTGGGAAATGTGGTTCAAGTTGGCGATAAATTATGGCGGAATCCGAGCCTCGCGTGTCGTCGCCTGTGCGCGATCTTACCACGACCGGCAACGCGGCACGTCGCAAGTGGTCCGAAGCGGGAAGGCCTTTGGCTTGAGCATCGTCCAAGGGAAACGAAACTATGCCCTCCTGCGCCAAAAAGGACTGGCAGGGCCTCTGCACTCCAGGCTCTTGCGCAATCGCTTCGCGCCTCACCCACGCTTCCTGCTGGACCACGCGATGCACTTCAGTTCGCGATGGTTGACTTACAACGTAGAGTTGTTTCTGCATTCAGGTTCAGACCCCGCCAGCGCCGCGTCATGGCTGTTCAAAATACTGGTGCGCCTTTTGGGGAGGCGCTTTGTCAGAGGGCTCTCTCGATTGTGGAATTGGCGTATCCGGTCGCAAAGTAGTTGCCTGGCCGCCTCGAAACAGGTTTGAAAACACTGTCTTACAACGGAAATGTGCTGGATGCTGAGAAGGCGCCGAGAATCCGGGCTGTTCGGGCTCATGTTTGGCTCAAGCGCCAGTTGCTCGCTCTCGTTCGACTGAAACGAAAGAAGTTTTGAGTTATGATTACCTTCCTCGTTGCCGGTCGCAATGATGGCTATGGCGTCAATCTGCACAAGCGAACCGCCATCAGCCTCAATTACCTGGCTTCGCTTTGTGGCGATTCGGAAGATGAGATCATTTATGTCGATTGCAACTCGCCGGAGCAGGACGGCGCGCTGGTGGAAGCCATCGCCGACACCCTGACGCCGGAGTGTCGTCGCCGACTGAAGTGCTATCGCGTCAGCGGTGAACAAATGAAAGCGGCCCTGGGTGAAACGCCGCTGCCTTTTTCGGACGAACTGTCGCGCAACGTGGGTATTCGCCGCAGCAACCCAAAGAACCGGTGGCTGCTTTCCACGAATTGCGACATTCTGCTGCACCCTTTGGGCCGCCGCTCGCTGCCTGACCTGCTCGAACGGTTGCCGCCGCGCTTTTATCTTTGCCCGCGCGTCGGCATTCCGCCGGCCCAATGGCAGATGCTCGACCGGATGAACGTCCGCCAGATCAGTGATTTTTGCGATGATGTCATCCGGCGCGGCGTGCGATTTCCGCCGGAAAAGGAACAGCCCTGGCTGCGCTTTGGGTCCGTGGGCGACTTTCAACTGGCGCCGCGCGAACAGTGGTTTGCCATCCGCGGTTGCGAGGAAGGGATGAAGTTGTGGGGCCACAGTGACGCCAATAACGCCAAACGCCTGAATTTGCTCAACGGCGACGGACGCACGCCCGACCTGGGCGACGAGTTATGCGTGCTGCACTTGAACCACAATCTGACCGGGGGTAACGCCCACGAACAAACGCTGCCGAATAATGATTGGAAATTCTGGGTGGATGAAGTCATCACACCGCTTTCACGCAATGGTGAAGATTGGGGATTGGCGCGCATTGACCTTCCGGCCATTGGGCTGGGGTCGTCAGACGCAATCGATCCCGCGCTCATCCGCAAGACTCATCGCCGGCGGCGCAATTTCATCTCTGCGTTGACGCTTCAACTCTGCGCCCGGTTTTGGAAACGGGCCAGCGCGGCCGCCAACTGGCTGCAAAAAAAATCAGGCCAGTGAAGCAAGATCGCGGTTCCACGCTTCGACCAGAAGCAGTTCCTTCTTTTTCATAATTTCCGCTCGGACAAGCGTTTCATAGCAGACCGACAGATTCTCGCTGACGGTCTCGAACGAACGGCCTGCCCTCAAGCCAAGCTTTTCCAACAGGGTTCGAATCCGGTTGTTCATCAGGTAGCCTGGGAGTTCGTCTTCAAAATCCTTGCGGAGATTGTGCTCGTTGCGCTCCTGATAAACCGTGGCTTGAGTGAAACAGACCTCGGACTCCATTTCCCAAAGGCAGCGCTGCGCCACGAGTGACCGCCAGATGTCGGTCATTCGGAAACTGCAAAACGTGGGCAGGTAGAGCAAGGGAAGGGCGGGTTGAAAAAAAGTTGTGTTTTGGCTGTTAAACGGACACCAACAACCGGGCGCCAAACTGACCGGTGATCGCCTTTTGAAGTCGAGAGGCAATGGACATACCAGACGGTAAACGGCGTCCACGTCGGGATTCCGGTTGGCCAGTCCCTGCTGGATGAGACATTCCCGTCGGGCAGCAGCGGATTCGAGTCTTACGCGCCGGGCGAAGGAATGCTGGATTTCTTCCAGGGGAAATCCCCGGGGCCAGATTCGACCATCGAAGAATTCCAGATAGACGTTGAACCAGCCGGCGTGTCTGACCTGACGCGTAGCGACCGAGGCGGAACGGGGGCGCCAGAAGTTCGCCTGCGGGACGTTGTCATCATCGGTTTCAACCAGGAATGTGGCGCCGTTTTGGATCGCCAGGAGATAGCCCAGGTTCTTTCGGGCGTAATGTTTTTCCGGCAGCAGACGAGCCAGGTGAAACGGCAGTTGTGACTGGGCTTCAATGTCGTAGAATCGAGTGTTTGGCAGGCCGTAGGCAGGAGGGCCATTGCGATCGCCGATGACCCATAGCGTCCCGTCCCGTGAATCGAGTTCGCGGCTGATCCGTTTCATGCCGGGCGTGGGCGGGAAAATTGTTGTGGCCACGATGTTGATCATAAAATGATTGCAACAAAGTCACCATCGGCAAGCGAGTCAAATCGCACGATGTGCCGTTGCCGAGAGCAAACCGGAATCTCAAAAAGCCCAGCGCGGCAGAGCCGCAACCGGAGACAAGGTCGGCGCGCTGCGCTGGCCGGACCACCCCGCGGCGCGGTGTCCAGCACCAAAGAATTTGCGCAGGCGGCGAATGCTTTTATACATACGCCTGCGAAGGCGGCGACTCGTGTTGGATGCTGCCGGTTTGCAATTGCGCGGGGAATCATTTTAGTCTTGAAGAATGCGAGTCTTGATAATCCATCCGGAAGCCAGGTATTTCGCCGGCGCCGAGAAGATGCTCGTGTACTTTCTGGAAGGATTGAAGGCGTCAGAGCATGACGTGACCGTGGCTCTAGTTAAAGGCAGCAAGCTCGCCGGGTCGTTTCCAGGAGGTGTGACGCAGACCTACATTGACGATAACCGGGCATTCTCCCTCCGTGCTCTGAAAAGGCAGTTGACGGAATTGAGGAAGCGCCACCGTGAAACGCCCTTTGACGTGGTGCACGGGTGGGCGGCGCGCGACTGGGAATTAACCGCGCTTCTGGGTTGGTTCACTCGCCGCCCCACCCTGGGCACATTGCACGATCATCCTCAGGCGGGCTTCATCTCCAGGAAACGCCGACTGCTGATGCGTTGGTCGGCCGGCTTGGGACTGCGGAAAGTGATTTGCGTATCGCACGCAGTCCGCTCGGCCTGTCTGTCAGCCGGCTATCCCGAAGACAAGCTTGAGGTAGTCCACAATGGTCTGCCGCATTATCAAACGGCCCGGGACGCGAAACCGGATTCCGTTTTCCGATTGGGTTTTCTGGGGGCATTTTCCGAGCGGAAAGGGCTGCCGGATTTGTTCTCCCTGCTGGCTGAAATCGCTCGTAATACCGGCGCCTCCTGGGAAATGCGCGTCGCCGGCGAAGCTCAGGATGCCCTCGGCAAGGGTATGGTCGCTCAAATCCGAAAACGATATGGTCATTTGCCCTGGTGGCAACAGGTGCATTGGCTGGGCTGGGTGGATGGCCCAATCGATTTCTTAAGGAATTTGGATTTATTGGTAGTGCCCTCCACGGAATTCGATCCCTTTCCCACCGTCTTGCTCGAAGCCGGACGGGT
>DASPXS010000457.1:0-6166 GCA_035637175.1 Haliangiales bacterium | reverse complement strand
CTGGCGCTGGCCAATTCGTTCCTGAAACGGTTCGCCGCGCAGGCCAATCGCGTGATCACCGGATTCACTCCGGCGGCCGCCGAGTTGTTGCGCAAGTGCGACTGGCCGGGCAACGTCCGCCAGTTGCAGAACGAAGTGCAGCGCGCCGTCCTCATGTGCGAAGCCAAACAGGTGGACGTGCAGGACCTTTCCATCAGCGCGCCCCGGATCGAAACGCACGAGGACGAAGCGAACCTGACCCTGATGGAAGCGATGGAACGCAACACCATCATCCAGATGCTCAAAGAAACCGGCGGCAACAAGCTGGAAACCGCCAAACGCCTCGGGATCGGACGCCAGACGCTCTACAACAAGATCAAGGCGTATGGGATTGAGACGTGAGCGGCCGGGCGGCCAAACACCAAACAGCAAACTCCAAACACCAAAGAAATCCCAAGCTCCAAGTCCCCATTCACGCGGCGATGTCACACTCCTTGGGGCTTGGAATTTGCAGTTTCTCTGGTGTTTGGTTTTTGGTGTTTGGATCTCTTAGTGCTTCAACCACCCCGCTATTCCCTCCCGCATCGGTCCGGGTCTGATTCCAAAGAGCGCCTGCGCGCCTGCAGGGTCTCCCACGTTGTCCTCCCGCAACATGATCAACTGGTCGCGATTGAGCGGGGGCGGTTTGCGCAGCAACCGGCCGACCGCGAATTCCAGGAACGTCGCCTGGCATCGGGCCAACCACCAGGGCAGAGGCAGTTTCCAACGTTTCCGTCCCGTCACTTCCAGGATCAGGTCCAGGATCTGTTCGAGCGTCAAGACTTCTGGGCCGCAAACCTCATACGTCCCGTCAATCGAGCGAGGCTCGCTCAGCGCCTTGACAAAACAGACGGCGACATCTTCGACCGGCACGGGTTGAAATTTTGATTGGCCCGACCCCATCACCGGCAGCACGGGTGAATACCGCGACATTCGCGCGAACAAATTCACGAAGCCGTCGTCCGGGCCGTAGATGATCGACGGACGAAAAATCGTGTGGGCCAGGCCGCTGCGGCGAACCCGTTCCTCGGCGGCCCATTTCGACCGGTGATAACGCGAGGCCGCATTCGGTCGCGTGCCCAGCGCGCTCATGTGAACGAACCGTTTCACGCCTGCCTCGCGCGCCGCCTGGACCACGTTTTCCGTGCCACGCGTGTGGACGTTTTCAAAGGTGCTCTCGCCCACTTCGCTGATGATGCCGACGAGATGGATGACGGCGTCCATGCCCCTCAGACCGCCGGCGAGCGACGCGGCGTTCAGGACATTGCCGCCGTGAACCTCCGCGCGGTAACGATTTACGGCTTCCAGAGCGCGGGGCGACCGGGGATCACGCGCCAGAACCCGAAGGGAATGTCCGGCGGCACGGAGTTGGCGCAGGATTTCCTGTCCGACAAATCCGGTTGCGCCGGTGACGAAGACGTTCACGCCCGCGAGTGTGCTGCCCGTGATTTTTCTTTACAAGGCATTGCCGACTCGAATCACGAAGTGCCCCTCCCAAGACGGATCGCGTCATGCCTTTTGCTTTCCGGGCGACCTTGCAGGGAGTTAACCTCGCCCTGATAAGGACAGCGCCGTCGAAGCCCGAGCGAGGGGACTGTTCGAATTACACCACTACCAAACTTTGTCGCACGTACGACAAAGTTTGGTAGTGGTGTCGGCAACCTGGCGACTTTGCGCGAAATCTTCAGTAATCCACCCGCACACGATAAAACCGCCAGGGATTTGCCGGGTCGGCATCAACCACCGTGAGCGGACCACCCGTGCCGTTCGTGGTGACCAGCGATTGCCAGTCGGGCGGAACGTTGGTGGTAAACTCCAGGGTGTTCAGCCGGTTGCTGACGCTGTTCCAGGAGATTTCCCGGGCCTGGTCGCCGGCCGGCCGGACTTGCACGTTCAGCAGCGACACATCCGCATAGATCAGGTCGTTGTAATCCGGCGGCGACTGGCCAAGATAGCGGACCGGCAAATCGCTGAACAGACTGGTCACTGTGTTTGTTCCATAAAATTTACGCAGATCGACAATACCGTTGGCCTGCGAGATCGCGTTGAAAATATTCAAGACGTTGGTACCTCGGACCATGCGTCCGAATACCGTGAAGCCGCCGTTCTGATTGTCGAGGTTGGCAGAATTGTCACCGAGGTTAAAAAACCACTGGGAACTGGCCGAGTTCGGATCGCCGCCGACCTTGGCCATCGCGATGGTGCCGTAAGTATTGCTCCGGGGCGTCCCAACGTTGAACTCGTTGCTGATCGCGCCGAAATCGCGCACGTAATCAAAAACCGTGAAGAGGTTAGTGGCCAATTGATTTGTTGTGCTGAACCCTCCTCCCTGAACAATGAATCCAGGGATGCAACGGTGCAGAAACATGTTCGTGTAAGCACCGCTTTGCACGTAACGGATAAAATTCTGAACGGTGACCGGTTTGTCCTGGTCGTACAGCTCCACGTCAATGTCGCCAAAGACAGTGCGGAATTGCGCGAGTGTGCCGGCACAGGCCGCGAGGGGTGCAGCCGCAACAATTAGAGCGAGGAAATAATGAGTCCTTTTCATGAACGCCGCGGAGCACTTTTGCCACGGTGCTTCCTCGCTGTCAAATCAACCTCTGAAATTTTCGACGAAGCAGTCCATTGTTCGCCATTACGCGGAACTTGTGTTCGCCCGGCATCGGCTCATGCCAGAAATCGCCGCCCGCGCATTCGAGAATCAATCCGCCCGCCGCGATGTCCCACAGCCGAATCCCCGCCTCGAGGTAGGCGTCCATCCGCCCGCTCGCCACGTACGTCATCGCCAGGGCCGCCGCGCCCATGATCCGGATCTTCCGGACGCGATACACGAGCCGGTTCAGCACCGGCATCATCCGATCGAGCGTCGATTTGTATTTCGCAAAGCCAATTGAAATAATTGCTTCGTCGAGCCGGCTGCGTTGGCTGACGTGAATGACCTTGCCGTTCAGGTAAGCCGGCCCACCGCGAATCGCCGTCCACAATTCGTCGCAGAACGGATCGTAAACGACGCCGACGACCGTCTGGTAGGCGGCGTCGGGATGCAGTGGAACGTTGGACCTTGAACTTCGAACCTTCACCTTCGAACTTCGCGCCTGGAGCGCGATGGACACACAGCAATGCGGGATGCCGTAGGTGAAATTGACCGTGCCGTCGATTGGGTCCACCACCCAGCGATGGTCCGCCTCGGGGTCGCCCAGAACGCCTTCCTCGCCCAGGACGGCGATATGCGGATAAGCCGAGCGGAGCGTTCGTTCGATGAGCTTTTGGCAGCGCACGTCCAGTTCCAACTTGATGTCGTGCTGCGTCGCCGAATTGATTTTCTTCGGCGACCGGAAATGGAGGCGCATGAGGGCGCCGGCGGCGCGGGCGGCCCGGACAGCGCGATCCTGTGCTCGTTTCATGGACTGAAATTCGACACCTGCGGGCCGGGGATTAAAAGTCGAGTCGGGTGTTGATCGAGCGCGATTACTGGCGGGGGGCCGATGTCCGCTGGATGATCCAATTGAAATCAGCATCGGTGGCCGGGACGGTCTGACGGCCCAGATCGACCATTCGAACGGGCAATTGGGTGATGCTGCTGCGCCAATGGTGAATCTCGGAATGACCGTCCGAAAAGGCAAAGCCGCAGGCATTGTTATGATAATTTCCCGGATAATCGATCCATTCCAGGTTGCTTTGCGCGTTGAAGAAGCAGCCGTCGTTGATGCTGTCCGGATGCTCGTCCACAAACACCCAGAGATCGGAGGGTGCGGGCCGGCTGACATCCGAAGTCTTGATAAACACTTTTTCACATTGGAGCAGGCCATCGCTTGCAGTCTTGTTGCCCTGGCCCACGGCGCCGTTCATCGAGACGCTGCGCACCCGTTCGAACCAGCCCAACCGCCGTTGGTCCGGGTGCAGGAAAACGTCGGCCGGGCATTTGTAGATCTTGTAGGTCCGGGCGGCGTAGTTGGCCAGGACCGCGTACTCGGGGTCGGTCAGGAACAGGCGGTTGGTGTTGTGTGAACTGTCGCCCCAGGTCAGCCAGCCCATGATCCACGGGTAATAGCCGGTCGCGCTCTGGCTGATTTTGCTTCCCGACTGCGCTACCGCGCCGTGGACGTTCATGGGGAAATAGTCGGCATTGTCTCCGGCATAAAGATGGACTGCCAGCATCAACTGGCGGGTGTTGCTCATGCACATGATGCCTTGCGCCTTGGTTTTGGCTTTGGCCAATGCGGGCAGGAGCAGGCTCGCCAGGATGATGGCGATGACCACAAGCAGTTCGATCAGCGTGAATCCAGGGGACCGTTGCGGGGCAACATTCAGTGATTTCATGATCGTTCGGGTGGTTGTCAGCGCCACACTACTTCAACGGCCAGGCGATGACAAACGAGTTTCTGCCGACTGACGGGTGCAGGTGCGGATAAATTCAATCGCCATCCCCGTTTGCGCAGCCACAGGTTGAAGCGGGTTGAAGCGCGCGCTCCGGGCCGCGGGCCTCAGCCGGCTTCAGCCCGCTTCCGCGTACGGGCTTGCCACTCCGTAATTCGACTCCGGCAGCCAATCTAACCGCCGATCGAGTCCAGGGCCGACTTCACCTGTTGTTGCTTTGCCTGCCAGTCCGCGAGGCGTTTCTTGTGCTCTTGCAGAACGTTCGGCGGGACTTTCTGCGCGAAGTCGGGATTGTTCAGCTTCGATTGCACCTTCTCAATCTCGGCGTTGATTTTCGCCAGTTCTTTCTTGAGCCGGGCTTTTTCGGCTTCGACATCAACCAAACCTTCGAGCGGCAGGAACAGTTCGCCCAGATCAGACAACGCGGATGGCGTGCCTTTTTTCGGCGCAAAGTTCGGGTCCAGGTCCAGCGTCTCGGCGTTGAGCAGCAGCGTGATCACGTCCGCCTCACTGGCCGGCAACGGCTCTTTCACTTTGAGAATGAATTTCACTTTCTTATTCGAGACCACGTTCAACTCGCGCCGGAGATTGCGTCCGCGGGTGACGAGTTCGTATTTGGCGTCCACGAACCCCTTATCGCTCTCGTTGAGGCCGTAGTGCGCCTTAAAATCGTCGTCGAGCGGCTTCGGCCAGTGCGCGAACATGATGCTGTCGCCGCCTTGATTCGCCGGCAAATCGCCGTTGTAACCCAGCCCGTGCCAGAGTTCCTCCGTGATGAAGGGGAGGAAGGGATGGAACAGGCGCAGGGTGTGGCCCAGGACGAAATCGATGACGGCCAGTTTGTTGGCGCGGAAAAGCGCGCGACTTTCGGTTGTTGAACCGTTGAAACGTTGAATCGTTGAATCGTCAGCTTGGCCACCGGTCTGCGCCTCGCGGCGGTGATCGTTGGGAGGCGGGGCGCTCGCTTCAGCGTTTTCACGGCTCGACGGTTCAACCGAGCGCGAGAGCGCCGCCTTGCTCGCCTCGACATACCAATCGCAATATTCGCTCCAGAAAAAGCGGTAGAGCGTGGAGGTCGCCTCGCTGAATTTGTATTCGGCGAACGCGGCGTCCATCTCGCGGATAGCCTGGTCGAGTTTGAGCAGGATCCATTTGTCGTCGCTGGTGAGCAGCGCGGGATTGATTTCGCCTTCGGTTTCGGAAGCGTCGGGCGTGGCGCCTGCGCTCCCCTGCATCTGCCGGAAGCGGCAGGCGTTCCAGAGTTTGTTGCAGAAGTTGCGACCGAGTTCGACGTCCTTCTCGTCGAAGAGAATGTCCTGGCCGAGCGGCGCGCTGCGCATGGTGCCGAAGCGGAGGGCGTCGGCGCCGTAATTGGCGATGAGTTCGAGCGGGTCGGGCGAATTGCCCAGGGTCTTAGACATCTTGCGGCCTTGCTTGTCGCGGATGAGGCCGGTGAAATAGACGTTGCGGAATGGCATCTCGCCCATGAACTCGTACCCGGCCATGATCATGCGCGCGACCCAGAAGAAAATGATGTCCGGCGCGGTGACCAGGTCGGTGGTGGGATAGAAGGTCTGGAGCGTTGCGTTTTTGGCATCCTGCGTTTTGTCTCCGGTCCAGCCCATGGTGGCGAAGGGCCAGAGCCAGGAACTGCACCAGGTGTCGAGCACGTCGGGGTCGCGAGCAAAGCCCTTGGTTTCAAGTTGCGCTGCCTCAGCTTCATCGTAGGTCGCGACTTCGATAAAGACTCTGTCCCCGTCCTTCGGTT
>DASPXS010000456.1:0-14110 GCA_035637175.1 Haliangiales bacterium | reverse complement strand
TGCTCACCGGCGACCCAGCTTGAAAAAATGCCGGTCACCCGTTCGCGATCGTCCGGATGAATCGCTTCAGTCCAAAGGCGAGGATTCTCGTAAAGGTTTCCAACCGGATGGCCCCAGATACGCTCGAAGCTCGGGCTGACGACATACAAGGTATTGGTGCCAATGAATTTACCCACAAAAATGCACAGTATCAGGGCACGACTGTCTCATGGCATGACATCCGCTTTGATTCATCGCCATGAGAATTGCGAAGAGAATTGGGAAGCCGGCACGACCGAGTTGTGGGAAGGTCAAGGCCCGGTTTGGCACGTGCATTTCCGTTCTGAGTTTTATCACCTTTGTTGCGTTGATCGGCGCCGTTATTTGTCAGGGATTGAACCTGTTCCATAAGCCATCACCGCCACCCATCACGGTTCTCGTCGTGGACCCGACGAACGGCGATTCGGGGAGCAGCCTGAGTCGGGTGCTCCTGACCAACGCGAGTCGGCGCCATTACCATTACGTCTTTTGGACTGAGGTATTCGCCAATGGCCGCTGGCAGAGCGCGTTCGTGCAGCACAGCGACTCCGCCGCTGCCACCGATTTAGCTCCCAGGTCGGGGCGCCTGTTATCAGTGCCCACTCCTCAAGACGGGAATGCCTGGAGGGTGAAACTGGTCGGGAATCGCGTTTTGGGCAGCGTAGAGACAAAAATTTGTCGGCTATTCCGCCGTCTCAAGCTTGAGTATCCGTTTGCAAAAGATTTTCAGGTGGAGGGGCCGGAAATGCTCAGCCCGTCGATCGAGTCAACGCGGCCCTGCTTAATTACCAAGCACGGTCAAAAACCGGAAGATCGCCAGGAGCGGTTTACGCTCTGATTCTTGCACAGGGGTCGGTTCCGAGTATTGATTACCCTGAAATCCCGGTCTGCCGCAACTGGCGCGAGCCGCCCGCGACACAATCTCCGACCGCACGCCAAAAACCAAACCGCTCCAAACTTCTCCGGCCGCGAAGAGGCACAAAAGGCGCAAAGGCGCACGGCGGTCCCGGCAGTCACGGCATCGCCGGGCTGTTCAAGTCGTGCAGCAGTTTCCGGTAGCCCTCCGATTGGCGGAGCAGCGCGGCGGCGACCGCGCGCAACCGGTCCACTGTCTTGGGCGGAAGTTTGAATGAGGTGGGCAGCGATTTGAAAAATTTGCGTTCGGCTTCGTCCGGCAGCGCGTCGAAGTTCACTTCGATGGGATAGAATTGAAGTTCGTCGGGCGGCACATTGCCGGCATTGCCGCCGGAAGCCGCCGGGACCGGCCCGTTCGCGGAGCGGCGGCGGTCGTTAATTTCCCTTTGCCATTTTTCAATGCTTTCCTTGAACAGTTCCACCGTCTCGAACGAATAACGGCTGATGGGGACGCGCCCGGCGGCCTCGACCACTTCCCGCAGGCCGGGCGACTTTTCCCGGCGATCGGCGCTGCCGTCCGGCGGAATACTGGCGTTGACGACGAGGAGCACGATTTTGCGCATTTGATCCATTTGAACCCGCGGCAGGGTGCGCCACACGTTGTCGCGCGCCAGGATCGCGTCCAGCGGGCCGCGCAGGCCGAGATTGTCCGCCAGGCCGCCGTCGAGCAGATGAATGAACGGGCGATTCGTGGAATCGAGATAAGCGCGGGCCTCCAGGGCCTGATTGCGGCGGCGCGTCGAAGCCGAGGCATCGGCCAGCGCGGATTGGATCCAGCCCGGCTCCGGCGCATCGCAGCTTCCGGCGTAGTTCCGCAGCGTGAGGGGACTTAACACAACCGGGAAGGCCGAGGAAGCCGCCACCGCGCGGCCCAGCGGGAAGCGCGACAGGTCCGAGCAGAGCAAATCAAACTGGTCCTGAGTGAACTCGAAACGCGAGCCGAGCGACATGTCGGTGGCGTTGATCATCAGAAACGGACGCCGTCCCTGCGTCAGCAAATCACCGAACGTGTGCCGGCCGAAGAGATGCCGGTCGTAATACTCGGCGGCCATGTCAATGCGGCTGAACTTCGGCGATGCCAGGCGCGCCCAATTGACCGGCGAAGAATAGAGCGCCAGCAAGCGGCCTTGGATGTTGCGCTTGAGAACAACGGAGGCGAAATCGTTGAAGATTCGGTCGCCGTAAAGGGCATAGTAAGCCGCGGTGAAACTGCCGCCCGACACCGCTGAGATCAAATCCACTTCGTCGAGCAACCGGCGGCGTGTTCCTTCCCAGACGATTTGCGTCCTGGCCAGTTCCTCGAGCACGCCGTAGGAGAGCGCGGACGCGCGCGCGCCGCCGCCGGAAAAGGCCAGCACCACGAACAGACTGTCCGAGTTATTGGTGTGGGTAAGGTTGTTAAAGCGGTAGCCGGCGCCGGTCGCGCCGTGTGTCAGAGGCGCATTGACCGGATAATGCGCGCAGCCGCCGAGAAGAAGGGCCGAAAGGAATGGAGCCCAAAGCCGATCCAACGGGTGCGGCCCACGATTTGCGGCGCCTGTCCCCGACGAGGGTGCTTCGCGTGAACCAATTTTCATATTTCGTGCGTCCGAATCCCGGGCGTCCCATCAAGTCGCGCGGTGCCGAATGATTTCGCGTCGTTCGACCGGCTCTTGTCCCGATTTGTGCGCCATCTTGCCGGCGATGTCAAAAGAAGGCGCGGCCGATCGAAAGCCGGACCGGACCCGCCTGAAAACGCCGCTTTGCCCGAGCGAGAGAAGCGCGTAGAGTGGAACGGCTCATGAAGACCGAGGCCAAATCCGGGACCGCCGCCGGGCCCGACCACGTTTGGTGCCTGACGCAGACCGTCGCCGAGGCGATGAAATCCGAGCCGGCACTGGAGGCGGTGAAAATCAACCGCGCGCAACGGTCGATTTCCGTGGCGACGTTGGGCCGGCCGAAAACGCCCGATCTGGAGGGCTATCTCACCGCGCAGATCCGGCAGATCGAACAGGCGGAGGCGGGCCAGCGGTGCGCTTTGCTGGATGGCGCCGCGGATTGCTCGACCTGCCCGATGCCGCAGCCGCCCGCGGAGCGGGGCAGACTGACCGTCCGGCAGGACGGCGACACCACTACAATTGCCCGGGTCACCTGCGTGACGGCGCCGAAATTCTGGCGGTGGCGGGACATTCCCTGGCCGCGACTGGTGCCGCGCAAGGTCGTGCTGCCGGACGAATCGGACCACGAGCGCGAATGGAAACTGCAACTGCTCGCCGCGGCGTTGTGCGGCGCGTGCGGTCTGACGGCCTATTTTCTCCGGGCAAACCCGGCCGGGCTGGCGTTTTATATTCTGGCGTACATCGCCGGAAGCTGGTTTACGGTTCACGAAATCCGGGAACTGTTGCAGAAGCGCGCGCTGGACGTGCATTTCCTTATGCTGGTTGTTGCGCTGGGCAGCGCGAGCATCGGCGCGTGGGGCGAAGGCGCGATGCTGCTGTTTCTCTTCTCATTTTCCGGCGCGCTCGAACACTACGCGATGGGCCGCACCCACCGCGAAATCCGGTCGCTGTTCAAGACGGCGCCGAAAGTGGCGACGCTGGTCGAGGACAACGGCGGCGAGCGGGCGGTTCCGGTGGAACAGTTGCAGCCGGGGATGAGGCTGCTGATCAAACCGGGCGAGCAATTCCCGGCGGACGCGGAGATCGTCAAAGGCAAAACCGCCGCGGATGAATCCAATCTGACCGGCGAAGCGACGCCGGTGGACAAGGCCGTCGGCGAGGGGGTGCTGGCGGGCACTTTGAACCTCTGGGGTGTCGTCGAAGTGAGCGTGCTGCGTCGCGCGCAGGAAAGCGCGTTGCAAAAAATCATTCATCTCATCAAGGAAGCCCAGCACCTCAAAGCGCCTTCTCAACGGTTCACGGACAAATTCGGCACGAGTTACACCTACGCGATCCTGAGCCTGTCGCTGCTGATGTTCTTCGTCTGGTGGCTGGGAATGGGCTATCACCCGTTTGTCTCGACGGAATCGGGCAGGAGCGCGTTTTACCGAACGATGACGCTGCTGGTTGTCGCCTCGCCGTGCGCGCTGGTGCTATCGATTCCCTCGGCGGTGCTGGCGGCCATCGCCTGGGCGGCCCGGCGCGGCATTTTGTTCCGCGGCGGCGCGGCGGTGGAAAAGCTCGCCGAGGTCAACCTCGTGGCGCTGGACAAGACCGGCACGCTCACCACCGGCGAGTTGAAGGTGGAACGCGTGGAAAGCTTCCCGCCGGGGCGCGAGCAGAAGGTCGCTCAACTGGCTTATTCCCTGGAACGGCTTTCCACGCATCCGCTGGCCCGCGCGATCACGCGTTACGGCAAACAACAACAGTTGGCCGCCGTGGCGCTGGACCATTTTGAGTCGGTCACCGGTCTTGGACTGCAAGCCCGATACCGGGGCGGCACTATCGTGCTCGGACGGCGCGAATGGCTCAGTCAAGGGGCGATCGCGAGCGTCCTGGCCCGGGTGCCGCCGACCGACGCCAGTTTCTCCGAGGTGTGGCTGGTCAACGGCGATTTGGTCGGCCGCGTCCTGCTGCGTGATGACCTACGGTCGCAGGCGCGCGCCGTCATCGAAGAATTGCGCCGCGAAGGGTTGCAAACCGTGGTGTTGACCGGCGACCGCCGGCCCAACGCCGAACATTTGAAGCAACAACTCCAGCTCGACGACGTTCGCGCGGAACTGAAACCGGAGCAAAAGGTCTCCGTCATTCACTCGTTCACGGAACAGAAACGGCTTGTGGCGATGGTGGGCGATGGCGTCAACGACGCGCCCAGTTTGGCGGCGGCGCACGTCGGTGTGGCGATGGGCGCGCGCGGATCCGACGCAGCGCTCGAACAGGCCGAAGTGGTGTTAATGCACGATCGGCTGGAAAATTTTCTCACCGCCTTTCGGCTCAGCAGACGCGCCCGCCGCGTGATCCGGCAGAACCTGTTCATTTCGCTCGGCACGGTCGGTGTGCTGGTCACGTTCGCGCTCCTGGGCGGCATTCCGCTGACGCTCGGCGTGATCGGCCATGAAGGGAGCACGGTGGTGGTGGTGCTGAACAGCCTGCAACTGTTGTTTGGAAAAGGGCGCGGCCGTCAGCCCTGATGCTTCCCACGCGTGCGGGAATCCGGCGGGCACCCGGCGCATTCACTGCGGGCGCAGATATCTGGCCACGGCTTCGGTGCGGCAGCGGACCTGAAGCTTGCTGTAGATGTTGCGGACGTGAGTGTGGACGGTCTGGAAGGCAATGGAGAGAGAGTCGGCGATTTCCTTGTTCAAGTAGCCCCGGGAAAGCAGGACGAGGATTTCCCGTTCGCGCGGAGACAACGCTTCGGTGGCCGACGCGCCCGGCTGGGATTGATGAAAGGATTGAATGACCTTGCGGGCGATGTTGCTGGACATGGGCGCGCCGCCTTCGTGGACTTCCTGGACCGCGGCCAGGATCTCGGACGGCGGCGTTTGTTTGACCAGATAGCCGTTGGCGCCGGCTTTGAGCGCTTGAAAGATGAGATCGTCATCTTCATACGCGGTCAACATGATGATCAGCAAATCCGGTTTGGTCGCTTTGAGCTTCCTGACACAATCAATGCCGGACAGGCGCGGCAGGTGGATATCCATCAGCACGACGTCGGGCGCGTCGTCCGGGACCAGTTTGAGCGCGGCTTCGGCGCTGCGGTGAGCGCCAACGCAGCGAAAACCCCGCGCGCCGTCGATCAGCGAGGTCAGGCTTTCCCGCACGCGATCATTGTCTTCTACGATGGAAACTTTGATTGGCATTGCCCGGTTACGGTTAAAATTTTTGCCGCCACATTCTGCTACTGTAAAACCACGGACCACTTTGCGCCAGGCGGACCGATAAGGGAATACCCCAAAATAGGTAGGCCGACGAGGGGCGGGCCGGGTTGGGTTGTGGCCTTGGCAGGCGCGGAACAGGTGATCGCGAATTGGATCACGCCGGCCGCGACGGCTGGCGAACCCGAGTCCTCATTTCGCCTGGTTGGAGGCATTTTGCTGGTCTGGTTTCAGTGGCACGATCAGTTCAAGTTTTGTTCCGCTGCCGGGGCGGCTGTCCAGGTTGAACTCTCCGCCGATGGCGGCGAGTCGTTCTTTCATGTTGCTCAGGCCATTGCCGCCCGGTCGCGTGGAGCCTGGCGGGAACCCGCGGCCGTTGTCCTCGAGAGTAAGGCGACAGCGAGTGGTGTCCAGGGAGAGGCGTAACCAGACTTCGGAGGCGGCGGCGTGTTTGGCAATGTTATTGAGAGCCTCCTTGACGGTGAGGAAGAGGTTGTGTCGCACCTCGGTGGTGAGCGGATAGGGCGGCACGCTGGCGGGCAGATCAAAGCGGCAGCGAATGCCCGCCGGACGGAGGAAATCCTGGGCGTATTTGCTGAGGTAACCGACCAGACTTGAGAGCGTGTCGTGCTTGGGGTTGACCGCCCAGACGATTTCGTCCATCGCGCGGAAGACTTCGCGCGTGGTGGTCAGGATTTTCCGGAGGTGATCGCCCGCCCGGTCGGCGTGGGAGATGTCCCGGTGGGCCAGTTCGCCCAACAGCGCGATTTGCGTCAGACTCGACCCCAGGTCATCGTGCATTTCACCGGCGATGCGCGCGCGTTCCATTTCCAGCGCGTGTTGTTTTTCCAGGCGCTCGATTTTTCTGACCACGCCCAGTCTGATCCAATGCATACTGTAGCCAATCAGGACAACCAGGAGGCCGCACAGCGCGTAGAACGGCCAGGTCTGATAAAAATGCGGCGCCAGATAAAACGCGAAGGAAGTGCCCTGATTGTTCCACACTCCGTGATTGTTGCAAGCGATGACGCGGAAGGTGTAATTGCCCGGACGCAGGTTGGTGTAATAGGCCACGCGCCGGCTCCCTGCTTCAATCCAACTCTTGTCGCAGCCGTCAAGACAGAACTTGAAGCGGACTTTTTCGGGCGCCACCAGGCTGTTGGCGGTGTAATGGACTTCGAAGACCCCGCCGCGCCCCGGTTCCAGTCTGGCCGGCCGGTTCGGGTTCAAGGAAAGTCTGTCCATCAGAGTTTCCTCGATGACGACCGGCGGCCGCACGTCGTTGTGCGTGATTTTGTCCGGGTCAATCATCACCACGCCGTCCGTGGTGGGGAACCAGAGGCGGCCATCGCGCGTTTTGCAGGCCGCCGGTTGATTTTCGCCGTTGGTCTCGCTGCTCAACATGCCGTCGGAGATGCCGTAGGAGACATACTCGACGGCATTGGTGGCCCCTTCGGCCACGGCGTTCAACTGCGCCTTGGCAACCCGATAGATGCCCCGGTTGCAACTGATCCATAGATTGCCCTGCTTATCCTCCAGGATATCGTTGACGACGTTGTCGAACAGTCCTTGATCCTTCTTGAACCAGGACACCCGCCCGTCCTTCAGTCGGTTCAAACCGTTTTCCGTGCCGATCCAAAGCGTACCTTCTTTGTCTTCATAAACGCACCAGGCGAAGTTATCCGACAACCCCTCCCGCGTGGTTAGCGGGGTAAACCGACCGTCGTGAAACCGGCTGAGGCCCCCGCCGTAGGTGCCGATCCACAGATCGCCGCTCCGGTCCTGGTGGATGACGCGAACGTCATTCGCTGCCAGCCCATTTTTAGTCGTGTAGGTCGTGAGCAGGCCGTCCTTGAAACGGTTGAGTCCTTCGACAGTGCCGATCCAGATCGAACCCTCGCGGTCTTCGGAGATGGCGTTGACCTGGTAATTGGCCAGCCCATCCTTCTCGGTGTAAGCCGTCAGCTTGCCATTGGCGGAACGCCTTAATAACCCGGCCATCATCGCGCCGATCCACAGATTGCCCGCTTTGTCTTCGAAGACGGATTTGACCCTGGGATCGCGCAGTTCCTTTTCCAAAGAGTAGTTAACGAATTTGCCGTCCCGGAACAGGCTGATCCCGGCGGCCGTGCCGATCCATAAGCCGCCATCACGGCTTTCGCAAATACTCCAGACATCGTTGTGACCCAATCCATCGTGGGTTGAATAAGCCAGTATCCGCCGCGGTTGCATCCGCTTCAGCCCGCCGTAAACGGTGCCCACCCAAAGATTTCCTTCGTGATCTTCGTGCGCGCACAACACCACGTCCTCGGACAACTCTTCTTTCCGGCCGAAGGGAGTGAATTTACCATTTCTGAATCGGACCAGTTCTCCTTTGCCCGAGACGATCCAGATGTTTCCCTCGTGATCGTCGGTGACAACGTCCACACGATTTTCCGTGAGTCCATCGCGGGTGGTGAATCCGGTCCAGTTGCCATTCTTCCATCGCTGCAACCCGGCGCCCTCGGTGCCGATCCAAAGGTTGCCGGCGCGATCTTTGAAGATGCATTGCACCCTGTTGTTCGTCGCGTCGTTCGGCGACCATGCGACCACGAATTTCCCGCCGGCGGGATCGCGTCGTTGCAATCCTTCCGTCGTTCCGGCCCACAGCGTCCCGTCGCGGTCTTCCAGGACGGAGAAGACCGGAGTGACCCGCTCAGGTTCGTCGAGGGGATAACGCGTGAAGAGGCCGTTCTTCAGGTGGTGCAGACCGCCCGCTGCGGCGATCCAGATGCCCCCTTGCCTGGCGGCACAGATGGCATAGACCCGGTCCTCGCCTTTTCCCTGGCCCAGCGTGTGCGTGGTGAATGTCCCGTCCCGATAGCTGGCCGCCCCATAGGGAGTGGCGAACCACACCGTGCCGTCCTGTTCCTCGGCAATGGATATGCAATTATCGTAGGCGAGACCTTGGGTCTTGACCCGATCGAACGGTCGGAGAGTCACCCCGTCGAAACGCACGATGCCGAATCGTGTTCCGAACCAGAGATAACCATCCTGCGTCTGGGTGATCACCTTGACGGTGTTTTGAGGCAGTCCCTGCTCCGCTCTCCAGGTGTCGAAGCGATATTGGGTATCGGAATCGTCCGCCGCAAACGCCGGTCCCCGGGCCAGAAAGAAAAGCAGACCGGCACAGGCCGCAAACCGCCACTTCAACGGGGAGGCTTCCGAGGGCAGGACAGTTCGATTATTCACGACGCCTCCGACAAAACGGCTCTGCGGGAAATACCGCTTCGGCCGGGCGACTGCCCAACCAAAGCCTTTCCGACCGCGAACAATCATCAAGAATGAAGTGTAAGATGTCTCACCTTAACAGAACCGCGACCAGCACCAGAACCACAACCGCGGCCATCGCCCACCAATACCAGGCGGTGTACCCGGAAGCGGCCCGGCGTCCGCCGAATTCTTCCCGGACAAAACGATCATAATCAAACGAGTCATCCGGCAGCCCCAAATCCGCCGCGGCGGCCTTTTCCGACCAGCCCGTCTCCTCGTCGGAGCCGCAGGCGGGACAGGCTTTGGCGTTGCGGGGGACATCCGCGCCGCAATGGGGGCAAATTTCCGGAGTCATTGGTCGATCGACACTGCCGTCGAGACGGCGCGCCGGGTCGGAACCGGCTTACTCCATCCCCGCGTATTCCTCGTCGGTCTCGAGCCCGAGCCCCATCAACACATAATCGTGCGAGATGGCCTTCATGTCCCGCACGTAGTCGGCCAGCCGCAGCAACGGAGCAAACCCCAGCAGGCCAAACATCTTGATCGCCGCTTCCTGTTCGCCGATGAACTCGGCTTCGAGTTTCTCCAGGCCGATGTTGCGGGCGATCTCGATGATTTCCACCACCAGGGCCTTGGCCAGGCCGCGACCGCGGTATTGCGGGTGAACCAGCACGCTCACCCGCCCGATGTGCCGCTTCCAGCCGCCCAACTGCTGGTGCAACGTGGCGTCGCCGATGATCCGGTTGCCCGCCAGCGCCAGTAACGGGAGGTTGCGGCCTAGGTCGATGTTCTGGCACCAGTCGCGAATGACGTCCAATTCGGTGACGCGATGCTTGATAAACATTCGCTCCTGTTCGGGCACGGCCAGAAAAAAGTCGTGAAACGCCTTCTCATCGGACGGCTTGAGCGGGCGCAGCACGGATTTGAAGCCGTCCTTCAATGAGATTTCTTTCGGATAATTCTCGAGAATGGAATCCAGCATAGTTTGCTCCGGGTTCAGGACGTCGCGATTCTGCGCCAAACTCCCCCGACCCGCAAGACTCAGCGCCGCTTCGCCGAAGACAGGTCGCCCGCAATGCCGAAAGCATCGGTCAACGCGCTATCGTCAATCGACGACGGATCAAGGCTCCAAATGGATGCCAGCAGCGAGATTCTCTCGGAGTTGGCGCGGCCCCGTTCCAGTTGCGCGAAATGATTTCGCCCGCTGCCTTCGCAATAATCATAGCATTTGAGACCGAGTTTTCGTTCCGCCCAGGTCTTGTGGCCCTGATTCCACAATGTTTCTCCGGCCCACGCGTAACCGCGGACGGCCCGGCCGCGCTCGAACCGCGCCCAGGCATGATGCCCTACGGCCCGGTTCACGCTGAAAAACTGCACTTCGCCCAGCTCGCGGCTCAACCGTTGCAAGAACCGGAAACAGGCGTCCACGTCCTCTCCCGGCTCGGGCAAAAGGGAGCCCACAACCAGGATCCACCCATTGACCGGCGGTGAAATAAATAGTTTTTGGTCGCTGACTCGCGCCATGCCGTCCGTCCAGGAGCAGGGCGTCGGATTGTGCAGTCCCAGCGCCGCCTGGACCGCCTGCGGACGCACGCTCTTGACGGCCACCCAGCGGCTGGGGCACTGGAAAAGCGAGGACGGAAAAGAGCGTTCGCTGCGAAATCCCCCCGGTGAATGCCGGCTTGCGGCCATCAACCGCCCCATTCGGTGTCCCCGCAGATAACGGCGGATAACCACGATCAACAACGCTCCGAGCAGCAGGACCGTTCCCAAAAGCAGCAGCAACAGCAAAACAATGGCCGCGTGGCCCTGCGGTGCCCCGGCAATAACGCGGCCGGCCGCGCCGTAACCTGCCCAGAGCTGCGAAGCGATCATGCTGGCGGCAATTTACTCTTCTGAACTGCATCTTCAATCCAAATCCTAATTGAAATTATTCTTTGAGCAGCGCGGACGGAACCAACGATTTCGTTTCCCGGAAAAATCACGGCTCTGAGCGATGCCTCGGAAATTTTGAGCGCCGCTTCGTCAACGCATTTGGCATGGAAAAGGTCCGCTATGACCTCAAGCAAACCGATCAAAGCCCGGGCGCGCCACCGGCCCACGGCCCACAGCGCCTCGGAGAAAGCCCAGGCGGTGCTGGCGGGGAAAACGGGCTGAAAAGGGGTCGGGGCTGAAAAGGGAGCTGAGAGAATCTGGCGAACAGAAGGCGCAGCGACTGATCCGAGAGACGTTGCGAGCGGCTGGATGGAAGGAATCGGAATTGCGCGAACGCAGGAGAGGCGACCAGAAGAAAGCGCGAATGGCGACGCGCTTGCGTGGGGAAACGACGATGACATGGGCGTGGATAGCGGAGCATCTCGCAATGGAGCACTGGCGAACAGCCGCCAATGCGATGCGGGAGTTCGGGACAAGAAGATGACTTAAAAATATACCATTAGTCATCCCCGACCCCTTTCCGGGCATCGCCTGATCCGGCCGCATCTGCCGTTGGCCGCGTCTGACGCGCGCGTACCAGGGCGGCTTCATCGCGGATGTTGATCAATGAAATCTGGGTGGCATGAAAGAGATTTCCACATCCGAAAACAAGGCCTCCCACGCCGACGAATCCCAGCGCGACACCAAGTCCCACCAGCAGATGGAGCCAGAATGCGCCATGAAAAAAAGGAGCGATTCCGGCTCCCAACAATGTGACGAGAGTGGCGCCGGCAAAAGCGGCCAGCGCAACATAGATGGAATGCAGCGCACGCAAGAGCAGAATCGCCTGTTTTTCGACACGATCCACCTGCCGGATCAGGCGAGCCCTTTCAGTCTCTGACTGCGGGTCCGCTTCGGACCTCGCGAACAACTCGTGCATGCGGTCCCGGGTGCGCAACATCCGGTTGATCGTGCTCAATGCCAGCACACTCGAGGCGTTCGTCAACAACGCGGGGGCCGCAATGAAGGTCAACACCGCGAACGGACTTTGTGTCAATGATTGGGGTTCCATAGTTTGGTTTTCGGACTCCAACACCAGACGTGCCGATAAACGCCGTCCACCGGTGTCCCGTCCAGATCGAACCAGCAGGCAGGGACATTTTCAATCGCCGTGAAGGCTCCGACTGATTCCTTTTATCGTCTGCCCGTATTCATGATCGGCGGGCGGGGTCTGCCTGAAAATTGAGAACAATTTTGCCGAAGTGCGCGCCGCTTGCCATGTATTCCAGCGCTTCACGCGCTCTTTCGAAGGGAAATATTTTGTCGATCACCGGTTTCAGCCGATTCACTGCGATGGCGCGGTTCATGTCTTCGAACATCCGGCGCGAGCCGACGAAGATGCCTTGCAGACAAACGCTCTTCATGAGGACGCGCACCGGATCGAGTCCGCTCCCGCTCGCCAGAACGCCGATGACGGAAACGCGACCGCCGATGCGCACGGAATTGACCGATTTCGCCAGCGTACCCGCGCCGCCCACTTCGATCACGTGATCGACGCCGATTCGGTTCGTCAGGCGGGAAACCTCTTTGTCCCAGTCAGGCATTTTCCGGTAATTGATGAGTTGATCCGCCCCCAACTCGCGGGCCCTGGCAAGCTTCTCGTCACTGCTCGAGGTGGCGATCACCCGGGCGCCGTGCATTTTGGCCAATTGCAAGGCGAAGATGGAAACGCCGCCTGTCCCGAGCGTCAAAACCGTGTCGCCCGCTTTCAAGCGTCCCGACTCAATGAGCGCGTTCCAGGCCGTCACGGCCGCGCAAGGGAGCGTGGCCGCTTCCTCGAACGAAAGATGTCCGGGGATTCGGACCAGGCCGTTCTCATTGAATGCGCCGTGTTCGCGCAACACGCCCTCCAGATCGCCGCATCCCACAGAGGTACGATCCTTCAACGGCGAACGCTCACCATCGAGCCAGGCCTGGGTGACGATTGGGCATACACGGTCGCCCACTTTCCAGCGCGTCACGTCGTCGCCCAGCGCGACAATCTCACCCGCGCCGTCCGAAAGCGGCACGACCGGGAATCCGGCGCTCGGGCTATAAATGCCTTTGGCAAACAACAGGTCCCGGTAGTTCAACGATGCGGCGTGAAATTTCACGACGACTTCGTGCGCGGCGGCTTGCGGCGGGTCGCGCTCGACCAGGACCAGGTTTTCCAACCCGAACTGCCGATATTCGAAGGCTTTCATTCGTCGCGGTGTTGGGTATTTTCAGGAGTCATTATCGAGGAGCACTCGATTTTTCGCCAGCCACGAATTGATCCTGCGCCCAGCCACCGCCGAGGGATTTGATGAGGCTGACAGCGGCGACGAGCCGTTCACCCTCGAGTTGGGTGACGGCGAGTTCGCGCGCCAGGGCCGCGCTTTGGGCCGTGGCGACTTCGAGATAGGTGACGAGGCCCGCCTGATAGCGATTGGTTGCGATTTCCAGGGTGTGACGGGCTGCAGCGAGCGCGCCGGTTTCGGCTTCGAGTTGCGCGGTTTCCTCGATGCGCGTGCCGGTGGGAGCGCGCACGTGGAGGCGGAACTGGCCGGCATCCACGGTGGGAAAGAAATTCTCGCCCAACTGGCTCGCCAAAAACCATGAACCCGCGCAGAACCCGAGGAAACAGGTTGCGAAAGTCATGCGGCGCTGCAGGCACGCGGCCAGCAAGGCGCGATAAGCGTCGCGGAACCTGGCAAAACCGCGTTCGAAACCACGTTGAACGCTGAGGAACGGTCGAACCCATCGAGCAGCGGGCATCTGGTCGGCCTGTTCGGCCTTGTACCGGACGTTTCGGTAGAACCACATCACCAGTGTCGGCACCAGCGTCCGGGAAATCAGGTAGCTGGCCAGCATGGCGAAGACGACCGCTTCCGCCAGCGGGACGAACAGAAAGCGCGCGACGCCGGTCAGAAAGAACATCGGGACGAACACGATGCAGATGCACTACGTTGAGACGAACGCGGGCAGGGCGATTTCCCGGGCGCCATCGAGGATGGCCTGTTCGAGTGATTTTCCCGAGGCCATCTGCCGGTGGATGTTCTCAATGGCCACGGTGGCGTCGTCCACCAGGATGCCTACCGCGAGGGCGAGGCCGCCGAGGGTCATCAGGTTGATGGTTTCCCCGAGAATGCAGAGGATGGCGATGGAACTGAGCACGGAAAGCGGAATCGAAAGCGC
>DASPXS010000455.1:0-2259 GCA_035637175.1 Haliangiales bacterium | reverse complement strand
GAGTAACCCTCTTTGACGTAGCGGGACAAATCCTCCACACCCGTGGCGAGCTCCCCCATCAACGTCACGAGGTCCTTTTGAATGGCCAGCAGATTGTCGCGGACAAATGCGTGCTCCGTCGTCGCGCGGGCCAGGCCGAGGGCGGCGTTCAATTCGTCAACACTGCCGTAGGCCTCGACGCGCGGATGGCACTTGGACACGCGCCGGTTGTACATCAGGCCGGTCGTGCCCGTGTCGCCGGTTTTGGTGACGATGCTCATGCGCGCAAAAGTGAAATGAGAGGGGTGAAACGTAAAGCGTTAATCGCGGCGCGTGCGACCCGGGAAGAGCCGGAAGCGAAACCTCCCCTGCGGAAAAAACACGCATATGCGTATTTTTTCCGCAGGGGAGCAGTTTGGACATTTCGAAATTAAAGCGGGGAGATTGTGGGCAAGTCCACTTTCCGCGCCGGCTCGGTCGGCAGGCCGAGGAAACGGCCGGCCAGTTCGTGGAAGCGCTCCACCTCGTCCGTCACAAACGGTTGAACGACGCCGCGGCGGCGCCGGCCTTTGTCGAGCAGGTTCGCGCTGTGCAATTTCTCGCTCAGAAACTGCGCGCAACTGTCCGCCGAATCCACCAGGGCCACTTCGTTGCCCGCCACGGAGCGAATCGCCCGTTTCAACAGCGGATAATGCGTGCAACCGAGCACCAGCGTGTCGATGCCCGCGCTCAAGAGCGGCGCAAGATAAGTGCGAAGGATCGTCCGGATCACTTTCTGTTCCGTCCAGCCTTCTTCAACCAGCGGGACCAGCAGCGGGCAGGCGCGAGCAAACACCCGCGCGGTGTCATCGCCCGCCAGAATCGCGCGGCTGTAAGCCTGGCTGCGAATAGTGGTGGTCGTGGCGATGACGCCGATGCGACCATTACGCGTTTTTTTCAAGGCAGCTTGCGCGCCGGGAATGATGACACCAAAAATCGGCACCGCGAATTGCCGTTCGAGTGTGGGCAACGCCCAGGCGGAAACCGTGTTGCAGGCCACGACGACCGCTTTGACGTTTTGCTGGATCAGAAACCGGGTGTCTTCGCAGGCAAAACGCACGACGGTCCCGGGCGATTTCGTGCCATAAGGCACCCGCGCCGTATCGCCAAGGTAAACGATATCTTCGTGGGGAAGGACGCGGTGGATTTGGCGCACCACGGTGAGGCCGCCGATGCCGGAATCGAATATGCCGATCGGCAATGGGGCGGTTGAGTTCATCGCTCCACCAGCCGTTTGTAGGCGAGGATGCCTTCGGCGATCGCCCGCCCCAACTGTCGCCGATATTGCGGATCAAAGATCCGTTTCGATTCCCGCGGGTGCGACATGAAGCCGGCTTCGATCAGAACGGCCGGAACCCGCGCCTCACGCAGCACGGCGAAGCGCGCCCGTTTCACTCCCCGATCCTCCACCGGGAGGTTTCTGATCATCGCCTTTTGGACCTGGTAGGCCAGCAACATGTTTTTTGCGTCAAACCGGTTTCCCGCGCAGGCGCTGGTGTCCGCGGAGTCGCCGCGGGCGTTGGTCGAGTCGGCCCCGGCCGGCGTCAGACAATAAACCTCCACCCCTTCGATCTGATCTTTTTCGGTGATGGCGGCGTTGAAATGGAGGCTTACGAACAAGTCGGCGGCCCGCTGTTTGGCCAGGGCCGGTCGATCGGGCAATGGCACGTAACTATCGCCATTGCGCGTGAGCGTGACCTTCAAACCGGCGCCGGTCAATTCCTCGCGCACCTCCCGCGCCAGGAGCAGCGTGTATTCCTTTTCCTTCCGGCGGCCCACCTCGTTGCCCGGGTCCTTGCCGCCGTGGCCCGGGTCCAGGCAGACGTTCAGGATCGGCACACTGACTGTGTTTTTCGGCGGAAACAACGCCGGTTGCACCGCCGTCTCCAAATCCATCACCGACACGAATACCGAGCTGTTTCGGACGGCGACGGGCGCGGAAAGGAACACCGCGACGCCATTGATTTCCGCTTTGTGCGAGTCGGCGGTGAAAACCAGCTTCGACCACGAGTTGGTCAACTGAACCTCCTCGTTCCTTCGCGTCCAGAACATTTGAAAATGGTACGCCTTGGCCCAATCGGCCAGTCGAACGTAGTCAATGCCGAAGAGGTGCGTGCGCTCCAGTTTGCTTGACGCGCTTTGCGCGGACGCCGTCAGCAAACCGGTCAACAACACGAGCGCCGCCACCGCCAATTTCATGAACGCGCGCAATCTGCACCGCGCTTCGAGATGATTCAAGGC
>DASPXS010000454.1:0-20025 GCA_035637175.1 Haliangiales bacterium | reverse complement strand
GGTTCCGTACGCCGCCCGCGTTTTAAAAGTCCGGCATGCTTGCGGGTCAACTCGAGGCATCGCCGGTCGCACTCCCTCGATTGGCAAACGTCTGTGCCTTCATGAAATTCGTTCACCATTCCTTGAGCGCAACGGTTTCATCCTTGGGCGTCGTCTCGCCTTTGGGAAGCGGGGCCAGCAGCACGACCAGGCGAAGGTCCGTCACGCTTTCCAGGTGAACCGCCAGTTTGCGGACGCCGTCGTTGTTAGCCTGCTTGTTCGGGTGCGGCGAGGTTGGCAACGGCTTCGCCTCCATCACCGTGAAAGTCGCCTTCGCCGGCGCCAAAAGGCGCGCCTGCAAATGTACGTTGCCTTGCGATAATGTCGCCCGCGTGCCGTCCTGGCCGATCTGGATGTCGGCGGAGGTGTGCATGAACCACCAGACGTCACTCGGTTTTCCGGTCTGGATTTCATCCTGCACGAGCGCCTGCCGCCGGTTGAGCAGCGCGATGCCGCGCTGGACCCGGCTCGCGTCCCGCGCGTAGGCCGGCGTCAAATCGGCGATGGCAAACGCCCGGTCCGGTTTTGATTCAAAGCGCTCGATGCGCGCCCATGCTTTCGGGTCCTGGTCGGGGCCGTTCCCGGGATTGATGAGCAGCGTGTTGTGCCCCTCCGCCCGGAGACGGTAAAGGTTCCAGCGCTGGCCGCCGAAATAACCCGGCAGATTGTAATCGTCCGCGCCGAGGTCCGACGCCCAGCGTTTGCCGAGCGCGTCGAGCACAAAACTGCCGAGATCGAGATGGCTGTGGTTGGCCTTGTTGTCTCCGGCCTTCAACCCCGCGAAAACCGCGTCGCGATCGTTCCATGCGCCCCGGAACGTCGCCACTTCCGCTCCGCGAAAATATTTGTCCGGCGGCAATTCCGGCCCGGCAACGCCGTCCGTCGAATCAAACCACAGCAAATCGAGCGGGTGCGGTCCGGCCGCCTGGGCCTCGTAGCGCGCGTACTCCGGCCGGCGAAATGCGCGGGCCAGCCAGAACATTTGCGGCGCGCGGATCGCACCGTCGCCGCCGTCCGCGTAATTCAGCGTGCGCCCCAGCGGTCCGGTGAGATAAATCGGAAACAGCCCGGTGTCGGCGAAACCGGTCATTTGCGAAAGTCCAAAGTCCGTTCCGAGCGCCGATTCGAGCGCGGCGAGAAACACCACGTTGTAATCGGTCGCATAGTTCCAGTAGCCCGGCCCTTCCTTCCACGCGCCGTCCGGCGCGAATTCGGACATCGGCAGTTGGAGCGATTCCAGCGCGTCGTGCAGGATTTCTCCTGTCAATTCCGGCGCTTCGTCGGCGATCGCGAGCGCGCCCATGCCGATGCCGCCGTTGCAGACCTGGTTCCAGTTGTGCCGCATCTTCGGGAACGCGGGACAGGTTGCGGTGCCGCGATAGCAACCCAGCGCCGGCTCCAGTCCCTTTTTGAGCATGGCGTCGCGCAGCGTCGCGCGCTGATCGTCGGTCCACTCGGCATAGAGCCAATCGTAGCCGATGGCAAAGGCATGGGTCATCTCCGCGGTATCGAGGAAATGGCGCGGGTTCCAATCCTTGAAGGTCGCCGCCGCCTGCAACTCCTGCCAGGCGCGCTCGGCATAGCGCCGGTCGCCGTCCAACCGGTTCAGCAGCGCAAGCGTATAGACGCGGTCCAATACACGGCGGCTGGTGGCCAGCAGACGCAGTCCGTCCGGAATCTCGTAACGCGAGGGTGATTCGGTCAAAATCCGCTCCGCCTTGTCCCGCAGCTTTTGATGCCACTCTTTGAGTTTCGCGTCCGCGCCCGCGCGTTCCCGGAGCCGCGCCCAATCGCCGGCCCGGGCGAGCAATCGCGGATGTTCCTTGCGCAATTTGGCGAGTATCGCGGCCGGCGGCGGCACGATCGGCTTTTCAGCTTCCACACCGCGCGTCGGCAGCAAAGTCAGCATCATGAGGGAGAGGCAAAAGAGTGATCGGGCTTTCGTAATGCCAGGCGCAATAGTTTTCGCCGGTTGCGCAAAATTGCCGGTGGGCGACACGGCGCTTCGGCGTCCGGCTGGCGCACGCCGCCGACCCGGCCTTTTGGGTGTGGCTCCGCCGCGCCAGGACCATAACAGCAAGCGGTTTGTTTTGCGCGAAGCGGGCACCAAATCCTATAGACCCGCGAATCCCCGGCTGCATTCATTTTCAACGAAGAATCGTAGCCGGTCGTTGAGAAGGAGTGAAACGCTGGGGTTAATGATTGGCAAAGAGCTCCCATTGTCCGACACGCCGGACGAATCGCAGCGAATGGTCGGGCCGGAGGCTTTGGAAGTGGTCGAAGGTTCCCGCGAAACCGACCACCAGGACCCGCTGCTCACCCGCCAGCAAACGGCCCAACGCGGCCTCATCGGGCAGGAGCAAATCGTCGAACCGTTCGCGGTTTCCCGGTAACTCGAAGGGCACCTGGCTCAGCGGCATGCCGCCGAGTTGCGGCCGATGGGTCGCGGAGATGGCGGGTTGAGCGTAAAACGGCAGGCCTTGCGGTAATCGGCCCCAGCAGACCAGTTGGTCTCCGGACACGAAATTTTCGCGCAACGCCAGGCCCAACGGTTTGAGCGTCTGGTTGGCCTTGAAGCTCGTTTCAAACAGGCGCATTTCCGCTGCGGTCACCAGGAGTGCCACCAGCCCGAGTCCGGTGGCGACACCGGCGTATCGGGTCCGCTCAAAATGCCTCGCCCGACACAAGCCCGTCAGGACGGCGGCTCCGGCCGCGGCGATCGCCACCTGCAATTTCATCCAGGCCGGCAGGTCCACATGAAAAACGAAAATCAGAATCAGGGGCGCGGCAGCGAGCAACAACAACGGACTGATCAGACCAAGCCGCCAGGCCCAATCCGGTGCGCGAACGTTACCGCCCGCGGGCTCGATGTTGAAATACCTGACCGCGATCAGCACCGCCAACGCCGGAAATATTGGCAAAATATACGCCGGCAGCTTTGACCGGGTCAGCGAGAACAGCACGAACGGGAAGAGCGTCCAGACACTCAGCAGCACCCATGCTTCCCTCTGTTGGTCGTTCAACCCCCGCCAGTGCGCCCGACGCCACAACCAACCGAGCAGCCACGTCCAGGGCAGAAACCCGACGGCCACAATGGCAAAAAAGTAAAAGGGGGAACCGCGGCGATTCTTGATCGTCGTGCCCAGCGCATGCCCCACCACCTGGCCAAAAACCATGAAGTCAAACGAATGTGGCACGCGGTGAAAAACCACACAAAACCACGGCAGGATGAGAATCACCAGGAGCGCCAGACCCGCCAGCAACCCGCCCAACAGAGTTTTCATCCGCTGACCGTCGCCCCGGCGGTAAACCAACAGCGCCCCCACGCAGGCCAGCGGAACGAGGAACGCAATCGGGCCTTTGGTTAAAAAGCCGAGTGCCACCGCGGTCCACCCTGCCAGATGCCACGCGAAAAAACGTTTTCGGCTGCTGCGGCGCGACGCCGATGCCGCTTCCGCGTCGTCCAGGCAGCGCCCGCTTTGCCAAAAGAGGTAAACGGCCCAGGCGATGAATTGAGTGAGGAAAATGTCCGTGGTCAACATGCGGGCCATGACAAAATAGAGCAGGGAACTTTGCAGGATGAGCGCGCTCCAGATTCCGGCGCGACGCCCGCCCAGCGCGTTGCCAAAAAGGTAGCTGGCCCAGACTCCGCTGATGCCGGCCAGCGCCAGCGGCAGGCGCACGGCCCATTCGTTCTGACCGAAGACCGACAAAGAGAGCGCAACGAACCAGTAGGTCAGGGGCGGCTTGTCCAGGTGCGGCACGTACCAGAAATGGGGCACGAGCCAATCGCCCAGTTCAATCATCTCGCGGGCGATTTCAGCGTAGCGACCCTCGTCCGGCTCGTTCAGCGAACGGCTGCCGAGCAGGACGAAAAAGGTAAACAGCGTCAGCAGGAGCAGCCACCACGGTTGGCGGGGCGAGTCCACCTCCCCTTTCATGGGCGGGTTTTGGCGCTCGCTCACCGAAGCTGCAAGCCGGGATTGGACGCCCGCAACGGCTGCGTCACGCATTCAATCTTTTTCACTCTTTTGGCGCCGTAGCCGGCGGTTTCCGCTGCTTGTCGCCGCCGGATGAATTGGTCCGCGCCCAGATTCCCGCGCGATTCGTCCTCGCTTCGTCTTCCAATTTGCGAAGCTTCTCCACGTGAGAACTGGCTTTCTTGCCGCCGGGCAGCGTGACGGAGACGCCCTTGGTCCGCGCCAATCCTTTGCTCAACAGAATCTCCCCAAGGTCTTTGCCGTTGACCTCGACGATTCCGTAATATCGGCGTTCCCTGCCGCGTCCGGCGGCGCTGGCCCAGCGGGTCCAAACCAGGAACGGTTCACCCAGGAGGTCCCGCACCACCTGGCGCGCCTCGGCTCCCGCCTTCATGGTCTCGTCAAGAGTCGCTCCGAAATATTCGCTTTGCTCCCGGGTGCGCTCCGGATAGCGCAGGTTGCTCTCCGGCGCGTCAACGAAGTAAAGGCGAACGATGAAATCGTTCGTGCCGCTTTTCACCTGAAAACTGTCTCCGTCATTGTATTGGTAGGCCACGTATCGGCAATCTGTCAGTTTGAACCACTCCCTCTTTTCAGCCGCCAGACCAGCCGGGACGAAAAGCAACGCCAACAGTATCGTGAAACTCCTGGGCGCGATGTTGGTGACGGCCATGTTCGCTGCGGTTGATTTGTCCCCGATAACGTGATCCTGGACCGGCAAGACATACGCACTTTGGCAGACCGCGGAAGAAACCGCAAGTTCAGGATTGTTCAATCGCCCGTCGTGCCCAGTCGGCGAGTTGCCGGCGATCTTCGATGACATCCGCCGGCACCTCATAGTAGCTGTTGAGCGTCTGCTTTTCGTTGGGTCGGAAGGGTTGCGCTCCGCGCCGCACGAACTCGCCGCGCGTCGCTGGATTCGTTCTGAAGTACAGCCGCCCCTGATAAACGATGCCGAAGAACACGTCGCCGGCGTACAGTCCATGCCCGCCAAACATGGCGCGCGATTCCACGTCGGCCAATGCCTGCAATTGGTCCAGCACAAAATCCCTGAAAGAATCGGCTTTCACGCGTGGAATCGGCGAACGCGTTCAGGTTTCGGGGCGAAACGGACCTCGGTTGGCGGGGCGGCGGCGTGTATCATTATGAGGGCCACACTGCACCGACGAATTTCGTTTCGACCTGCCAATCCAAATACGACCACGGCACGTTCCGGATGACAAGGACGCAGGATGCCGGCAATTGAGCGACTCATTCCGGCAACGGTTTGCCTCTTGTCTCCGGCGCGAACCAGATCAGGACCAGGCCGAAGAGATAAATCAAAGTGATGACGGCGCCGGCCCGGGCGTAACTGCCGCCGTAATACGACACCAGTTGGCCCTGGGTCAGCGCGCCGACCGCCGCCAGGATGCGGCCGGAGTTGTAACTCACGCCTTGCCCGGTGGCGCGGACCCGCGTCGGGAACAGTTCCGGCAGATAGAGCGGAAACCAACCGTAGAACGCCGCAGTCGCGCTGCCGACGAGAAACACCATGAAGAGAAAGAGAACACCATATTGATCCACCGCCCGGAACAGGAAACCGCAAAGAAAGAGCGACAACAGGCAAAGGCTGAAAAATGCCGGCCGCCGGCCGATTCCGCCGCCGAATATCCCGCCCAACAGACAGCCGGTCACTGCGCCAAGACCGGAGAGAATCTGCGTGTTGGCCTTGGCCTGTGGCATCGTTCCGCCGGTCAACTGGTCCGCCCACAACGGCAGCCACTGCACCGACCCCCACGTGCCAATCAGCGCGATGGAGGCAAACGCGATGGCCAGCAGCGTGCTTTTTCGCAGGCCCGCGCGGAAGATTTCCTTCACCGGCTGGGCGGCTCCCTTCCGCGTCGATTCCTTCCATCGTTCCGACTCCGGCACGACCAGTAGAATGAAAAACGTCAACAATGCCGGCGCCGCGCCCGCGAGCATGACCCACCGCCAGGAGTTCTGCGTCACTTTGAAATAAACTCCCAACACCGCGATCAATACAAATCCGACGTTCGCAGCCGCGCCAATCACCCCGGCAAGCAAAGGTCGTTTCCCGGGCGGCCATGATTCCATCACCAGCGCCACGCCCAGCGACCATTCTCCGCCCATCCCGAACGCCGCCACGAACCGCAATGCTCCCAGGTGCCACGGTTCCCGGGAGAAGTAACACAACCCCGTGAAAATCGAGTAGGTCAAAATGCTCAGCGCCATCGAGCGCACCCGTCCGAGGCGGTCCCCGAGCCAACCAAACGTCAAACCCCCGCAGGCCGCCCCGACGAGAAAAAGCGCGGTGATGCGGCCCATCCAGAGGCCGACGAATGGATCGCCGCCCCCCGCGGCCGGCATCATGTCCTGCAAGGCCGGACGCGCCACCAGCGGGAAAATCCCCATCTCCAAGCCGTCGAACATCCAGCCGAGAAAAGCGGCGACGAGCACGAGCCATTGGCCACCGACAACGCTCTTTGCGTCAGCCATGACGGAGTTCGTTGCGCCGGTTGCTTTCAGGATGAACCTCCAGGGAATTAATGACGAACGACGAATGACGAATGACAAAAGAAATCCCAAATCCGAAAACCGAAATCTGAAAACACATTGGCGCCTGCAAACGGGTTCGGCTTTTTAGTCATTCGTCATTCGGGTCCCGGAATTCCTCTTCGCCCGGCCGACCGGCAAAGCTATCTGCAGGTTTGTCCGGCCAATTCCCGTCCATGCGCCTGCGCATGCTGCCAATGTTCGTCGGCCGCCGTTTGTTTGTTGACGAACGGTTTGCCGCCCATCTCGAGGTAAACTTTTTCCACCTGCCCGGCGAGACCATTGCCCACATAACGCGCAATGCGCTCGTCTTTCTGCAGCGACGCCTTGATTGTCTCCACTGCCCCCTTCACGGCTTCGGGCCTCTTGTGCGCGAACTTTTTGACCTCCTTGCGCAACGCCTCGAAGTATGCCAGTTGGTCGTCCAGAACCTGGCCCGTTCCTCTCGGGCCGTGTCCCGGACAAATGACCTGGGCGCCCAGTTTCTCAGCCGCTTCCAATGTTTTGAGCCATTCGCCGGTGTCGCCGTCCCCAACGTAGTTGTACGGCCCGTTCACGCATGCGTCGCCGGTGAACAGGATTTTCTCCTTCGGTAGCCAGGCAAAACCGTCGCCGTGCGTGTGCGCGACGCCGAAGTAGCGCAGTTCAACGCGGTGCCTGCCGTCGTCGAAAATCATTTCGTGCGGAAAGAGGAGCGTGGGCGGCTTGAGTTTCGTGGCGGCGACGTCCGGGCGGTTTTTGGCCGCGTCCTCCCAGCGGCCCGGCTTTCCTTCATAGTAACCGCTCTCGTATTTTTTCATCTCCGCGATCACGCCGGTGTGCGCGACCGGAACGGCGCCCTGGTCCACCCAGATCTGGTTGCCATACGCGTGGTCGCCGTGGTGATGCGTATCGAAGGCGAAGCGGATCGGCTTGTCGGTGATCGCTTTGATTTTGGGAATGATTTCGTTGGCGCCCGACGGGAAATTGGCGTCGATCACCAGCACGTAGTCCTCGAAGATGATCCAGCCGTTGTTGCAATGGCCGTGGCCTTTGATGTCGCCTTCATGGAAATAAACGTCCGGCGCGATTTGCTCGGCTTTGTTCACTTCGCCGATGGAAAAAGTTGGGGCCGCGAAAAACGCGGCGGCAAAAAGCAGGAGGCGGATTGTTCCGGGAAAGTTCATGGCCCGATTGTTCGAGAAAAAGAAATTTAGTCAATCGCAATGGCGACGCGGCCCGATGCCCTGGGCGGGCGGGCAATGCGTGCCCCCCAAAATTGATGTGAAGTGAAGTCCGTCAATTTCGCGAAGATTCCCGGAACGCGGAATTGATTCCGCTTCACCGCCCGCCTGGCCGACGCGGCAGTACGTTTGCCCGGACCGAACCCGTCCGGAAGTGAAGGAAATGAGCGCGGCGAAGAGGGCCCAGGGCGCGTTCAAGAACGGTAGCCGCCGACGTTAGGAGGCGGATTTTGGCGCGAAAAACACTTCCGCCTCGCAACCTCGGCTACGGCTCTTGCGACGATTCTTGAATGCGCCCTGGAAGCTGGCCCAATGAACGCCGAATCCCACTTGCCCGCGCCGGCCCCATGCGATAGTTTGCCGCCAGTATGGAAAACGATGTGTCGCCCCCGCCAGTTCAAAGCCCGCCCCCGCCGCCTGTGATTCCGGCGAATCCGCCCCCGCTGATCACGCCGCCTCCACCGCCTCGGCCTCCGCGAAGAGGAAGCGGATGGATGAAAGCCGCGATCGTGCTGGCGGTGTTGCTGGCCGCCAGCATGTTGAGCAATCTGCGACACCTGGCGCACGGTCTCACGTCCCGGGCCAAGGCCGGCCGGCAGGCGCACCAGCGTCTGGAAGAGGTGTTTTACGAGAACAACCATTCGAAAAACAAAATCGCGTTGCTCGACGTGGACGGCATCATCAGCAGTGAACCGTGGGACCGCAGCGGCAATAACCTGGTGGACCTGGTTTCGGACCAGTTGCGCCTCGCCGGGGAGGATGACTCGGTGAAAGCCGTCGTTTTGCGGGTCGATTCGCCGGGCGGCGAGGTGCTCGCCTCGGATGACATTTACCGCGCCATTGCCGATTTTCAGAGGGATTACAAAAAGCCGGTCGTGGCCTCGATGGGCGGCCTGGCGGCATCGGGCGGTTACTACGTTTCCGCGCCGTGCCGATGGATTGTCGCCAATGAACTGACCATCACCGGCAGCATCGGGGTCATCATGCACAGTTACAACTATCGCGGGTTGCTGAACAAGGTCGGCGTCCGGCCCGAGGTCTTCAAGAGCGGCAAGTTCAAGGACATGCTGAGCGGCGAGAAGAATGAGGACGAGGTGCTGCCCGAGGAAAAACAGATGGTGCAGACCCTGATTGACGAAACGTTTGAGCGTTTCAAGAAAGTGGTCGCCAAGGGTCGGGAAAACTCCAAGGAACGAAACGGCGATCAGGGCCGCAAACTGGCCGATAACTGGCAGGACTTCGCTGACGGTCGCGTGTTGTCGGGCAAACAGGCGTACGACCTGGGGTTCGTGGACGAACTGGGAAACTTCGACACCGCCGTGGAAAAAGCCAGGGAACTGGCCGGGATCGAAGAGGCCAACCTCGTGCAATACCTGCGGCCGTTCGACTTCGGCAATCTCTTCCGGCTTTTTGGCCAAACGGAAAGTCGCGCGCTGAAGATTGACCTGGGCGTGCAGTTGCCGAAGCTGCAAGTGGGCCGGCTCTATTTTCTTTCACCGACGGTATTGCATTAGATAGTGGAGCGCGCGGATCCCGGGGGACCGGCGTTTCAAAGGTCGGCCGCGGGACGCGCCTGGCAGTATCCTGATTTGATCCGGGTGGATACGCCGCGTCGGGAGCACGGCGCGTGCGGCAGCGCCGCCACTCGATCCGGACGCTGTCCGCGCTTTCTTCTCCTTGCCAGTTTTACCGGCGCTCACTAGAGTTTGCCCGTTTCGTTTCAGCGATCGCCGACCTTGCGGCCCGTGTGCCGCCGCGAAGTTCAGGTTTGCCGGGGCAGAGTCGTCCATGAAGCGCGAGAATTTATTGATGGTGGCCGACAGCGAGCACGACGCCAACATGCTCTACGCCGTTCGGATGTTTGTCCCCGACCCGTTCATTTATCTTCGACTCAACGGCAAATGCCATATCGTGATGAACGATCTGGAGATTGACCGCGCCCGCAACCAGGCGCGGCACTGCCGGGTCCTCTCCTGGAGTCAATATTGCAAAAAGCTCAAGCAGCAGGGCGTGAAGTCCCAGACCTTTGCCACGGTCATTCGCCAGATTCTTCAGGAGAAGCGGCTCAAGAAGGTGTTCGTGCCCGGCAGCTTTCCCCACGGCCTGGCCCGCGATCTCCGTCGGCTGAAGATCAAAGTGAAAGTGAAAGAGGGGCAATTCTTCCCCGAACGCGAGTTCAAGACCGCCGATGAGGTCAAAAAAATCAGCGCAGCGCTGATGATGGCCGAAGTCGGGCTGGCCGAAGGCATCCAGGTGCTCAAAAATGCGCGGATCGGCAAAAACCGGCGGCTCATGTATCACAACGTGCCGCTCACCTCGGAAAAACTCCGGGCGATCATCGACATCGCCATCATTCAAGCGGGCGGCCTGGCCAGTCACACCATCGTGGCGGGGGGGCGACAGGGTTGCGATCCGCACGAACAGGGTCACGGCACCCTGCGCGCCCACGAACCGATCATCATCGATATTTTCCCGCGCTCGCAAAAGACCGGCTACTTTGGCGACATCACCCGTACCGTGGTGAAAGGCCGCGCCAGTGAGGCGGTGCGCAAACTGTATCACACGGTGGCCTGCGCGCAGGAGATTGCTTTCGAGCGGATGGAGTCGGGCGTCCCCGGCGCGGAGGTGCACAAAGCGGTGAAGGAATTTTTCGACGGGCAGGGTTACCGGACCGGCCGGCGGGACGGCCGCATGCAGGGTTTCTTTCACGGCACCGGCCATGGACTGGGTCTGGAAGTCCACGAGACGCCGCGGGTCAGCGCCAATTCCAACGACTATCTGCGCGCCGGCCACGTCGTGACCGTCGAACCCGGCCTCTACTATCCCGAAATGGGCGGAGTCCGGCTGGAGGACGTCGCTTACATCATCGGCAACAGCCCGCGCAATTTGACCCGGTTCGAGAAGGTGCTGGAGATGTGACGAGCGGGCGCTCTTTTTCGCAGGACCGTGCAGCGTTGTCACACCGGCGCTCGGATGTGGCGCGCACTCTTTCCGCAAGTTCAACAGGCGCAACGCCACACCTGGCGGTATGAACCCTGCTGGACATGCGGATGACGCCGGTTAAATTGATTGGTCGGCTCACTTTGAGCGGCCATTTGACAAAACGGCCGGTTCGCGTAAGCAAGTGGAACACGATTATGTTTGGATTGATGATTTTCGACCAATGGTGGTGGCTGATGGTTCCAGGCTTCCTGCTCGGACTCTACGCACAATTCAAAGTGCAATCCGCCTACAGTCGGTACCTCGAGGTGCCGGCAGGCAGCGGCCTGACGGGCGCGGAAGCCGCCCGGCAAATCCTTGATGACGCCGGTTTGAATTCTGTGCCGGTGGAGGAAGTGCCCGGGCATTTGACCGACCACTACGATCCCCTGAAAAGGGCGCTGTTCCTCTCGTCCCGGAATTTTCACGGCAATTCTCTTTCGGCGGTCGGGGTGGCCGCCCACGAGGCGGGCCATGCGCTGCAACACAAGGCGGCTTATGCGCCGATGACCATTCGACAAACGCTCGTTCCCGCCGCGCAGTTCGCCACCAACGCCGCGATGTGGATCACGTTTCTCGGATATTTCGCCGGCCTGCCGTTTCTGCGGAGCATCATCTGGATCGCCATCGCGGCCTTTGCCGTGGTCACAGTGTTCCAGGTGGTGACGCTGCCGGTGGAATTCGACGCCAGCAGCCGGGCGAAACAACAATTGCTCCGTCTTGGCCTCATTGACAACCGCGAGCAGAACGCCATCAATAAGGTGCTGGGAGCGGCGGCGCTCACTTATGTGGCGGCGATGATCCAGTCACTCTTCACTCTGTTGCACCTGATCCTGATCGCGCGAGGCCGGGACCGCGATTAACGGACGGCAGCGCTTCGCGGCGCTGTCCGGTGCGTCTTGACATTGCCGCCGGCGGGCCGACCGGTAGTGGCACGGGCGTCTCGCCCGTGCGTTGGTTGCCCAAGCTCTCACGGGCGAGACACCCGTGCCACTACGTTTGCGGTTTTATCCGTTGAACGCGGCTAGAGCTTTTTCTAGTCTGTTCCTCATGAGGTCCGCGCGCCGCTGCTTGTGGGTTCCGGAGAGGACGCGCCCGCGGCGCTTTTCTCTCGCGTCCCGTTCGGCCCTCCTGCTTTGCCTGTTGAGCGCGGTCATCCTGGCGGAGGACGGCCGCGTCGTGATCATCTCGCCGCATAACGAGGCCATTCGCTACGAATTCGGGCGTGGATTCGACCAGTGGCATCGCCGACAATTCGGCGATGGTGCCATTCTCGATTGGCGCGATGTCGGCGGCACCGCGGACGCGCTCCGGTTCGTGCAGTCCGAGTTCGCCGCGAAACCGGGCGGCATCGGCATCGACATTTTTTTTGGCGGCGGCTCCGAACCGTTTCTGTTGCTGGCGGACAAGGAACTGGCGCTGCCCTACGAACCGCCGCCGGCGATTCTGGCGGGCATTCCCCAGAGTTTCAACGGCATCGAAGTCTATGATGCCGCTCACGCCTGGTACGGGGCGGCGCTTTCGAGCTTCGGCATTTTGCAGAACAAACGGGTGCAGCAGCGGATGCGGCTGCCGTTCGTCACGCGCTGGGAGCAATTGGCGCAGCCGGAACTCCGCGGCTGGGTAGGTGTCGGCGACCCGCGCAACAGCGGGACGATGCTGAACATGTTCGAGGCCTTTCTCCAGGCCTACGGCTGGGAACGCGGCTGGCGATTGCTGGCCGAAATCGCCGGCAACGCCCGCGGCTTCGACCGCATTTCCTCCACGACCGCCAAGAACGTGACTTTGGGTGAGAGCGCTTACGCCTTTGCGATTGACTTCTACGGGTTCACGCAAATCGCGGTCGCCGGCCGCAGCAACATGACGTTCGCGCTGCCGGAGGATTTTACCGCCATCAGTCCGGACGGGATCGCGCTCCTCAAAGGCGCGCCCCATCCGCTGTTCGCCCGGCGTTTCATTGACTTCGTGCTGGGTGAACCGGGACAAAAGCTCTGGTGCCTGCCTCGGGGGCATCCCGAGGGACCGCAAAAGTTCTCCATCGAACGAATGTCGGTGCGCCCGGACTTCTACCGGCGCTATCGCGACGTCAGCAACATCGAGTTCTCGCCCTTCGAGCTGAGGCAGAGCTTCCTTTACAACGCCCGGCTGTCTCGCGATCGGCGCGAGGTCGTGGCGGCGCTGGCCGGGGCGTTGCTGGTCGATACGCTTCCGGAACTGCAAGCCGCCTGGGGCGCGGTCATCCGGCGCGGCCTGTCCGATGCCGATCGAACCGAACTCGGACGCATGCCCCTCACCGAAAGCGAAGCATTGCAACTGTCGCGCGGCCCTTGGAAAGACGCCGTTGTGCGCAACCAGAAAAAAATCGAGTGGCAAACCTGGGCGCAGGCAAAATACAAACGGTTAGGCGATCGGCAAGGGGCGATCGGCGAGGGGCGATAGAATTCGGAAGCGGGCTGTCGCCCACCGCCCATTGCCTGTATCCTGTCGTCCATCGCCTGTTATCATGCGCATTGCGATTCAAAATCTGACCCGGAAATTCGGCGACACGACCGTGCTGAAAGATATTTGGTTCGAAGTTCGCGACCAGGAACTTTTTTTCCTGCTGGGGCCGTCGGGTTGCGGCAAGACGACACTGTTGCGGCTCCTCGCCGGGTTCTACGAGCCGGATGAGGGGCGGTTGTTTTTCGGGGACAGACCGATGAACGGCGTGCCGCCACACCGGCGCAATACCGGCATGGTCTTTCAAAACTACGCGCTCTGGCCGCACATGACGGTGGCGGAAAATGTGGCTTACGGTCTGGACGTGCGGGGCGCCGGCTCGGCCGAAAAAAAGCGACGCATCGCCGAGGCCCTGGCGATTGTGCAGATGGAAAAGTTCGCCGACCGCGCGCCGAACCAGCTTTCCGGCGGCCAGCAGCAACGGGTGGCCCTGGCGCGCGCGCTGGTCATCAAGCCGGACGTTTTGCTGCTCGACGAGCCGCTTTCAAACCTTGACGCCAGACTGCGCCTGGAAATGCGCGAGGAAATCCGGCGCATCCATGCGCAAACGAAGATCACCACGATTTACGTCACGCACGATCAGAAGGAAGCGCTCTCGCTCGCGGACCGCATGGCCGTCATGCGCGAGGGCGTCATCGAACAGATCGGCGACCCGCGCACGATTTACCGCTCGCCGGCAAACCGTTTCGTGGCGGATTTCATTGGCGAGACAAACTGGCTGTCGGCGGAGGTGCTGGGCCAGTGCGACGGCGAGACGCGGCTGAAGACGGACGTCGGCGAATTTCGCGCCCTGCCCGACGCCAAACTGACCGTCGGCCGCCAGCTCTGGGTGGGGTTCCGTCCTGAAGCCGTCGAAATGGGCGCCGGCGGGAGCAACTCGCTGGCCACGACGATTCGCCACGTCAGTTACCTGGGCGAAATCGAGCAATACGAGTTGGAGCTGCCGGCGGGTCTGGTGGTCAAGGCTTTCGAGCAGAATCCGCAGGAGATCCGGCGCATCGGCGAGTCGCTCGCGGTCCACATTCGTCCGCAGAACCTGCTCCTGCTCCCCGTTCAATAAAATTCCGCCGCCGCGACGAAATTTTTTCCCGCGTCAACGGTCAAATATTGGCGCGCAGCTAATTTGCTTGCGCAGGTGGGTCGGTCCACTAACGTGGAAACGGAACTTATGGCCGCGAGACACAAATCGAAAAAGCGTCCACAAAAGAGGGTGAACTCGAAACGGTCGGGCCGCCTGGCGCGCCGCAAAGAGGCGGCCAAAATCGAACCGGCCTTGCCCCTGCCGGCGGCGCCGGAGGCGGTGGCGACGGAACCGCGGGCGGTGCTGCGCGACGTGGAAGTCGTGACGCCGACGGTGACCCGCGAGCGCTCTTCGTATGACGCCGACACGGCCATCAAGCTTTACCTGCGCGAAATCGGACAGGTGAAATTGCTCACACCGCTGGAGGAAATCGAACTCGCCGCCCGCATCAAGAAGGGCGACAAAAAAGCCCGCGAACAGATGATCAAGGCGAACCTCCGTCTGGTCGTGAAGATCGCCCACGATTACGAAGGTCTGGGCCTGCCGCTGCTCGATTTGATCAACGAAGGCAACATCGGTTTGATGAAAGCCGTCGAGCGCTTCGACCCGGCCAAGGGCGGCAAGCTCTCCACCTACGGCGCCTGGTGGATCAAGCAATCCATCAAGCGCGCTCTGGCCAATCAATCCAAAACCATCCGCCTGCCCGTCCATCTGGTGGACAAAATCTCCAAGATGCGGCGGACGGCGATGAAGCTGCAGGAAGTGTTGGGTCGCGAGCCGACCGACGAGGAACTGGCGGAGGAACTCGGCATGACGGCCTCGCGCGTCGCCCAGCTCCGCACCGCGGCCATCCGGCCCGCGTCGCTGGACGCGCCGATCGGCGATGAAGATTCCAACAACTTTTCGGAAGTGGTGCAGGACGAAAACGCCGCCACACCCTATCAGGAACTGGAAGAAAAGACCGTCAGCAACATGCTGCAGGAAATGGTCAAGACCCTGGACCCGCGCGAGGCGACCATTCTGCGCTACCGTTTTGGTCTCGATGGCGGCAGCGAAAGGACGCTCGAGGAAGTCGGCCAGAAATTCGGCGTGACCCGCGAACGCGTCCGGCAGATTCAAAACATCGCGCTGGCCAAACTCCGCAAAATGATCGAAAAACTCGAAGCCGTGAAAAGGTAAGCGCCGCGCGTACGTCCCAAATATATGAGCGATCCCAAAGTGACCCCCGCCGATTTGCAGCAGGCCATCCGCACCATTCCCGATTTTCCCCAGCCGGGAATCCAGTTCAAAGACATCACGCCGGTGCTCGCAAACGCGCGCCTGTTCGGCGGCTGCATTGATTTGCTGGCGGCCAGCTACAAACCCGGTTCGGTGGACGCCGTGGTGGGCATCGACGCGCGCGGGTTCATTTTCGCCGCCGCCGCCGCCTTGAAGCTGCGGGCGGGTTTCGTGCCGGTCCGGAAGAAAGGCAAGCTTCCGCACCAGACTTACGAGCAAAGCTATGACCTGGAATACGGCTCGAACACCATTGCCATTCACGTGGACGCCTTCCAGCCGGGCGGCCGCGTCCTGCTGATCGATGACCTGCTCGCCACCGGCGGCACCGCCGCCGCGGCCGCCGCCCTGGTGCAAAAGGCCGGCGGGAGGATTCTGGAGATCAGCTTTTTCATCGAACTGGGCTTCCTGAAGGGGCGGGAAAAATTGATGGATTGGCCGATCCGTTCGCTCGTGGCGTTTTGAGATTATATCCTTCCCTAACGCGGCCATGGCCCAGTGTATTGGATGAGGCGCGGATTCGTGGTATAAACAAAACAAGCCTCTCCCACGAGCACTGACGGCAGCACATCCCACCCGCCATTGTTGAAGCGGTGACTTTGAAATCTTCCAGAAGCATGGTCGAAGGTGTAAACCACGTCACCTTCTTCCGGATTGAAGTTCACGCCGTTTCTCGCAAACGGCCCCGGCGGCATCGTCTCGGGTGGTGGCGGCGCGAAGTTAATTGCGCCCGGCCCTGGCGAACTGATCAGCGACAGACCGGCAGGAATGGAAACGGTGCCAGACCACCAATTGCCGGTGAAGGAGATGGCGAGCGGCCTGCGCATCGGGTTGAACAGGAACGCGCCTTCTCCCGGCGCGAGCGTTTCGCTCGGGTTCGACCATCGCCCGTGTTGAAACACGTTCTTGCGAGTAAACCGCTGTGTCGCGTTATCGAACTTGAGGAGCACTGTGCCGCGCGGCGCCTGCTTGAACAATTCGCCCACGGTGTTGTCGGGAATTGCGTCCCGGAGCGTCGTTCCGCGCAGGTGAAACAACGGATTCGCGATGAGAGACCAGCCCGGTGCGAGCGTGATCGTGTTCGTACCGGAGTTGGGCGGGCCATCCAGCCAGACTGGAAAAGCCGCCGCTGGCCAAGACCTCACGCTGACCAGAGCAAATAAAAGCAGGAAAAGTTTGGTTTCCATAAACAAAGGTGAATTTATTGACGAAGTTTCTGTTTTCCAAACAAAATTGCCAGGCCCGTTCCCAAGCAAAGCAACGCGATAGTTGAAGGCTCCGGCACGGGCAGAATTTGCCCGCGCAGTTGGCCGTTCGGCTGGCCCGCAGACGTGACGTTCACATACCACAGGCCACTTTCGAGCTGATTGATTTGCGCGTCGGTAAGCGGAAAGGGACCGGCACCAAAGGGAGGAATTGGCGGACTGAAGAAAATGTATTTAGGCGGCTCCCCAAAACTGCTGCCACCGATAAATGTGGGGCCACCTAGATCGAAAATGATGGACCCATTGGCTCCGGGCAGGGCCGGGCCTTGAATGTAGGCGCTCATGGAAATGAAAGTGACCGCAGGCACATCAACACGAAAACTCAACAAGTTCCCGTCCAGGGTAAGAGTTCCTGTCCCAATGGTCGGATCACTGTTTGACGGAACTTCCATTGAGCCGGTGAGGATGGCGCGGAACTGAATGGTGCCCTGGGCCTGCGCTGCCTGGACAGCGCAGGCCAGCAGGGCGAGAACAAGCACGATGCTTTTCATCGGCATGGGCAAACGGTTCAGTGTATCGCATAGTAGAACCGATACGGATAATTTTCTCCGGTCCGCACAATTCAGTTTTCAACTTCGCCGTCGCCGCTAAACTGTCGGCGATGTCCTGGTTTCACTCACTCGACGTCGCGCTGTTCCGCTTCATCAATTTGACGTTGAGCAACCCGCTCTTTGACCGGGTCATGCCGTTTTTCAGCGGCAATTCGCTGTTCGTGCCCTTGCTCATCGTTCTGGCTGCGATCCTGGTCTGGAGGGAGGGCGCTCGCGGCCGCATGTGCCTGGTGATGCTCGTGCTGGTGATCTGTCTGGGTGATCCCCTCATCGTCAACACCATCAAACACGCCGTCGGACGGCTTCGCCCGTTCAACGAAATTCCCGATGCCATCACCCGGGTCGGCCGCGGCGGCAGCTTCAGCATGCCGTCGGCGCATTCGGCGAACTGGTTCTCCGCCACAACGGTGCTGTTCATCTATTATCGCCGCAGCGTCCGGTTCATGCTCCCCCTGGCGGCGCTGGTGGGCTTTTCGCGCATCTACAACGGCGTCCATTATCCGAGCGACGTCCTGGTCGGCGCGACGCTCGGTCTGGGTTACGGAGCCGGTCTGGTGTTCGCGCTCGACGCCCTCTGGCGCTGGGCCGGCCAACGCTGGTTCCCGCTCTGGTGGCGGCGGTTCCCGTCGCTGTTGCGTCCCGATTTGCGGCTCGAACCTTCCGTCACGACCCCGGAGCAACCCGCAACCGATGACCCGCAACCTGCGCTCGACCAGCACTGGCTTCGCCTCGGCTACGCGTTGATTGCGCTGCTGTTCCTCGTCCGCCTCGCCTACCTTGCAAGCGGCAAAATCGAATTGAGCGAAGACGAAGCGTATCAATGGCTCTGGTCGAAACATCCGGCGCTTTCCTATTACAGCAAACCGCCGCTCATCGCTTACACCCAATTTCTCGGCACGGCCATCTGGGGCGACAAGGCTTTTGGTGTTCGCTTTTTCTCGCCGGTCATCGCGGCGGCGCTTTCGCTGATGCTGCTGCAGTTTATGGCGCGCGAAGTCAACCCGCGTGTCGGCACGCTGCTCATCCTGGCGGCCACAACGACTCCGCTGCTGGCCGTCGGCGCAACCTTGATGACCATCGACTCGCTGTCGGTTTTGTTCTGGACGGCGGCGATGATTTCCGGCTGGCGCGCGGTCCAACGCGACTCCACGCGGCGCTGGATCCAGACCGGGCTGTGGATGGGGTTGGGTTTCCTCAGCAAATACATTTCGCCGTTGCAGTGGCTTTGCTGGGCGGTTTTTTTCATTTTGTGGAAGCCAGCGCGCGCACAATTGAGACGCCCCGGCCCATATCTTGCGCTGCTGGTCAACGGTCTGTGCGCGCTGCCGGTCCTGATCTGGAACGCGCAGCACGGCTGGATCACCTTGACTCACCTGGAAGAACGCGGCGGACTCGACACCCCATGGCATCTGACGCTGCGGTATTTTGAGGATTTCCTCGCCGCTGAAGTCGCCCTGCTTAACCCGGTGTTTTTCGTCGGCGCAGTCTGGGCGGCGCTGGCCTTCTGGCGGCGCGAACGACAGAACCCGCTCATGGTTTATCTCTTCAGCATGGGCGCGCCGGTCTTCCTGTTCTATCTGGCGATTACGTTGCGCGCGCGCGCGCAGCCGAACTGGGTCGCGCCATCGGTCGGTCCGCTGTTTTGTCTCGCGGCGATTTACTGGCAGGCGCGCTGGCAGGCCGGCGCGCGCGCGCTCAAAGGCTGGCTGGTCGGCGGATTGGCTTTGGGTCTGGCGGTCGTGGTCGTGCTGCACGAGACCGATCTGGTCCCAAAGATAGCCGGTCGGCCGCTGCCGCCGAAGTCCGACCCGCTGACCCGCGTTCGGGCAAATCGAGAGATGGCACAGGCGGTCGGCGCGGCGCGCACCGGACTGTTGGCGGAAGGTAAACCGGTCTTTGTCATCGGGAATCATTACGGCATCACCAGTCTGATTACTTTCTACTTACCGGAAGCCAGGGTTGGCGTGCCGAACGATCCGCTGGTGTATTGCCGTTTGTCGGACAAGCCGGAGAACCAATTTTACTTTTGGCCCGGCTACGAAGGCCGGAAAGGCGAGAACGCCATTTTCGTTCAGGAAACCCACACGCCACAACCGCCGCCCGAACGCATTCAAAAAGAGTTTGCGACCGTGACCGATTTGGGGATACACGACATCAAGTACCGTGACCGGATCTTTCATCAAATCCAGCTTTTCGAGTGCCGCGGCCTGCGATGAGCCGGCGGCGGTTTCGAGGTTTTTTCCCGTTCACGATTACGACCTCGCCGCGACTCTGAACTCCGGCCAGGCCTTTCGTTGGCACCTGCGGGAGGGCTGGTGGGAAGGAGTGATTGGCCGTCGTTGGGTGCGCTTGCGGACGGAGACCGACTCAACGGCGAGTGCGTTGGTCTGCGGCAATCATTCTGCGTTGTTTCACCTCCCGCCTTTTGTGCAGCCTCTCCCTCGCGGAAGGGAAGAGGGACGGGGTGAGGATGCCGCGAGCGATTCCAGATTTCCAATGCGCCTGGTTGCGGAAACCGCGGCGCCGGTGAACGATTGGCGCTGGTTAACGCATTATTTGCAGGCGGAACTGGACCTGGGGCCTGTGCTCGCCACCTTTCCCGACGACGCGCCGATGCGCGCAGCCGTCGTTGCCTGCCGC
>DASPXS010000453.1:0-5036 GCA_035637175.1 Haliangiales bacterium | reverse complement strand
CAGCTACTCCGTCGCCACGCCGACCGGCGAAGGCGTCACGAATCCCAAGACGTTCTGCCGCGTGCGGCGGTGTGTGATGGTGGACAATTTGCGCATTTATTAAATCGTGCCGGAACATAATCAACCGTTTCAGTGGAGCGTTGGAGTATTGGAGTGCTGGAGTGCTGGAGTGCTGTGAACGGCATCCACAATACCCCATCACTCCATCATTCTATGCTTTTAGCCCGTGTCGAAGGCAACGTCGTCGCCACCCGCAAACATCCCAGCCTGGAGGGATGGCGCCTGCTCGTCTGTCAACCCATCGGTCTGGCGGGCGACGCCGAAGGCGCGCCCCAGGTCGCCATCGACGCCCACGGCGCCGGCATGCATCAGCGCGTCATCATTTCCTCGGACGGCGCGGCCGCGCGCAACGCCGTGGGCAACGACAAAAGCCCGGTGCGTTGGATGGTCGTCGGGATCGTGGACGAGAAAGAACCGGCATGAAAGCTCCAAGCTCCAAGCTCCAAATCCCAAAGAAGTTCCAATCATCAAGCTCCAAGTTCTGCCCGGCAATGCTGGAGGGGAGCTTCTTGCAGCCGGAGATTGGGAGCTTTTCTGGAGCTTGGAACTTGGGATTTGGAGTTTGTTCGACATGAAACTTGGCGCCGTAATTGGTAGGGTGACTCTGAGCAAGACGGTGCCGGCCCTGATCGGCGCCCGCTGGCTCATCGTGTCGCCCTTTACACGCGAACACTACCGGCGCGCCGAGCAACAACCGCTGGGCAATGGTAATGAGCCAAGCCTGGTCGTTTACGACTGTCTGGGCGGCGCGGTCAGTCAGACAATTGGTTACATCGAAGGTCGCGAAGCGGCCCAGCCGTTCGATGATCCGGCGCCCGTGGACGCGATCAGCGCCGCGCTCGTGGACGAAATCTTTTACGTCCCCTGGGCCGGGTCAGCCACCCCAAGGTGACTATGAAATCGGTCATCAGCGCAAAAGACATTGAAGATTTGCTGCGCAACGGCGGCGACCCGCGAGGTTTGCCCACCGACGCCATCTTCACGCCCTCGGCGCGGGATCTGTTGCGCGATTGGCAGAACAGACACGGCAGGAACGGAGCTCAAACCAGCTCCCCTGCCCCGCCGGCGAAACCGCTGAATTCGAAGAGCCCCAAAGCCGAGCTGGACGCATTTTTCAATTCGCCGTATTGCCAGCGTCTGAAGGAGCAACTGTGCGATATCGGCCGCCGTCTCTGGCAGCGCGCCTACGTGGACGGCAACGGCGGCAACATTGCCATCCGTGTGGGCGAGGATCTCGCGCTCTGCACACCCACACTCGTCAGCAAGGGCTTCATGAAGCCCGAGGACATGTGCCTCGTGGACTTCGAAGGCAATCAGCCTTGCGGCGCGAAAAAGCGCACGAGCGAAATCCTGATGCACTTGCAGATCATGAAGCGCCAGCCGCGGGCAGTGGCGACCGTGCATTGTCATCCGCCCTACAGCACGGGGTTTGCCGTGGCAGGCATCGCGCCGCCCACGTGCATGATCCCGGAGTATGAGGTATTTGCCTCGGTGGCCGTCGCGCCTTATCGGACCCCCGGCACGCCGGAGATGGGCCAGCTCGTGGCAGACCTGGTGGACAAACATAATACCATCCTGATGGCCAACCACGGCGTGGTCTCCTGGAGCCACAACGACGTCGAAGATGCCTACTTCAAGATGGAAATCCTGGAGGCGTATTGCCGTACCGTCCTGGTCGCCTCGCAACTCGGTACGCCGCCCAAAACCATGACCGCCGCTCAGCTCCAGGACCTGCTCAAGATCAAGCAGAGCCTCGGCATTCCCGACCCGCGCCACGGACTCAAGGAATGCGAACTGTGCGACAACCAGGAATGGCGCCCGGGCGTGACCTGCGCCGCCTCACCGATGGCCGAGGCGGTCGTCGGCTACGACGCCGAAGCCGAGGCGGTGGTCCAGGCCATCACGGACCAGATCATGGCGAAGATGAAGTCTCCGACATGACACTCATCCGCATCGAGCGCAAGCCGGGCCAGCCCCGAAGCATCCGCACCAAACCACCCGCAACCCACAACCAACAACCCACCCTCTTTTCATGAAAGTCACAATCATTGGCGGCGGTGGCCGCGTCGGTTCCTGCGCGGCGTTCGCCCTGCAATGCGCCGGACTGGTCGCTGAGATACAAATCCTCGACGCCAACAGGGACATGGCCGAGGGCGAAGCGCTCGACCTGCTCCACGGCAGCGCCTTCTGCGGCGACCAGAAAATCTATGCGGGCGACTACGCGCGCGCATCCGATAGCGACCTGTTCCTCATCACCGCCGGACTGCGCCGCAAGCCCGACGAGTCGCGGCTCGACCTCATCAACCGCAATGTCGCCTTGTTCGTGCAAATCCTCGACAGCATCAAATCCGCGGGCCCGCGCGAGGATGCCCACGTCTTCGTGGTCTCCAACCCGGTCGATATCCTTACCCATCTCGCGGTGCAGCGGTGTGGTTTGCCATGGCAACAGGTCTATGGCCTCGGCACGATGCTCGACACTTCCCGCTTCAGCTCGTTCATCGCCGACGAACTCAAGCTGGCGCCGACCCAGGTCAAGGCTCTCATCCTGGGTGAACACGGCGACTCGATGGTGCCCGTCTGGTCCAGCGCCACCGCCAACGGCCTGCCGCTGGCCGGGCTGCCCGAGTGCACGCCGGGCTTCCAAAACGCCGTCTTCGAGCGTACCAAAGGCAGCGGCGCCGAAGTCATCAAACGCAAGGGCGGCGCGGGTTGGGCGGTCGGTGTCGCCATTCGCGATGTCATCCACGCCGTGCTGTTGAACAAGAAATCGCTCCTGCCGGTATCGTCGCTCGTTCACGGCACTTATGACATCCGCGACATCTGTGTGAGCGTGCCCAGTGTCGTCGGCCGTGGCGGTATTGAGAGACAGGTCGAGATCAAGTTGTGGCCGAAAGAAACCATGGCGCTGCAGAACTCGGCGAAGGGGCTGAAGGATACGCTGGCAAAGGTCAAGATTTGACCCAATGAACTTGATCACGAATGAACACGAATGAGAACACGAATTTCCTGTCGAAGGATGACGTGTGCCAAATCGTAGGTTCAGCATTCGAAGTGTTTATTCGTGTCCATTCGTGGTTCAATGAAATCGCTCGACGCTAAACTCGCTGAGATCAAAGCGAACCCGCAATCGCGCGCGTTTATTCTGGCCGACGCGAAGGACGCCGACATGGCCTTCGGCGTGCGGGCGCCGGGACCGCGCGGCTACCTGGCGCGACACGGGGCGCGCCCGGCGCAGTTTTCACCCGAGCTCTGGACGCGCAACGAATTCGGCTACCGGAACCTGCCTGAGTTCCTCGACATCCTCCGCGAAGTGGTCCACCAGGGTTTGGTGGACATTCTGTTGATGTCCGCCTACGTGAACGAGCAACTCACCATCAAGGAAGGATTGTTCAAAAACTCGCGCGTCACGCCCGCCGCGCGCGCCAACGACACGACCGATGTCTGGGCCATCCGCCACGGCTGCTACGCGCGCGAGCCGGCCCAGCCGTTCCGCAGCGCGACCATCGACCACATTCAGTGCGGCCAGATCGAGTGCGACCGCACGCGGGACGAATATCCCGGCGCCAACCTCGGCCTCTACTCCGTCACCTTTGTCAATGAGCTGGCGCAGGATCGGCAGACGCTTCAGTGGTACAAAGATTTCCGCGAAGAGGCCGAGCGAAAAAACTTCAGACACTTTCTCGAAGTGTTTGACCCGAACGTCGAGAGCGGCGTCCCGCCGGAAAAGCTGGGTGAGTTTATCAACGACAATATCATTCGCGCCCTGGCCGGGGTGCCCGAGGCCGGACGCCCCATCTTTCTCAAGATTGTGTATCACGGACCCAGGGCGATGGAAGAACTGGCACAGTACGACCCAAACCTGGTCGTCGGCATCCTCGGCGGAAGCGCCGGGACGACTTACGACGCGTTCAAGCTCATCCACGATGCCCAGAAATACGGCGCGCGCGTGGCGCTTTTCGGCCGCAAGATCAACCATGCCGAGCACCAGCTTGCCTTCATCGAAATGCTCCGTCTCATCACCGACGGACGCATCCGTCCCGAGGAAGCGGTCCGCGCCTACCACGCGGTGTTGCACGCCAGGGGAATCAAGCCGCACCGCACCCTGGAAGACGACCTGAAGCTCACTGACCAGTCCATGAGCTACGAAGGGACCCACCAGCGTTCCACGGTGATCGTGGACAACAACCCGCTGGCGACGATCGAACGACGAACGGACCGAATTGAAGGAAATCGCGGCCGTGGAGTCCCGGGTGCGGAGAGCGGTGACGCCGCGGACTGGCCCAAACGCGCTGACGGCTCGCCCGACTTCGGGAAAATGACCGCGTCTCAACGATTGGCGTATGACCGGTGGCGGCTCACGCGGAGGTTCGGCTGAGGTGGCGACAACCGCACGACCAATGAAATCCCGTCCCGCCACCGGCACCCTTGGCCAACTCACCTTCACCGTCGGCGCGGAGCACGTCATTGACTTCGCCACCGACGGCATGCCGGCGGTCCTCAGCACGCCGCGGCTCATCGGCATGATCGAACGCACGGCGCGAGAATCGCTCTATCCCTTTCTCGATCCGGATGAGCGCAGCGTGGGAATAGAAATCGAACTGCGGCATCTGGCTCCCACACCGTTGGGCGCGTCGGTCACCTGCGCCACGCGGGTCATCCAGGCTGAAGGCGCGCAGATAAGCTTCCAGATCGAGGCACGCGACGGCCATGAACTCATCGCGCGCGGTCTCCACAAACGCGCCGTCATTCGCCTGGGCAGCTTCTCCCGCCGACTGGCCGCCAAGGCATCGTCGCTCGCCTCCTGAGGACGAACCCCCTCCTTCGATTCCCAACGATTGCAGTGTCAGCACTTGCCTCCTTCGGAAGCTCGACCAAACTTTGTCGCACGTATGACAAAGTTTGGTCGAGGTGTTTTGCCTTCACCCTGAGCGTCGGACCGCCACCCATGAGGTTGCTGTGCGCCTCCATTGCGGCTA
>DASPXS010000452.1:0-5205 GCA_035637175.1 Haliangiales bacterium | reverse complement strand
CGCTGTCTATGGCCTCCTGCTCCGCGGGCGCGAGCTGCTCGCGAGCGATAAACGGGTCGAGGTAAACGTCGGCGGGATCAACGTCCTGGCCGGTCTTGACCGACCCAATCCGAAATCGGAAATCGGAAATCGGAAATCGGATATTGAACCCGGCACCGGATTCTACGAGCGCCGCTTCGCCGCTGCGGACATCAAACCCGGGCTCGGCGAGGTCACGGTGAAAAAACTGGACGAAGGCGTCGCCTGGGGCAGCGTGCATTGGCAATATCTGGAGGACATGAGCAAGGTCACGCCCTACGAAGGCACGCCGCTCAAGCTCAAGAAGGCGCTCTACACAAAAGAGAACACGAAGAAAGGTCCCGCCCTCGAAGCGGTCAAAGGCCCGCTCAAGGTGGGCGACGAACTGGTCGTGCGCATCGAGCTGCGCGTGGACCGCGACATGGAATACGTCCATTTGAAAGACCAGCGCGGCAGCGGCACCGAACCGATGAACGTTATCTCGCAGTACAAATATCAGGACGGCCTCGCCTACTACGAATCGACGCGCGACACCGCGAGTCATTTCTTCATCGATTACCTCCCGAAAGGGACCTATGTCTTTGAATATTCCACGCGCGTTCAACTGCGCGGCCAATACCAGAGCGGCGTCGCCGCCATCCAGTGCATGTATGCGCCGGAGTTCAACAGCCATTCCGAGAGTCTGAATCTGGTGGTGCAGTGAATCATCTCGAAACCTGAACGATGGCATTGAAACCGCTGCAAGCGATCGCATGGATGCCTGAGCGCGGGCTTCAGCCCGCTTCAACGTAGGCAAGCCGATTGATTCTCGGCTGGTATTCGGCAATGGAAAACTCAAGCGGCGTGAACGCCGCGCTCCCTTCGCCTTTTATGAGATGAGTCAGGTGAGGTCTAATCTCCGCTCATCAACGCCAAAGGGGGCGGAAAATTGGCGGGGACGACAACCTTTCCTTTCTCCACAACCGACTCGGAAATTTTCGCCGCCTTTTCCTCGCCGTCGGCCGTTCGTACCCTGACTGGGCCGTCCACGGCCGGGCTGTAGGAAAGGTTCGTGTCCACGCCGCCCGGTCGCAGCAAGGCGATTTCGCCTGCCAACCCCAGATCGCAAATCATCCGGTCGCGGCGGCTGATGAGTTTCTCGGTGTAAAGCCGGACCTGCGCCGAATCGAAGCCGGAGGCGACCAGTGCTTCAACAATCTGCGCCTCGCTCAATTGCCCGATCAAACGCGCCATCCAACGGGCATCGTCGAGGGTCATTTCGGCAAAAGCCGGCGTGTCAGCGATCGGCTTGAAACCGACGATGCGGAATGACGGATTGCGGTTGGACGACTTCACCGCCTCGGTGAACGTCCAGCCGAATTCATTTGGCAATTCGCCGCGCGGTGAAAAAAAACCCTTGCCCCGGCCCAGACCGCCACCGAGGTCGCTGAAGTAATGGCGCAACTCTTTCCGGCCGCTGATTTCAACCCGTTTCAACCGCGTATTTTCAAAGCGCGAATCGAACCAGCCGAGCCACGCCGCCAGCAATCCGGCGCCCCGTAACTCCCGCAGATTTTCGTGTCCCAGTTGGCCGAAGTCCCACGGCCCGATGCTCTCGACCCTGGCGTTCTTGATCTGCACGTTGGCGGCCGTGGTGACCAGGTAATCGATTTGTTGTTCGATTTCCGGGCGAAAATTGCCGGGCGAATCCTGCGGATGCTTCATTTTCGTATTGCGGAACAGGCGCGCTTTCAGATCGGCGCCGGTGATTCGTCTGCCGTCGTTCATGGCCGCCCACGCGATGTAATCAAACGGGTCAAAGCGCCGCTGCAATTGGATGCGGTACACCGGAAGCACGCCCAGAAAGGTGCAGCGAATTTGAATCTCCTTGCGCAGGTGAAACTCGCGGAACAGTCGGCGGTCGTATTTGATTTTCAAACATCCGGCGTAGTCGGTCGGGTCCACCTGATAACCGAGCGCCCAGAAGATGCGGGCGGTGAACGGTTCGGAGGTTGTCTCGCCGAACTTCACCTTGACGCGACCCCCGCCGCAAAGGACCTCGAAGCCCGGATTGCTGCCGTAGCTGGTTTTGGGGCCGTCATAGATGCAATAGTCGTCCTCCAATCGCGGCAATTCGCGCCGGCCAAATCCATGGTAGAGGTCAAGTTCGCCGATCGCCTCCGCTTTGTGCCAGAACGTGGAAGGCGTCGGATCGAGTCGGCTCGGGTCTCCCCCGTTGCTCGCGTTCGATTCCAGGTTGGACGCCGGGATGCGCCCGCCTCCGATGGGATTGCGCAACTGGTCGGCGAACTTCCATGGCAGTTGAAAGAAATCAACCTGCGACGGCACCGGCGGACGGCGTTCGTTGTTGATGGCCGCAACGACTTCCCGGATTGACTCAAGGAACGGCGCTCGTTTCTCCGGGTCTGGTGTGGCAAGCGCCCCGCGGGCCAATTGTTGAAGCGCGTTCAAGCCGCGCCGGTCGTGTTTCGTGATGAACTGGTCCGGTTCGGTGAAATATTTCTTCAACTCGGCCGGCGTCATTTCGGCGAACGGCGTTGCGGCCAGTCTCTGCGCGCGCCCCTGTCTCCAGGCCTCCTCCTCTCTTTCCGACCGTTGAATCAGCGCATCACTCGCGGCCATCAGATTCGTCAATCCTTCTCCAGTGCGAACATCGAACTTCTGCCGTCTCGACGAGGAGGGATCGGGCCAAGGCAACGTGACCCCGCCCTGCCCGGCCAAAGACGCGCCGATCGAAAGAAACAAAACCAGCGCGCACGCGACATAAATTTTCCGAGTGACTCCGATGATCGTGGTGGTTTGCATGTTCCACGGCGGCAGCGGCCAGGTTCACGAGGCGGAATCACCCAAAATTAGCTTCCGTCTCCTCACTTTGGCCGCTGTTCGGCAAGACCACTACCACGTTCAGAGTCACAAATCCAGGGATTCAAATTCCCGGCACAGTCTGCGGACTCCGGACAGGGGGTAAGATTACCTCGACCCACATCGCGCCTTGCGTCCCTGAACCCGCCCATGACCCGGATACGGCGCACGCGTACAGGGAGCACAGGCGACTCGCCGCGCCAAAGCCGGGGCGCCTCCCAAGGATTTCAACAACCGCACGGGGAAAATGAGTACAATTATTGTTATAGCTATAACATATTTTGTACCCGGTTCCGAGCGGCTTCTGTTCACCGCGTTTTCAGCGCGGGAATAATCATTGCGCCAATCGGAAGAACGCTTGCGAGTTGGTGGGAGGCAGCGTGACGACGTATTGGTCGCCCTGGATGGAACGTGTCACCGTGACGATGGACCATTGGGGCTGTGCCAGGTCTGTTTTCATCTGCAGGAGGTGGTTCGCGGCGTTGGTGGTCCACGAAAGGGAGAAATTGCTCCCGAGGCTGAGGCCGCGGAGCACCAGCGGTTTGCAGCCTTCGAGCAGATTCACGCCCGCCAACGGACCGCACGGTCGGATGACGGCATAACGCAGCCGGGTGAAATAGACACCGGGCAGGCTCTCCGAGCCGGCCGGCTTGTTGACCACAAAACGCGCCGCGGCCTGCGGTCCCTGGTTAACCCCGTTGAATTTCACATCCGGCAGCTCGAAATAGGCGTCGAGCCACCGATCGCTGCCCCTCAGGCTGAGGTTGAGACTGTCCGGCGGAGACGCGAGCGTCAACTGGCCGCCGCGATCGGTCTGATAGACCTGTGGGCGGAAAGTCGCGCCGACCAGGACCGGGTCATCGTAGTAAGTGATGCAGATGGCCAGGTGCGCGTTGTCCTGCGTGGAGGGGCCAAACGGCTCGTTGATGATGGCAAAGTTGACGTGGATACCCGGCGAACCAAGCAAAAGGTCACGGTGGGGACGCACCGCCAAACGCCGGTCATTGGCCGGACCGGCTTGTTCCACAACCATTAACTGGTCGCCGACGGAAGAACCCATATCCAATCCATTCATCATACCCTGGCCGAGGTCCAGTTCTGCGTAGTTGCCGTATGCGTCCGTGCAGATATTGAAATCTTCAAAGCAGTCAGGGATCGGGTCCAGGCCGGCCAACGCATTGGTCCCGGTTCGGTAAATTCCCAACTCCACTCGCGAGACAAAAACCTGGCCGCCTTGAAAGACGAACTGCGGACCGCCTTCCAGCGCACCGGTGTTTATTCCTTTGAGATTGACGGCCGGGACATTGAAGACGCGCCGCACCCATTCCCCCGTGCCTTGCAGCGTGTAGAGACGGTTGGCCGGGTAAGTCGTGGTACCGCCCGTTTCGTCGGTGGCGTATGTCTGCGGTCCAAACACCGTACCGAACAGCAAGGGATCGTCGTAAAACTCCACGCACAGTTTCATGTCCCGCGGATCGTTGCACGGCAGACCGAGGTAATGATCGGTGATGCCGAAATTCATGTAGGAACCGTCGGCGCGCACGGCCCGTCGCAGGTCCCCGGGCGGGCCGACGTTGTCCTGGTAAGTGACGGTCTGGTCGCCGTTATTGAGCACGGTCAAATGGGTATTCGTGTTCTGGTTGACGTCGGTGTACGCCAGATTGGTATCCGGCTCCGGCGCGCAGGTCGCGGCTGGCGCGAAGCGGTTGATCTGCTCCGGCTCGCCGAAGGCGCCGCGTTCGCCAAACGCCACCAGCCGCACGATGAGGCTCGGCACGCTTTCTGCCCGGATGGTGCCGCCATTGACGCCACCGTAGGCCTTGTCTCCCGTCGCATCTGGCGGAATGACGCCGACGTAGCGGGTGCCGTCGGTTCGCAGCGCGTTCTCAATCCGGAACAAGACCCAATTCCACTTTTTGTATTTGGCTTCGACCGGGAGAGAACCACCGTTGGGGCGGTGCAGGTCCGGCAGCGAGCCGGTGAGAAATACGAAGTCTCGAGGCTGACCATCGATCCCCAGCACGTGCTCATCGCCATACACCTGCATGAGAATATCGATCGTGTCGTAATTGGCCCACTCCTGAAAAACATGATCGGCAACGTTCACATAGTTCACGGTCGCTTTCAACCCGGTGTGGCCGCCAATGTTGATGGGCGACGTGGCATCGTCGGTACCGTTCAGGATTCATCGGTCTCTTTTACGACACCAGCACGCTTCGTTACAATTCGTGGGGCGAACACATCGACCTGACCACCGACCGCGGGCGGGAATGGTTCTACGAAAGTATCCGCGATTTTTTCTCGCTCATCCCCCCGCGGCATTGG
>DASPXS010000451.1:0-9858 GCA_035637175.1 Haliangiales bacterium | reverse complement strand
TCGAAATCCGATGGAATGACGAAATCCAAGTGACGAAGACGCCCATGGCGCATCACCGACCGAAGTTTGGAGAACGTTTCCTTTCCCCTCACCCCGGCCCTCTCCCCTGGGGAGAGGGAGAATCGCACGCGGCATTTGGTCCAGGTTCTTTCCAACCACCCTTCGCCAATTGTGCTTCGGATTTCTTTCGTCATTTGGAATTCATCATTTGGAATTCCTTTGGCGGTTTCATCTTCAATTCCCGGATCAGAAACGCCCACCGCTGCGCCGCTTCCTCGATGATTTTGCTGATCGGCTTGCCCGCGCCGTGGCCTGCGCGCGTCTCGATGCGGATCAAAATCGGGGCATCGCCCGCCTGCGCGGATTGGAGCGTCGCGGCGTATTTGAAACTGTGCGCGGGCACGACGCGGTCGTCGTGGTCGGCGGTCGTGATGAGTGTCGCCGGATATTTCGCGCCCGGTTTGATGTTTTGCAGGGGCGAGTAGGCGGCGAGCGCCTTGAACTCCTCTGGATTTTCCGGCGAACCGTAATCGGAGGTCCAGGCCCAGCCGGCGGTGAATTTGTTGAACCGCAGCATGTCCATCACGCCGACCGCCGGCAAGGCCGCGCCGAACAGGTCGGGCCGCTGATTCAAGGTCGCGCCGACCAATAACCCGCCGTTGCTGCCGCCGGAAATCGCCAGCCGGTCCGGGCGGGTGTATTTGTTGGCGATGAGCCACTCGGTCGCGGCGATGAAATCGTCAAACACATTCTGCTTCTTCAATTTCATCCCGGCCTTGTGCCATTCCTCGCCGTATTCGCCGCCTCCCCGCAAATTGGGCATGGCATAAACGCCGCCCATTTCCATCCAGACCAGGTTCGCGACCGAGAATCCCGGCGTGAGACTGATGTTGAATCCGCCGTAGCCGTAGAGCAGCGTCGGGTTCCTGCCGTTGAGCTTCAACCCCTTCTTGTGCGCGACGAACATCGGCACGCGCGTGCCGTCATTGCCGGAATAAAAAACCTGCTTCGTCTCGTAATCATGCGGATCGAAATCAACCTTCGGCTCGCGGAACACCGTGCTTTGAGCGCCGCGCAGGTCGAGCCGGTAAATCGTGCCTGGCACGGTGAAGCTGGTGAAATTGTAGAATGTTTCCGTGTCCGACCGTTTGCCTCCGAAGCCGGCGGCCGTGCCGATGCCCGGCAACTCCAGCTCGCGCACCAGCGCGCCGTCCCGCGAGAAAATTTTCACCCGGCTGTGCGCGTCCTTGAGATAGTTCGCAATGAATTGGCCGTTGACCATGTTGACGCCTTGCAACGTTTCAGCCGCCTGAGGGATGATTTCCTTCCAGTTCGCGCGTTCCGGTTTGCGAATGTCGATGGCGATGATGCGCCCCCGCGGCGCGTTCAGGTCGGTGCGGAACCAAAACACCGGCCCGTCGTTGTCGATGAATGTGTAATCGGCGTCGAAGTCATTGAGCAATTCCACCACGGTCGAGCCGAGTTTCTGGAGGTCCTTGTAGAAAACCCGGTTCCGGGTGTCAGTCCCCTGCGTGACCGCGACAATCAAATAGCGCCCGTCGTCGGTGACGCCGCCGTAGAAGCCCCATTCCTTCTGGTCCGGCCGATGATAGACCAGCTCATCCTCGGACTGCGGGGCGCCCAGCCGGTGATAATACAGTTTTTGAAAATAGAGACTGCCCTTGAATTCGTTTTCCTTCTTCGGTTCATCGAAACGGCTGTAAAAAAATCCTTTGCCATCCTTCGTCCACGACGCGCCCGAGAAGCGCGACCATTTGACGAGGTCGGACAAATCCTGTCCGCTGCGGATGTCGCGCACATGCCACTCCTGCCAGTCCGAGCCGGCGCTGGACAGCGCGTAAGCCAGCAGATTGCCGTCCTCGGACACCGCGTAGCCGGCCAGCGCCACCGTGCCGTCGGCCGAAAGCTTGTTCGGATCGAGCAACACGGTCGGCTCCGCCTCCAGCGAAGGCTGGGTGTAAAGCACGCTTTGATTTTGCAGGCCGTCGTTCCGGGTGAAGAAATAACGGCCGGCCTCTTTGAATGGCACGCCGTAGCGCTCGTAATTCCACAGCCGGGTCAGCCGTTGCTTGATGGCCGGCAGTTCGGGAATTTGCTGGAGGTAACCGAAGGTCACTTTGTTCTGTGCCTCGACCCACGCTTTGGTTTCCGGCAAATTGTCGTCCTCCAACCAGCGATACGGATCGGCGACCTTCACGCCGTGATAAACATCGACGACGTTGGTTTTGCGGGTGATGGGATAGGTGAGCGGGGCCGCCGGGGAATCGGAGGGAGGACTGTCCGTCACGCAGCCGCTGAGAGACAGGGCGGCCAAGGCCAAAGCTCCAAGCTCCAAGCTCCAAATACCCCAAAAGCTCCATGCTCCAAGTGGGTTGCTCCCATTCCGCCGGGGCCTTGGGAATTTGTTCATTGGATTTTCTCTGGTGTTTGGTGTTTGGAATTTGGTGTTTTGCTCGCGGTCCATTCATTCAACGCGCGTTCGCTGGGCGCCGTCGGCGACAAGCCGAGCAGTTCCATTGCCTCGCCCACCAGATACAGCGAGCCGGTGACGACAACGAACGGGTCATTGGCTGCTTGCTTTAGCGCATCGGCGAGCGAAGGACAAGCGATGACTTGCGCCGACCGGTTGGCTTTCCGGCACGCGTCGCGCAGGGCTTCTGGCGACGCCGTCCGTTCGCTGGGCACCGGCACGAGCAAAATGCGTTCGGCCAGCGGCGCCAAGAATGCGCAGATCGGTTGCCAATCCTTGTCTTCCAACACGCCCAGAATCAGCGTGGCGCCGGCAACCTGCCGGCCGGCTCCGGTGGACGACTGCGCAGGCGAGGAGCTCATCGCCGCCCGGATTTCTTCGCTGCGCAGCGCGTCGCGCAACGCCTCCGCGCCGGCGGCATTGTGCGCGCCGTCGAGCAGGATGGTCTGGCCGGAGTGCGTTTTGACGAGTTGCAGTCGTCCCGGCCAATGGACCGTCTCGAGTCCCGTGCGCATGATGTCGTCGCTTACCGGGATTTTGTCTTGCAACGCTTTGACAGTCGCCAGCGCCAGCGCCGCGTTGAGCCGTTGGTGTTCGCCCAGCAAAGGCAGGGGAGGCGTCCCGCTTGCCCCGGACGAGCGGGACGCCTCTCCCAGCTTGATCAGCGGCGCATTCTTCGCCCGCGCTATCCGTTCGATGACCTCCAGGGCTTCCGGCGCGTCCGTCGCAGTGATGACCGGCACGCCGGGTTTGATGATGCCGGCCTTTTCGGCGCCGATCTCAGCGAGGGTGTTGCCCAGCCAATTCTGGTGGTCGAACTGGATATTGGTGATGACGCTGGCGAGCGGCGTGACGATGTTCGTCGCGTCGAGCCGCCCGCCCAAGCCGGTCTCCCAGATCACGAGGTCGCAGTGTTGCTCGGCGAAATGACGCAGGGCCATGACGGTGACGAACTCGAAGAAAGTAGGGCAGGCGTCCCGCCTGCCCGTGGCGGCGGCATCCGGGCCGCCAGTTGCACAACTGCGGGCAGGGATGCCCGCCGAACCGGCAGGCTGGAAGCCTGCCCTACGATCCGGTTCGAAGTGAACCATCAGGCTCTGCACATGGCTCACCAACCGCACCACGTCCGCTTCGCCGATGAGTTGGCGATTGACCTGAATCCGTTCGCGAAAAGATACCAGGTGCGGCGAGGTAAACAGGCCGACGCGCAGGCCGGCCGCGCGATAGATGCTTTCGAGCATGGCGCAGGTGGAACCTTTGCCGTTGGTGCCGGCGACGTGAATGAAGCGGAGTTTTTCGTGCGGGTTACCCGCCAGGGCTGCGAGTTTGAAGGTGTTCTCCAGGCCGAGCTTCAGGCCGAACCAGCGCAGGCCGTAGAGGAACTGGATGGCTTCGGAGTAGGTCACGGTACGGCGCGGTTCAACGTTCCACCGTGAAGGTGATGTCTTCCGGGACGCGGTTGGTGCCGCGGCGGGTGGCAGGCGGTTCTTTCCCTCCGTTGTCACGGCCGTCGGGACCGATGCTGTAAACGACGCAGCCTTTGGAAAGTTGCTTGTAGCGGAGCGGCGCGCCGTCGAAAGGGTCGAGAGGCACGGCCGGCAAAAAAGAGATGTTGGTTTCCATGGCGCCGAGATAAAAGCCCAGATCACGTTCGAATAAACCTGTGGCTTGCGCGAGCACGGGCAGTAGGCCCGGCAACAGCGACTCGATTGGCTCCATATCGCCCTCTTCGGTGGTCGAGTCCGAGCGTAGGAACTCTTCCCACTCCTTCCTGCTCATCCGAAAATACGGAGTCGCGCTCGCGCGTTCACCGATCAAGGCGCGCATCATGGCATTGGTTTTTGCGGCCGCGGCACAGACGGATCCGACTCCCCTCAAATCGGCGTCGCTCCATTCTCCAACGATCAGGCCCCGCTCCAGAGTCGTTGCCGCCATGCGGACAATGGCGACGCGCACCAGTTGAGAAATCAGCGAGGGTTCCTCATCCAATGTTCGGGCGAGTCCGAACATTGTGGTAATCGAAGCGGCAACATCCTCGTTGGAATTCGAGTCGAGGGTCAAGAGTGCGCCGTGACTGGCCGCCTGCGCCAAGCGTTTCAGTTCCCCAAGATGGGACGACAGCACGGCCAGGCCCGGCGAGAAATCTACCGGGTAACGGCTTTTTGGGAGCGCAATGGCTTCCCGTGCCTTCGCCAGGCCCGCGGCGTTCAGCGCCACATAAATTCGCCACACCACAGCGCTTCCAACCAATCCAACCATGAGCAGCGCGACCAGGCTGATCACGGCCACCCGTGTTCGATGAATGATGTCAGGCTCCGACTTGCTCATGTCACGAGGGATAATACACAGATTCCTTGGCTCTGCGATCAATGCCTTGCCGCGCCGCTAGGGATAACGGGCTTACAGGGTCTGGCCGTTTCCATTCATCAAGAAACCACGAATGGACACGAATGCGCGCGAATTTCGAAGCGCACCCCCTCATCCGGTGAGAGGAGAGGGCAGGATGAGGGGAGCACTCTCGTCTCTCGATGCTTGACTCTCGATTTTGGTTGTGGCCCTGGCGCACTGGAAAACTTCCAGGCTAGAGCACAAATTCGACGGCGATTTTTTCCGCCAGCCGACGTTCTTGCTCGCCCGGCCTCGTGCTGCGCCACGGCATGGTCTCCTCTATGCGGCGCAACATCGCTTGCGGATCAATCCGAGGTGGCCGCGAATCGAACTCGGGCGCCACCGGAAGTTCGAGGTCCGCCGCAAGCGCGGCTTCGTTCAGTTGAAAACTATTCGGCGGAGCAGGCGCGGGATTTTTTTCATATATTTCCATGGTGCCATACTTGAGGAACATTTGCCGAACGCCGTTCGAGCGCAAATCAACCTTGTTCACCTTCACCAGATTTTCAACGTCCAAAAAATCCTTCAGAAAACGACCCGCATTCGTGTGCTTCAGGGCGTGCAGCTTGAGCGCCAACAGGTGTTCGAGTGTTGGAATCTGCACTCGCGCGCCGTACATCTCGATTTCTTTGCCATGGTCGAAGATGGGCCGGAAGGTCGGTTCGCGGACCATCATCAAGTCCACCGGCCACGCACCCTCGGTGGGAGGAGAAAGTTGGACGAAAGCGTTTTTGTCCCGGTACACGGTGTAACCCAGCTCGGCAAAGAGCGACAACCATGGTTCGCGGGCGTCCTGGCGGATCAGCAGGTCCAGGTCCGCCGTGTCACGGGAATACCCATGAAAATTGACGGCCAAGCCGCCAATAACGAGAAACTGCAGGTGGCGATTGTGGGCCTCTGAATTGATTGTCTGAAACAGACCCATGTTGAGGCGCGCCGGTTCACAGCGGTCGGTTGTGGATGTAGGCGTGGGCGGCGCCGATGAAACCTTTGAACAGGGGATGCGGCTGGTGCGGTTTGCTGCGGAATTCGGGATGAAACTGGCTGGCGATGAAAAAAGGGTGATTGAGCAATTCGATGACTTCAACCAGCTTGCCGTCGGGCGACGTGCCGCTGAAGACAAAGTCGGCCTTCTCAAACTTGTCGCGGTAGGCGTTGTTGAATTCGTAGCGGTGCCGATGCCGCTCGTTGACCACAAAGGCGCCGTAAAGTTTGGCGGCCAGCGATCCCATGACCAGTTGGCACGGCTGCGCGCCGAGCCGCATCGTTCCCCCCTTTTTGGTGATTTTTTTCTGCTCGTCCAGCAGCGCGATGACCGGGTGCGGCGTGTTCGGCTCGAACTCGGTCGAGTGGGCCTTCTCGAGCTTCAGCACGTTGCGGGCGAACTCGATGGTCGCGATTTGCATCCCCAGGCAGAGACCCAGGTAGGGCACCTTGTTTTCCCGCGCATATTTTGCCGCCGTGATCTTGCCTTCGATGCCGCGCTCGCCGAAACCGCCCGGCACGAGTATCCCGCCGAGTCCTTTCAAAATCTTTTCCGGCCCTTCCCGCTCGATGTCCTCGGCGTCCACTTTCACAATCTCCACGCCGCAGTCGTTGGCCACGCCGCCGTGGATGATCGCCTCGTAAACCGATTTGTAAGCGTCCTGCAGTTCGATGTATTTGCCGACGACGCCGATGCGAACGCGGTGTTGCGGCGCGATGAGTTTGCGGATTATTTCCTGCCAGTGCGCCATGTTGGCCGCCGGCGTCTCGAGGTGCAACAGGCGGCAGACGAGGTCGTCGAGCCGCTCGCGTTGGAGCATGAGCGGCACTTCGTAAATGCTGTGGTCCACGTCTTTCTCCTCGATCACGGCTTCGTAAGGGACGTTGCAGAACAGGGAGATTTTCTGGCGCAGTTCCTTGTCGAGCGGCCGTTCGCAGCGGCAGATGAGGATGTGCGGCGCGATACCGATTTCACGCAGTTTGGCGACCGATTGCTGGGTCGGTTTGGTTTTCAGTTCACCCGCCGCCTTGATGAACGGCACGAAAGTGACGTGCATGAACACCACGTTGCCGTGGCCGGCTTCGAGCGCGAACTCGCGGATGGCTTCGAGGAACGGCAGGCCTTCGATGTCGCCGGTCGTGCCGCCGATCTCGGTGATGACCACGTCGGCCTTGGATTGGTCGGCGAGCAGGTGAATCCGGTTCTGGATTTCGTCGGTGACGTGCGGGATGACCTGGACGGTTTTGCCGAGGTATCTCCCTTCGCGCTCGTTGTTGAGCACCGTCTGATAGACCTGGCCGCTGGTGAGGTTGTTGAAGCGGGTGAGCTTGACGTTGGTGAACCGCTCGTAATGGCCGAGGTCGAGGTCGGTCTCCGCGCCGTCGTCGAGCACATAGACCTCGCCGTGTTGATACGGGCTCATCGTGCCGGGGTCAACGTTGAGGTAGGGATCGAACTTTTGCAGGGCGACCTTGAGCCCGCGATTCTCGAGCAGGGTGCCGAGGGCGGCGGCTGTGAGGCCTTTGCCCAACGAACTCACCACGCCGCCCGTGACGAAAATGAATTTCATTTCAAAAACGCTTCCACCCGCGCGACATCCTCGGGCGTGTCCACGCCCACGCCGTCGTACTTGACCTGAACGACGGCGATTTGAATCCCGTTTTCCAGCGCCCGCAATTGTTCCAGCCTCTCCGCCTGTTCGAGCGGTGACACCGGAAAGGTCACCAGCCGCAACAATGTCTCGCGTCGATAACCGTAAATGCCCAAATGTTTCAAAAACGGAAACGCCGCCATCTGTTCGCCGGCCGAACGACTGGCGTCATCTCGCAGAAACGGGATCGTGCGCCGGGAAAAGTATAGGGCGCGCCCGGCGACATTGACAACGACTTTCACGACATTGGGATTGTCGTATTCGGCCGGGTCCTGGATGAGAGTGGCGGCGGTGGACATTTCGTTGCCCCCGAGCTCGGCGGCGACGGCGTCAATCACCGCCGGGTCGATCAACGGTTCGTCGCCCTGGATGTTGACCACGGCATCGCAGGCGCATCGGGCGGCGACCTCGGCGATGCGATCCGAACCGCTGGGGTGATCGGCGCGCGTCATCTCGACGCGGCAAAATTTCCGGGCGACATCCGCGATGCGCCTGTCGTCGGTGGCCACGATGACCTCGCTCAAAGATTTGGCCCTTTTACACCGCTCGACCACGCGCTCGATCAGCGGTTTGCCGGCGATGGGATGCAACGGTTTGCCGGGAAAGCGGGTGGAGGCGTAGCGGGCGGGGATGAGGCCGAGGACGCGACGGACCGGGGCGGAGGGCGGTGAAAGAAAGTCTTTCATTCGCGCGGCGGCTGTTCGCGAATGACCGCATGGGAATAATCCGGTTCGTCTTCGCCATAGGCGCGCGCGAACGAAGCCTGGGACGCAGCCCGCCAAGCTTGTCGTTCCACCTCCGCTGTTTCACCGGGTATCACCGTGACCAGCAACCGAGCGTTCCGTTCGAGAGAGAACGGCTCGTAAAGGCGAATTTGCTTGCCGTCGTAGTGGGCTTTGAGGGTTACGGCGTTCATGGTTTCGTTTCAATAACTTAATTCCGCGCATCGGACAAGCCGTCAAAATTTCCGAAAGACAAGAAGTGCCGCGCTCTATCTCTCTTTCGAATTCAAATCTTTGTCTTCTTCCGACAGCAGAATTTCGAGCATGCGCTCGTGGCGATTCAGGAAATCCTTTGTGATCCGGTAGTGTTCCGTGTCGGTGTATCGGACTTCCGAGATGCCGTCTTCGGAAAATAAATAAATCCGCGCATGGGGATAGGCCAGCAGGATGGGCGAATGCGTGGCGATGATGAGTTGCGATCGGTGATAGACCAGGCGGCGCAGCAACGTGAGCACGCTCAATTGCCGTTGGGGCGACAAGGCGGCTTCCGGTTCGTCAAACAAATACACGCCGTCGCCTTGCAGTCGGTTGAGCAGCAGCGAAAGAAAGGCCTCGCCGTGCGATTGGGCGTGGAGTGATTTCTTTCCATATCCATATTCCACGCCCAGCGCATCGACTTCGGTGGCGAGGTTGTAAAAGCTTTCGGCGCGGAGAAAGAATCCGTCGGTGGCATGAGCGAAGCCGCGTTCGAGCCGCAGAGAGCTGTGCAGTTCGGAATGCGTTTCCCGCGTGGCAAAGTTGAAATTCTTTCCGCCACCTTCCGCGTTGTAACCCAACTTCACGGCGATTGCCTCCAGGAGCGTGGATTTGCCGGAACCGTTTTCGCCGATGAAAAACGTGACGGCGGGATGAAATTCCAGCCGATGCAAATGCCGGACCGCGGGAACGGCGAAAGGGTATTCCTCAAAACTGGTCACGGACTCGCGATCCAGTCGAACGGCATTCAAAAACGAACCCCGGGTGTCCGCGGTCTCTTTTTTAGCGGATAACAGGTAGGAGGGATCAGCCTGGGCCCGTCGTTTTTTCATGCTGCGGTTTTTTCTCCCGCCAATATCCACTCGGCAGCCGCCTTCAAATTCTCGGCCACCAGAGCGAGGCCGAGACGATCGGCGGCCTGCCGCTCCAGTTCCGCCCCATATCCCGTCCGCACCAGAATGCTCTTCTTCACCCCCGCGTTCCAGCCGCATTCGAGATCGATCAGTTTGTCGCCGATCATATAGCTCTGCGAAAGGTCGATGCCGAATTCGTCCCGCGCTTCGAACAGGAATTGCGGCGACGGTTTGCGTCCGCGGCTGGGTTGATCCGGCGCCTCGGGCGCGATGTAAATCTTCTCGAAGCGCACCCCCTCGCCGGCCAGCAGGCTCGCCAGGTATTGATTGACGCGTTCCACGTCCGCCTTCGTGAAGTAACCGCGACCGACGCCGGATTGATTGGAAACCACGAAGAGTCTGAAGCCGGCGTCCTGCAACTGTTTCAGCGCTTTCGCCGCGCCGGCAAGTATCACGACCTGATCAGGGCGCGAAAGATACTCCTTTTCCTCGATGATCGTCCCGTCGCGATC
>DASPXS010000450.1:0-3072 GCA_035637175.1 Haliangiales bacterium | reverse complement strand
CATGATCGTCATGGCCGGACGCGGGGCGCGGCCGCCGTTCCCGCTGGGACCGTTTTACGTGAAAGGGTGTTCCCTGCACGGTTTCGCCATGTTCATGGCCACGCCGCAAGAGCAACGCCTGTGCGCCGAGGACATCAATCGCTGGCTGGTCGAAGGGAAATTCAAGGCGAACATCGATCGGGTCCTGCCGATGTCGCAAACCGCCGCCGCGCATCGCCTGCAGGAGGAAAGCACGATCGGAAAGAGCGGCGTACTGTCGGGCAAAATTGTTCTGAAACCGTAGTGGTCTCGTTCACGAATAGGTGGCCCGCGCGAGTTAGACGAAAGACATAGGCGACTGTATTGGTGGGCGTACCGGTTTATCGGAGTCAGTGTCTTGTTGCTCGTTCTGCTGATTGTGATTATGAGATGAGACACACACCGCCGAACATCCGCTGCACCCGACCGGCCGGCCAGCAGTCGGGCGAATTTCAATGTAGTGGCGGCTCATCCCGTCGCTCACCTCACCGTCGTTCGGCGCGCAGAGGCGCGAGTATCCGGAGGTTTTGGACAGAAGGAAACCAAGAGAACGAAGGGGCGGCTTGCACCTTCGCTTCCTTCGTTTGCTTCTGTGGATTCTCGGGTTCGTTCCACGGACGGACGTGGGATTCTTTTCGTGAGTTTCGTGGTTACATATCAGAGCGTGGTGGCAAGACTATTACGGGTTTCTGCATTCCATCATTCATTTACGGACTGATCTTCGGCAAGCCATCTGCCTGCGAGAGGAGAGAGCCATCCCGGTGATCGCGCGACCGAGCATGGTCAGAGAGCACGGCCTAACAAGAGCACGAGGCTGCGTGAAAAGTGGTGGCGTGGATTTCGGTAACGTTCAAATTTCGATATGACGCGTTTTGATGACGCTGCGAGGGCGAGTATCGCCGCGCGGTTGCGTCACGACTTCTGGACCTCTACAATCGCGCCTGGCGCGAGGGCGAGAGACTCGGTATTGATGGATTCATTCGACGGCTCTCGGTTGCGTCCATCTCGATTGCCCCTCTTGAGATTGGACAGATGAGATGTGCGACGCTTTTGAACAGAAGGCAACTTTTTAGCGCTTCAATTCTTCAACCCTTCAACGCCCTCGATTCCGTCCGGCCAGGTTTCCAGGGGAACGAAACCGACCAGTTCGCGGGCCGGCGCCAGGTCGAAATGCACCCGATGAATCGGTTTGCTGGAGGCATAAACAATGGCGAAGCGGATGTCGCTCCTTGCTTCCGCAGCGCAGGCGAGGAAGCGTCCCGCGTCACCCGGACTCAGGTAAACATCCTGCGCGTCTTTGCTCGCGGCAATTTCCCGGACCTGTTCCGGCGTGCGCGGGCACCAGCCGAGCCGGACCACGATGACGCTGATGCCGTGGGTTTCGGCGTAGCCCCGGCCGATGGCTTCCAAAAACATTTTGGTGGCCGCATACCAGTAACGCGGGCTGGGCGGGTCGTCCACGCGCACAGGCAGTTTGCCGGCCACGCGCTGCCACCAGTTCACCTGCCCGCTGCTGGCCAGGACAAGCCGGCGCACGCCGCCCAGACGGGCCGCTTCCATCACACGATAAGTGCCGACGATGTTGTTCGGCAGAAGTTTTGTCTCGAAATCATCGTCATCGGGCGTCGCCGCCAGATGGATCAAGGTTCCGACCCCGGTCGCCGCCCGGTCCAGATCTTCCCCTTTCGTGATGTCCCCGACGACGCAGTCATCCACGCCCGGCGTCCTGACGATATCGAATCCGCGGACCGGCAGTTTGCGGCGCTGCAGTTCAGCGACGACGGCCTGGCCGATTCTGCCGGCTGAGCCGACGACCAGAACGATGTCTTTATGTTTCATGTCTTGCGCGCGACGGCGGGCATATACCAGCCCTCAACGAACTTGTCGAAGCGTCATTCGAACATCCTCTTTGCGGTTAAATCCCTTCGCCCAGCGCCAGCGGCACATCGTGCGTGATGGCCACTTCGGGCGCCAGTTTTTCCCCTTCGCGCGCCAGCACGCGGTATTGGCGGATTTGAAACGAGACTTCCTTGCCGTCGTCCAGCCCTTGAAAGGCGTATTCCTCCTTGGTCGTGCGGGCGCGAATGATCAGTCCGCTCGGCAGTTCCAGCTCGACACGCAGCATGACCCCGAGGAAATAGGTGTGCCGCAGGATAGCCCGGTGGCGATAGGCTTTGAGGTCCGAAGAAATCTGCACTGCGTAAGGGCGAAAACCAATCCGCAGCCTTTGACCGTCGGGCAAGCCGTGCGAGGGAAATTCAAGTTCGTTCAACCGGGCGACACCGTGGTACACATCCAGTTCCAGCACGTTCATGACGCCGATGAAGCGGGCGACGAACTCATTGGCCGGCTGCTCATAGACTTCGCGGGGCGTGCCGATCTGCTCCAGATTGCCGCGGGAGAAAATCACGATGCGATCGGACACTTCCATCGCCTCCTCCTGATCGTGCGTCACAAAGATCGTGGTGACGTTCAACTCGTGGTGCAGCGTGACGAGCCATTCGCGGAGTTCCTGCCGGATCTTGGCGTCCACGGCGCCGAAGGGTTCGTCGAGCAGGAGCACGCCCGGCTTGGGGGCGAGGGCGCGGGCGATGGCCACGCGCTGGCGTTGGCCGCCGGAGAGTTGGTGCGGATAACGTCTTTCCAGTTCCTCGATGCCGAACAGCTCCAGCAATTCGGCAACGCGCGCCTTGATGTCGGCTCGCTTCCATTTTTTTATCTTGAGACCGAAGGCGATGTTCTTGAACACATTCATGTTCTTGAACAGCGCGTAATTCTGGAACACGAAACCGATGTTGCGCTGTTGGACGGAGAGATCGTTGACGCGCTGTCCGCGGACGTAGATGTCGCCTTCGATCGGCATCTCCAGGCCGGCGATCATGCGGAGCACGGTGGTCTTGCCGCCCCCGCTGGGGCCGAGCAACGCCAGCAGTTCGCCTTCATTGACCGCGAAGCTGACGTTGTTCACGGCCGCCACGTTGCCGAAGCGCTTGCTGACATTTTTCAGTTCGATGCTCATGCGGCCGCGACGGCTGTCGGGTTCGAAATTCGTGG
>DASPXS010000449.1:0-5932 GCA_035637175.1 Haliangiales bacterium | reverse complement strand
CACCTACCCAATGGCACGTGGGGTCTCGGCCTAAGATAAAAGTTGCTGTGAAAAACTCTCGTCTCCTGGCAGCATTAGTTTTGGCAGGGCTGTTTGGCGTGGTCGCTGTAATTTATCTGACACGACCCCGTGAGCCGGTTTACGACGGCAAACCGGTGAGTTACTGGGTCCGCGGTCTGGCGAGCATACAGATGACGCACAGTGAGGCTTCCAACAAAGCATTTCAGCACATTGGCACTAACGGATTGCCCGTACTCATCAAGATGCTCCGAACCAAGGATTCGAAGGTCAAACTGTGGCTGAGGAACTTATACCACAAGCAGTCCCTCGTGCACCACCACTTCACCCTGGCCGAGGAAGATCGCATTTCTGCCGTATTAGGATTCTCGGAGCTTGGATCACTAGCCAAGCCGGCTGTGCCCGCGTTGCTTGATTTGCTCGCGGACGAAGAGATCTCGGAAGATGCAGCACGGGCGTTGGCGGCCATTGGTTCCGAAGCGGTCGAGCTCCTCATCTCAGCGCTGACGAATCGGAACCAAAAAATTCGCCTCGGCGCGATTGCAGCGTTGGGTGGTGTAGGTTCAAACGCCCGGCAAGCGGTGCCGGCGCTTTCGGGCTGTTTGCGCGACGAGCAGAGTACGGTTCGCCTGGCGGCGGTCGAGGCGCTAAAAAAGATCAATCCCGAACCGTTGGTCAAAGGGAGAACCGAATGAAGCAGTCTCGCCGCAGCTATTGTGTTGTTCTGGCGGGAACGAGAGTCCAGTTCTCCAGGCTTAGCCGCAACCTGGGAGTGATGATTCTGCGAAGGGACCGGAATCTTACCCTCGCGCACGTCCGCAAACTCGCCGCTCATTTCAAAGTCAGCCCGGAGTTGTTCATCTGAGTCAGAGACGTTTGGCAACAAGCTGAACACGCTCAAATCAGGGTCAGACGCTTCAAAAGTTGCGCAAGCAATGGGAGGCATCAGCCAGTGAGCGGTTCAGGACAAAATGCGTTTGCGCGCCGGATCGTAGGGGGCGTGGAGGTGAATTTCTGCCGGGCAACGGTGGCCGGAAACGTTGATCTCGTATCGACCGGAGCGAATAAACTCGCCGGTGATTTCAGCGCCATGATTGACGTAGCCCATGGCTATGGCGGCGCCCACGGTGTGGCCGTACGAGCCTGAAGTCGTGTAGCCCACCGGTTTGCCGTCGCGGTAAATGGATTCGCCGCCCCAGAGCGCCGGCTCCGGCTCGGCGAGCACGAATATCGCCAGGCGCCGCTTCACACCCGCTTCCTTCTGTCTGAGCAAAAATTCGCGTCCGATGAACGGCTTGTTCCAGTCAATCGCAAAGGCGAGTCCGGCTTCCAGCGGCGTGTCCTCGGGCGAAAGTTCGGCGCCCCAGGCGCGACAACCTTTTTCCAGCCGGAGCGAGTTGATGGCGTAATGCCCGGCGTTGGCGATGCCCAAACCGTTTCCCGCTTCCATCAACGTGTCGTAAACCAGCGCGATCTGGTCCGTCGGCACGTGCAATTCCCAGCCGAGTTCGCCGACATAAGTGATGCGCACCGCACGCGCCGTTGCCTGGCCGACGCCGATTTGGCGCGCCGTGCCGAAAGGAAACGCCGCGTTCGTGAGGTCGGCGTCCGTAACGCGGCTGAGGAGCGCGCGCGATTGGGGCCCCATGACGCCCAGCACGCCGAGCGCGCCGGTCACCTCAACCAATGCCGCCTGTTCATCGGGGCGAATGTGCCGAGTGATCCAGTCGAAGTCGCGCACGGCCTGCGCCGCGCCGGAAATGAGGTAAAATTCATCGGGCGCCAGGCGCACCAGGGTGAGATCGCTCTCGAAGCCGCCTCGTTCGTTGAACAGACCGGTGTAAACTGTTTTGCCGATCGCGATGTCCACGTTGTTGCCGCAAAGCCTCTGCAAAATGCTCGGGGCGTCGCGCCCTTTGAACAGGAACTTGGAAAAGCCGGTCTGGTCGAAAATCGCGACTTGCTCGCGCGCGGCGCGGTGTTCCGCGGCATGGTTGGCAAACCAGTTTTGTCGGCCAAACGAGTATTCCATCACGGGCTGAGTGGCGAACGGGCCTACGCTTGGCGACGCGCCCTCATCCCTCTCCCCTCCCGGCGGAGAGGGCGGCTGAAGGCCGGGCGAGGAGTTCGGGCGCGCAAACCAGTTGGGGCGTTCCCAACCGTTTTTGGCGCCGAAACAAGCGCCTTGCGCGGCCAGCCGACCATGCAGCGGCGTCCGGCGAAGGCCGCGGCCGGTTTCGAATTCACGATTGGGCCAAGCCATTTGATAGTGCAGCCCGAGCACTTCCGTCACTCGTTCGCGCAGAAAAGCGCGGTTGTTCGCCCAAGGCCCGAAACGGCGAATGTCCACGGACCAGAGATCCATGGTCGGTTGACCTTCGATCATCCATTCCGCGAGATATTTTCCGGCACCGCCGGCGCTGGCGATGCCGACCGAATTGAAGCCCGCGGCGACGAAGAGATTTCGCAACTCCGGCGCTTCGCCCAGGATGAAGTTGTTGTCGGGCGTGAAACTCTCCGGGCCGTTGACGAACCTGGCAAACCGGCACGTCTCCAGCGCGGGGATGCGCCACTTCCCGTTCTTCAACGGCTCGGCGAATTTTTCCCAGTCCGGTTCGAGAAGTTGGAACGAAAAATTGTCCGGCACGCGATCAACCATCCACGGTTTGGAAAAGGCCTGGAACGCGCCGAGCAGGACGGCGTTGCCTTCGCCGCGGAAATAGATGCACAAATCGGGATCGCGACCGACCGGCAGGTCGTCAAACGCGCCCTCCATCGGCTCCGTGACGAGGTAATGGTGTTCGACGGGGTAAAGCGGGATCGTGACGCCGCAGCGCAGTCCGAGTTCGCGCGTCCACATCCCGCCGGTGAGCACCACATAGTCAGCCTTGATATCGAAACAGGGCAGGCGCCCCGTCGGCCCCGACTCGCTCTGATCAGGCGGGACGCCTGCCCTGCTTTCGACCCGCACGCCGGCGGCCCGTCCGTCCCGTTGCAACACTTCAATCACGCGCACATTTTCGACGATTTTCGCGCCGCGCGACTGCGCGCCTTTGGCCAGGGCGAGGGTGACTTCTTTTGGAATCACTTTTCCGTCGTGGGGCAGCCAAGCCGCGCCGAGCACGTCGTCAACGCGGAGCAGCGGCCATTTTTCTTCGGCCGCCCGGGGGCCGATCAGTTGCACCTCGACCCCGAGCCACTCCGACATGGCAGCCGTGCGGCGCAGTTGCGTCAAACGGTCCTCGGACCGCGCGACGATGAGGCTGCCGACTTTTTTCCAGCCGACGGGATGGCCGGTTTCCTTTTCCAAACCCGCATAAAGTTCGGCGCTGTATTTATTGATCCTGGTCATGCTGTTGGTAGTGCGGAGGCGGCCAACCAATCCGGCGGCGTGCCACGTCGTGCCGCCGGCCAATTGGTTCTGTTCCAACAGCACGACGTCCTTCCATCCGAGTTTGGCGAGATGATAGGCAACGCTGCACCCGACGATGCCACCGCCGACGATGACGACTTTGGTTTCGGTGGGAGGCGCAACGTTCACAATCGGGAGCGGATTCTACGGACGCGCCGTTTTTCCACAATGCCCGGTTTCGGGGAGTGACTGAGCGCGGCTTTTGCGATAGCCTGCCCCTTGAGATCTGTCAGGCCTGTGGATTGTTCCGTGCCCGCCAAAAATGATTTTGGCCCGGGCTATTGTGGCCGGAAGAGAGAGACGGGGATTTTTCGATGAACCCGAAGAACTACAAATATGCTGGACTGGCCGGCGCGGGAATGCTGGTGGTCATCGTCGTAATGGCGATTTATCTGTTCCGGGCCGGGACACCCCGAGTCGTTCCGGACGCGTCTCGTCCCGCTCCCGATGTTCCCTCGATCAAGGCCCAGGCGGAAAGGGGAAACGCCGCAATGCAAAATGCCCTCGGTGACTTGTATGCGAAGGGGGAAGGGGTGCCGCAGAGCTTTGGCGAGGCCCTCAAATGGTATCGAACGGCTGCGGAAAAAGGATTTGCCGACGCGCAGTACAATCTGGCTGTTTTATATGAAACCGGTTTAGGCGTAACTCGAGATGAGATTGAGGCGGCGAAATGGCATCGAAAAGCCGCCCAACAGGGACACGCCGGCGCCGCGTACAACCTGGCGGCGATGTATGCCATGGGGCGGGGCGTGCCACGCGACGCGACCGAGGCCGCCAAATTTTACCGGCTGGCCGCCGAACAAGGGGACGCCCTGGCGCAATACAATCTTGCCCGGCGCCACGAGGTGGGTAAAGGCGTGTCGGTCGATCGGATTGAAGCTTACAAATGGCACAAACTCGCCTCCCGCCAGGGTATGGAAGACGCCGCGCAGGCGTTGGCGAATCTCAAAAGCCAAATGACGCGCGAAGAAATTTCGGAAGGAGAACGCCGCGCCGGCGCGTTCGTCGTGAAAAAGCCGGCTACGGCCTCGTCGCAGTGAAGGGTCGGCTCCGGAGCGGCTGCAGACCTCCTGCTGCCTTGGATTCTGCTCGAAACCGTCCAGTCGCTGGCCGTACGAAATTTTGTCCCACGTGTGACAAAGTTTGGTAAAAGCTGCTGCCGTCCGAAACCATTCCAGTTTTTCGACCGGACTGAAGGCGAGGCGCGACGTGAGGAATTCTGTCGTTGATTATTTTTGCAGGTACTTGATGAGCGCTTCGGTGCGGCTGTGAACGTCGAGCTTTTCGTAGATGTGTTTGAGGTGATTATGGACCGTCCAGATGCTGATGCTCAGCGCGCCGGCGATTTCCTTGTCCAAAAAACCTTTGCTGACAAAATTCAGGATTTCCTGCTCGCGCGCGGTCAGACTGGCCAGGCCGGCCGTGTCATCGCCGGGCAGCGTGAATCCGAACAGGCTTTGGAAGTAGTCCCGGATGCGAAGCAGGACTTCCTTCGCGGAAAGAAGCCGCGGGCGCAGCGCAGCGCGAATCGGCTCAAATAATTCGGTCGGTTTTCGGCGCCGAAAGATGTACCCGGCGGTGACGCCGCTGAGGGTGATGAAGATGTGGTCGCTGTCCTGGTAAGTGCCATACACGAAGGCGGGCAGGTCCGGCACGCGACCTTTCAGCCGCTCGAGGAACTCGACGACCGGCGTGCCGGGCAGGGCGCGGTTGACCAGAAGCAGGTCCGGCCGCGCACGGAGGGAGGCCGTTTGCGCCTCCTCTGCGTTTTTGAAAACGCCGGCGCAGACGAAGCCCGGCTGGCGATCCAGCCAGAAGACCAGCGTCCGGCGCACTTCGGCATCAGTCTCGATGACGAAAACCTTCTTTCCCGGTTTTGCCCGCTGGCTTGCCGCCGGGAGATCCTGCGGGGCCTCGCCGGTGAAGGTGAAGAGGGTGGTGTAGGTGCAGGCCACCGGACTGGTGGACCAGAAAATGGCGACGGTGATCTCGCGGGAGAATTGTTGAAACGCGGCTTCCCATCCCCTGGTAACGATCGTCTGGTAGATCTTCAGCGCTTTGGCCGCCGCGCGCTCCTCGTCATCGGTCCCCAGGGGAAAGTAATGGTCGCTTCCCTCGTGCTCGATTCGCACCGAAAGCTCATTGGCATGTCCCAACCGCGCCTCGCGGTACTTGCGCTGAATCAAACGTTCCCGCCAGTAGCGCGCGTCGGACTTCGACAGTTCGTCCCGGCTCGCCCCGGCCCGGCGCGTCAAAGACCCGCCGGCCCGCCCCCGCGCCTGCGTTGCCGCATCCCAACCCTCGGCCCGGATGATCTGGTAAAGAGACTGCGCTTCCCGGGCCGCCTCGGCACGGGACACCGCCGCAAGTGAAAAAGTCCGCCGCCTTCTCCGGTGCTGGATTTTGACCGACCACTTTTTCAGGCGCAGGGTGCGGCCGTTTCGCGTGTAGGTGTTCCGAAACACTCGCCGCCGCCAAAGGGCGGCGGAATCGGGCCGCCGC
>DASPXS010000448.1:0-14620 GCA_035637175.1 Haliangiales bacterium | reverse complement strand
GCGGTTCGGGCGGATATCAAGCCGACCGGCGTGGAGCGACTGGCGCTTTGGATCAACATGATCAGCCCGCTGCTGTTGATCATCGGGATCGCCGGCATTTACATCGAGTTCAAAACGCCGGGATTTGGTCTGCCCGGCATCATTGGCATCGTGGCATTCGCGCTCTACTTTTTCGGCGGTTACATCGCCGGCTTGTCCGGCTTGGAATGGATTGCCGTGTTTTTGCTGGGGCTGGCGCTGGTCGCGCTGGAGCTGTTTGTGTTTCCCGGAACGATGGCTTTGGGATTGATCGGGGCGGTGCTGATACTGGTCGCGCTGGTGATGGCGATGGTCGATGTGTATCCCGGCATGCCGGCGATTCCGACTTTTCAAAAACTGGAATTGCCGCTGCGCGACCTGTTCATCGCGTTTGTCGGCGGGGCCGCGGCGGTCCTGGTGTTGAGCCGTTGGCTGCCGAAGACGCCGATTTACGGAAAGCTCGTTTCCCACACCGCCAGCGGTATGGACACGGTGGCCGAGCTGGAGCAGAAACAAACCTCACGCATCGGCCAGACGGGGGTGGCCGTTTCGTCGCTGCGCCCCGGCGGCAAAGCCCAGTTTGGCGAGGAAATCCTGGATGTCATGACGCAGGGAGAGATGATTGAACGGGGCGAGCGTGTCAAAATTGTCGGCCACAGCGGAACCGAGGCGGTGGTGGAGGCGGTGGGTTGAATTGCCGTCGGTTAGGATTTTCTCAGTCCGGAAGTCGTCGTCACAAAGCGAACACCGAACATCGAACATCCAACACCGAACATCCCGGCGCTCATTGCGGCTTCGCGACGGCCGGCGGCGGTGAGGGGCGGGCCGTGCGCTCGTCGCGTTTGTTCCGTTCGTCGTGCTGCTTCATGATCTCCGCAAATTTTTTTCGTTGTTCGGGCGTCAATTCGCCGCGAATTTTTTGGCGCATTTCCCGGAATTCCTCGCCGATCTTTTGACCGACTTCGTCCCGCAGGGTTTTCATTCGCTCCTGGCTGTCGTGGACGATGGCTTCGATGTGTTGGCGTTGTTCGGGGGTCAACGCAAGCTCGGTTTGCATCTTGCGTGAAAGCTCGCGCAATTGGCCTTCGCGAGGCAGGCCGGCGGGCTTTTTGACCGGCTCGCTCGGGGGGAGCGGCGCGCGCGACTGCCGAAGCGTGACCGTCAAACCGCCGGTAACGACGCCGGCCGCAAAAATCACCAGCGCGGCAAGGATGGGTTTCCAGGGGTTCACTGGACGTCGGTCTGATTGTCGAACGGCAGGTAGAGGCTGTTTTCCAGATCGGCGGCGAGTGTCTCGCCGGGATTGTCGTTGGGTTGCGAAAGGAACGTCCAGACGCCGAGCAGCAGCGTGACAACCAGGCAGGGAGCGACAGCCCGCCAGAGTGTCCGGTTCCAGATGGCGAGCAGGTCCGGCGCCGGCTTCCCGGCGAGCCGCGCCATGACGCGTTTTTCGAAGGCGTAGGGCACCTCCTGGCGGGGACGGTTCGCCCGCGCGGCGGCGAGCAATTTCTCCTGCAAAACGGCGAGGTGGGCGAGGTTCATACCCGGTTGGTTCAACTAGACGACATTATCAGGGCGCGGGTTACAAATACTTTTCCCGCGCCAGTTTTGCCAGACATTTTCGCATCTCGGCCCGGGCGCGAAAGGCGCGAATCTTGACCACCGGCACCGACCAGCCAGTGAGGGCGGCGATTTCCTTTACCGAACGATCTTCAATCTCCAGCAGCGTGATGACGAGTCGCGCCGAGGGCGAGAGCTGGGCGAGCACGCGCTCAACCAGTTCGCGCGCCGCTGCCGCATTTTCGCCGGTCTCGGATGGATGGGCGTCGAACCGCTCGAGCCAATCGCTTTCCTCGTCCGAGATGTCGCTGAACGACAGTTCCCGGTTGCGCTGGTGGGCGCGGAGAAAGTCGTAGCACGTCCGCACGGCCAGGCGCATGAGCCAATGCTCGAAGGGCGCGTCCCCGCGAAAGCTGCGCAACTTCTGGAATGCCTTGAGGAAGACTTCCTGGACGATGTCCTCGACTTCGTTGTCGCGGCGGGCGTAGCGGCGGGCGGTGGCGAAGACGCGCGGTTGATATTTTTTCACCAGCGGCTCAAAACTGGCGGTGTCGCCATTCAACACGGCGGCAATCAGCTCCGCATCGGTGTGTTCCACAGCCGCGGAATCTGTCATAATTGCCTGTGGGGCGAAAGCGGAAAGCCACTGCGTTACCGCAGTGGCTTCCCTGTTAACCCACCCTGCCTTTACCCCGAAGCTTTAGTCCGATTGCCGAAGCTGTTCCCGTTTTACCTTGGCGTTCTGAGCGCCTGTTTGGTCCGCCGCGCGAGTGCTTCGCGGCTGCGCCGGTGTCATGAAAGCGGCAAGGGCGCCAATCACGGACTTTCGGTCGTGGTTCTTTTGCGATTGTCCGTATGTTCCGTTGCCGGCAAGTTCTCAAGACGCCGAGTGCGGGAGGGAGGTTACGGAGGAAATTCGGCGGTTGGCCGGGACGTGTCCGGCGCGGTTTTGAAGGGGATCGGCCGGAAAGAATGCCGGTATAGGCCACCGGCAGCGACGGTCGGCGGAACCGGGCGCGGCGGACTATTCGCGCGTGATCTTGAGGGCGCGTTCGAGTTCTTCGGAGAACTTCTTTATCTCTTCAAGGATCTTCTGCGGTTGCTCGGTGAGATTGCTGACCATGCGCTCGATCATTTCCGGTTTGCGGCGGATGAGTTCGAGCGCGGCGACCATCAGTGCGAGGTGGTTGTTGACGTTGTGGCGCAGGTCTGAGAGTTTTCGGCTCAAATCAGCCACTTGTTCCGGACTGAGCGGCACCGTTTGACGGGGCAAACCCATGGCGCCTACCATGTGCCGGTCAGCCATTGAAAGCAAGCGGGTTTAACGATTTTCCGCCCGGCGCCGGGCCCGGGCTGCTTTTGCAGGTTGACACGGTTACCGGCTAAAACTACCCTCTTTCCCCCTGACTTGAAGGCCGAAACGGGCGATGATCGTCCGCGGGCGCCCAAGTCCCGGAGAGGAAGTGAATCTGCGTTGACAGAAATCAAACTCAAAAAGGGCGAGTCGGTGGAAAAAGCGCTGCGGCGATTGAAAAAAAAGATCGACCGCGAAGGTGTCCTGAAGGAAGTGCGCAACCACCGGCACTATGAAAAGCCGAGCGAACGGCGCCGTCGTAAAATGAAGATGGCCCGGTTTTCGGCCATGCTCAGCGCCCGTTACGCCGATCTGTAAATAATCGAATCCCGGGGGGTCGAGTGCTGTCCCAGCCGGAACCACGCCCGGCCCTTTTTCCATGTATTCGTTTTCCACCTGCTGGAATTCCCATCGCCACACCGACGGGCGCGCCATGCTGCGGGAAATTCGCGACCTTGGCTTCGAGCGTGCGGAACTGAGTCACGGCATCCGGATCAGCTTGCTGCCGGGAATCCTCGAGGCGGTGGATGCCGGAGAGATCAAAATCTCGACGCTGCACAATTTTTGTCCGTTGCCGATCGGAGTCCACCAGGCCAATCCGAACCTGTTCAAATTTTCGTCTCTGGACAGTCGCGAGCGGGAGAACGCCTGGCGGCATTCGCTCAAGACCCTGGAGACGGCCCAGCGGTTGAAAGCGGAGTTGGTGGTGCTCCATTTGGGCCGCATCGACATGAAGGATTACACCGACAAACTGATTGAGATGATCGCGGCGGGCCAGCAACAGACACCCAAATACGAAAAGCTCTGCGCCCAGGTCATCGACAAACGCGAACAAAAAAAGGAGCGGCACATCCAGCTTGCCAATGAACTGTTGGTGCGACTGGCAGCGGAAGCGGAAGAACGCGGCCTCAAACTCGGCATTGAAAACCGCGAAGCGCTGGAGGAAATTCCGCTGGAAAGCGACTTGACCTTGTTTTTCAAGGAATTCCGCAATCCGGCTGTCTGTTACTGGCACGACACCGGCCACGCGCAGATCAAAGAGAACCTCGGATTCATCCATCACGGCATGCACCTCGGCTGCCTGGCACATCGGCTGGCGGGTTTCCACATTCACGATGTGCAGTTTCCCGCGCGCGATCATTGTCCTCCGGGTTCGGGCATGATTGATTTCGCTGCGCTGCGGCCGTTGGTCAAACCGGAGCACCTCAAGGTATTTGAGTTCAGTCCGGCCGTGGCGGTGGAAGATGTGAAACGGGGTGTCGGGCATTTGAAGGGCATCTGGGGCGACGAGTGAGCGCCGCGCGGAAAATCTGGCGGATCGGCTGGCGGCTCGGGGTCTGCGGGCTGCTGCTGTTCTGGATTCTTCACTCCATCTTCCTCAACGAGGGACGGCTGTCCCGGGAGCGACAGGGCGGCTCCTGGAGCGAACTTTCCCGAATTCAACAATGGCAGGCGGCGTGGTCGTCGGGCCCGCGCGAGCTTTGGCGCACGCTGGCGCTGGTGAACCGGACGGCATGGCTGCTGGCGCTGGCGCTGATGGGATCGACCATCCTGCTGGGGGTTCTGCGCTGGCGGATGGTGTTGCGCGTTCACGGGCTTGAGTTGTCGCTGGGACGCGCCACGGAGATCTCGTTCATCGCGCATTTTTTCAATTCCTTTCTGCTCGGGTCCACCGGCGGCGACCTGCTGAAGGCCTACTACGCGGCGCGTGAAACGCACCACAAGAAAACGGAGGCGGTGGTGACCGTGGTGGTTGACCGTCTGCTGGGCCTGTTCGCGATGCTGTTGTTCGCCTGCCTGATGATGTTGCCGAACCTGTCCCTGCTTCACGCGCACAAGCGGCTGGCGGCGCTGGCGGGATTCATCCTCCTGATGACGGCCGGTTGCGGCCTGGTGATCGGCCTGTCATTCTGGGGCGGCCTTTCGCGCTGGTGGCCCCGCTCACGCGCGCGACTCCGGCAATTGCCCAAGGGCGAACTGCTGGAACAATGCGTGGACGCCTGCCGCGAATTTGGCCGCGCCCGCGCTTTCCTCTGGCGGGCCATGGGCATTTCCATGTTGTTGAACGCCGTTTGCGTCCTGATCGTCGTGGCCCTGGCGCGCGGGCTCGATCTGAACATCTCACCGGTGGCGCTCTTTGTGATTGTGCCGATGATCATCTGTGTTTCCGCTCTGCCCATCACCCCCAGCGGCCTGGGCGTGCGCGAAAACCTGTATGTGCTGATGCTGGCTGTGCCGGAAATCAATGTCGCCGCGACGCAGGCGCTGTCGCTTTCCTTGCTGACCTACGCCAACAGCCTGTTCTGGAGCCTGATCGGGGGGGCGGTTTACGTCAGTTTGAAGGAGCGTCATCATCTGGCGGAAATCACCCGGGCCGGCGCGGCCGGCACGAATTGACGGCCCCGCCAGGATTCCATCCGTGAGATGAGAGTTTTTTCCGTGCGCGTCTCCGCTGGTAAGGAGCCGGGGAAGACATTTCAAGCCCCGATCGGGGAGGCAAGAATTTCCATGCAATTTCCGGGAAGACGTTTATCCTGTCGCCGTTGTTGAATGCTATGGACAGGCTGTTGTTAATCGATGACGAAGCGGACGTGCAATATTCTTTCCGCCGCATTTTTGATTCGCTGGAAATCGAGCTGACGACGGCTTCCAGCGGCGAAGAAGGGTTGAAGCTGCTCGCCCGGTCCAGGCCGGACCTGGTCATCATGGATGTGCGGATGGGAGGAATGAACGGTCTGGAAACGCTGCGCCGCATCCGGCAGACTGACGCCAAACTTCCGGTGATCATGATGACCGCCTACGGCACGACGCAGACGGCGATCGAAGCGATGAAACTGGGCGCGTACGACTATCTGCTCAAACCTTTCGACGTGCCGAAATTGAAGCAACTCGTGGTCGCGGCGCTCAAAGCCGCGCACGATATGAAACAGGTGGTGTCGTATCAGCCGCTGCTGGAATCGGAAGACTACGACCTGGGCATCGTGGGCCGCAGCGAGGCGATGCAGAACGTTTTCAAGCTGATCGGCCAACTGGCCGGTTCCGACGCGACGGCCCTCATCACCGGTGAAAGCGGGACCGGAAAGGAACTGGTCGCGCGCGCGATTTACCATCACAGCGGTCGAAGCGAGCGACCGTTCCTGGCGATCAACTGCGCGGCGATTCCCGAAAATCTGCTGGAGAGCGAGTTGTTCGGCCACGAGCGGGGGGCGTTCACCGGCGCCGCCGTCCAGCGCATCGGCAAATTCGAACAGTGCGACAAGGGCACGATCTTTCTGGACGAAATCGGCGACATGTCCCTGGCGACGCAAACGAAGATTTTGCGCGTCCTGCAATCCGGTGAGTTCGAGCGCGTCGGCGGGAATCAGCCCATCCATGTGGATGTCCGTGTGATCGCCGCGACCAACAAGCCGCTGGAACAAGCGGTCAACGCGAAACAGTTTCGCGAAGATCTGTTTTATCGCCTGAACGTCGTGCGCATTCAGATTCCGCCGTTGCGCGAACGCCGGGAGGACATCCGGCTGCTGGTGAATTACTTCTTGAAGAAGTTCGCGGAAGGCCGGGGGCAGCGGCCCAAATCCATCTCGCCGGAAGTGGTCAAAGTGCTGGAGCAGCACCATTGGCCGGGCAATGTCCGGGAATTGGAGAACGTGATCCAGCGGGCGATCGTCGTGGCGAAGGGCGACGCCATTCTGTTGGGCGATTTGCCGTCGGAGATTCCCGGCGACCGGGCCGGTCAGGAGCGCGGGATTTCTTCAGCAAAGGAGGCCGCGATCGCGCAGGCAGGCGCGCCGGGTGAGGGGACGGATTTGGCGGCGGTGGCGCGGACTTTGTTTCGTTGGGCGCGGCGGGACGGCAAATTGAAAGTGATTCCCGCTGTGGAGCGACAGTTGATCATCGAAGCGCTTGCCGAAACGAACGGCAATCAGGTTCAGGCGGCGAAGCTGTTGGGCATCACGCGGGCGACGCTGCGGAAACGCGTTGAGAAGTTCAACATCAGGCAGGAGCTTTCGATCCGCTAACAAAAAAGCGCCCGTTCGGCACGGGCGCTTTACGCGAAACTTCGGCTGATCAGCGATCAATAAACCGGTTTGGACCAGTCATGCGGTTCGGCGCTGTCGAGGATTGTATTGGTGAACGGACCTGGATCGTTCTCGGCTTTGTCCGGGAGCGGGTGCTTCTTCAGGAAGTCGGTGGGCGTCGGCTGGAAGTCATCGTCGCTGATGATAGTGGGTGTGATGAAAATAATCAGGTTTTGCTTGTTTCGATTCTTGGCGCTGCTGCGGAAGAGGTAGCCGAGTCCGGGTATATCTCCCACAAACGGGACTTTTGTTTTAGATTTTGTGATGTTGTCGCTCATCAGGCCGCCCATCACCAGGGTATTGCCGCTGGGAATCAAAACCGATGTGTCAATCCTGCGGATGGCATAGATGTTCGCAGTGAACGTTTGACCTGCTTCCTGCTGGCTGTCTACGGAGTCAATATTTGAAACCTCCGGCACGACTCGGAGGGCGACGTTACTATTGGCTGAGATGCGGGGTGTGACAGTCAGTATGGTGCCGACGTTGGTGTAGAGGATATCCACCGTGGGGCCGGATTGCGTGCCCCCGGTCGTGACTTTGAATATGGGAAACGCCTTGGTCACGTTCAGGATGGTGGGCTGATTGTCCAACGTCACGGTGCGTGGCGTGGAAATGACCTCCGTCTCGGCATCCTTGTTGAACCAGGAGAGGACACCCGCCACGCCATCGGCGTTCAGAAAGGCCGTGCCGGGATTAAAGCCATTGGCCGTGTTGGCAAGGAGTTTCGGTGACTGGAGGACCCCGCTGAGGGCGCCGGGGTAGCCAGGGTCTCCGCCGACGACAAAGCCCGTGAGTGGATCAACCTGGCCGGGTGTCGGTTTGGTGGGTGAGAGCCCTTCTTGAAATTTCGAATTGTTACCGAAGGTAAAATTCTGAGCGCCGAAAGTACCTTCCCAGTTGATGCCTTTGACGCTGTTGGGGTTCCTCGAAGTTTCATAAATCCGCGCTTCGATGAGCACCTGTCGGGTGGCCGAATCCAGTTTTTCGATCAAGGGATCGAGTTCGAGGAGCTCCTTTTCCGTCGCCACCATGATGAGCTGGCTGGTGCGGACATCCGGAATGGCCTTGCTGCGGGGTGAGATGGTCGGTGTGACTACAGCCACCAGATTTGAGGGGCTGGTGTACCTAAGCTGATAGATTTTCGTCACCAATGGGTCAGCGGCAGCCGGGTCTTTGACCGCGACTCGGGAAATCTTGGTCTTGGGGTCTTTCTCCAGCCGGAGATTATTGTTGTTCAACACCGCTTCGAGAACATTCTGCGCGGTGACACTCTCCAGGCGGATGGAGACGGGCGGATAGGGTGATTTGCCGTCCGGACCGACCGCCGTGACTTTGGGATCAAAAATCACATTGAGGTTGGCTTGCCGGGCCAGGGTTTTGATGACGTCCACCATGGGCGCATCCTCGAACTGGACCAGCGGCAGGACATCGCCGGCGGGTTCGGCCGGCGTCGCCGTCTCGGGGGGAGTCGCTGGCTTCTCAGTGGGAGTTGCCGGCTTCTCAGCGGGCGTCGCCGGTTGGTTAGTCTGTTTTTGGACTTTTTCGTCCGGCGCAGGTTTGTCTTGGGCCAGGCCGACCAGGAAGCCGGCATTCAGCCCAACGAGCAGCAGGGTGACGAGTTTGGTTTTCATTGAGTTGTTTGGTTGACTGACGGACATTTTTTATAGCAGCTGTTTAACCGCGTTGTTTCCCGCAACCTCCTCTCCCGGTTGCGGGTTACGTCTCCAAAAGGGGTGGTGTCTCATTTGGGTATGGGAAGGAGTGTTTCCTGCAAGAACAGCTCTTTGGGCGCCGTGCCGGCGATGCTGATGACGACGGATTTTTCGCGAATTTCCAACACGCGAATCTTTACCTTGCCATTTCCGGCTCTCACTTCTCCTTCCTCCCCTTTGGTGAAGGTAAGGTTATTGATCAGGGCGATCCGGTTTTCCGAAGGGCCGGTAATTCCTTTGAGCACCAAAAGCTGGGAATAATCCTGCGTCGCTGCCTTGCCTGTATCTTCCGCGCGTTTTGGTCTCTGCCGCGTAGAGTGGGGGTAAAACGGGTTTTTACCAATATCACCCTCCCAAACAAATATGGACTTGGGGAACGCTGCTTCGGCGGGAGGACGGTTGGTTTCGGCCCCCTGGGTCACGCTGCTCAGGCAGAGCCAACCCGCCAGAGCGAGTTCGCCCGCCTTGACTGTGAGCGATCGGTGTCGCGCGGCTGCTGGACGATCGAGAAACATTCGTTTTACTGGTTTGGTTTGATCAGGGCAACGATTTCCATTTTGAAGGACAGCTTTGCTTCTCCCGTTCCGGGTGTTGAACTGTTTGTTCCCGATGTGTCTTCGGAACCAGGCAATAAGGAAAGGTTTTGAACGCGAAAGTAAGGGTATCGGTTTTCAAAGTCAGCTAAAAACTTTCCAAAATCATGATAGTAAGCCGTGCCGCGCACGCTGAAAATCGTGGCTTCATAAGGGAATTGGGCCAGCATGTTGACCTCGCCTTTTACCGGTCGGCCCACGTCAATGATGCTGACGTCATGACCGGCTTTGGTCTTCTCGAGCAATTGAAGGCCCCAGGAAAACGAATCCCCGGCGGCCATGGTTTCTTCGGCTGTCCGCAACAGATTGGTGGCCGCGCGCAGGTCCGCTTCGGCTTGTACGGCCCGGCGGACCACGCTCCGTGCTTTGTCCAGTTTCTCCAGAGTTTTGGCGCGCCTGGTTTGCATCAGGGTGAACTCTTCGTTGCGGGTTTTGATGACACCGTACCAGAGTCCGGCAATAATAGCGACCGTTCCCATCGTGACGAGGATCAGCTTATCGCGTTTATCTTTGGAAAGCCTGGCCATGTTAACGTGTTTTTTCGCTGTACAGGCAATCGAGCGTGAACGTCACGTACCGTCTGCCCGTGGCCGGGTCAGCCATTTCCGGTGATTTCGCGGTCAATTCCGCCTTTTGCAGATTCGTTTTGAAATACGGATTGCTGTTGATGGCTTCCTGGAGCTTGAATATCTGGTCGCCCGGGTGAGGTCGGGAATAGTCCTTCGCCTCAAGTGTCAGCATTACTCTTTCCCGCGAAGTGCCCGGTCTGCCCCGGCTGACAACGCCCTCGTTCGTGGACGGTTTGACGCCTTCGGTGATGAAGTAAGTCTGGTCCGTTTTCAGGCGCAACACCTGGATGTCATCCACTTTGACAATCACGTACTGGAGGGCGTCGAGCGGGTTCGCCCACAGGAACCGGTTGACGGCGAGGGATTGCAAAGCCGCCCACTTGCGTTGGGCGTCGGCCGCCGATTCGAGGTTCGCGGTCACCTTCTGGAAGGACGGCTCCAGCTTTTTCCAGTCGGCTTCGAAGCCGCTGACCTCGCGCTTGGCAGCCATCAATTTGACCTGCAGGCGACCGCTCCAGATCGCCAACGCGCCTACAATAAACCCGGCCACCCACAGGGCGCGCTTCACCGGATCGCGCCGGCGCAAGTCGTCCGCGGCCTGTTGCTCGGCCAGAAGATTGATGCGGATCGGCATAATTCTACATTACGGCCAGCGCGGCCCCGATGGCCACGGTAAGCTGGGGGCTGATCTGCTCGATTTCGCCCATTTGTTGCGGCGGCAATGCCATGGTCAAAAAGTTCGCGGGGTTCCAGTTCAAGCAGGGAACCATTAACTCGGTCTGCAGGATTTGAATGATGTAGTCGGATCGGGCGGACCCGCCCGAAACAAACACCTGCGTCACCGGCTTGTCCTGCTGGTGCTCAAAAAAATCAATGGACGCGCGCAATTCGCGGCCCAGCGGCGCAAGCAGGGTCACCATGACGGCCTGGACCTCATCGGGCAGGCCGACTTTGATCCCTTCGGCTTCGGCATAACTGACCCCTAAAGCTTCGGCCACACCACCGGTCAATCGGTCGCCCCCGATGCCCACCACGCGGCTGAGGATTAATTCCCCGTGCAATAGAATGCTGATCGAGGAATTCTTGAAGCCGATGTCCACCAAAGCAATCACATCTTTGTTGAAAACATCCGGTTTCGCCAATTCGAACGCGTTGAGCGGACCAATCAGGCTGGGAACGATTTGTTCGGGAATCAACCCTGCGCTTTTTGCGGCCGCCTGCAAATCGTCGATGTGCTGTCTTTTTGCGCCGCCGACCAGGACCGTGCACTTCTGTCCGGCCTTGGGAGCCTCCGCCTTCACGCCGGCGCGAGGGGGAATGATATAACAGTCGAATACATGATCCGGCAGGTCCTGCTGGAGATAATTCTTGGAATTGTACTTTAGCATGATCCGCATGTCGGCCACGGGCACTACCGGCAGTTCCGCGTGGCGCACCAGCGCCTCGCCGACGCCGAGCGCCAGCACGACTTGCCTGCTCCGGCCGCCCAGGGCCTGGTGGATGGCTCCCAGATGTTCGCCCAGCAATTGCGGTGACAGACCCTTCTCATAAGCGGGCGCATCCTGCAGCGCGTAGCCCAGAAAACTCAAGCCGCTGCCCTTGCGTTGAAGATAGACTGCCTTGGTGGTGCGCGCGCCCAGGTCGATGGCGGTTATCTGGTCCAGTCGTTTGGGCTGGCTGCTGAGAAATGGCAACGCCATGAGTCGCTTTTATATTTTCCCACTTTCAATTGCAAGCACTACTCGAACGCTCAAGCTAGCAACTGCTGTGCTCGCCGACGAATCTCACCCGGAAAAGCTTCCGTCAAGGCTGTGAATCGGCCGCGCCACAAAACGCCGACCACTCCTGGGGCAGAATCGTCCAACTTCAAGACACGGAAGCGCCTTGAAATTCCGGCCGGAAGAACCGCGACGGAATGCCCGATTCCGGAGCCTATGCCCACGTACGTTTCAATCAAATCCCGGATCTTAGCTGCCCGGGATGTTGCGAATTTAACTCGAACGCATCGCCCTTGCCAAACCGGAATTTCGCGACTGGCTTCGGTGAACAATTTCTGGTTGACGCTTTATCCCACAGGCTCACTCTTTGGCTTGTTACCTTTCTCAACCGAAACCCGCGTGAGAATTCTGTTCTCACCAAACCGTGAGCCGCTATGTCTGCGAAACAAGAGACGTTCTATGTGGCCAAGTCAGACCGAGGCTGGATTGTGAAGACGGAATCGGGCCAGGACCGCCTGGGGCCCTATGGCAACCGCGAGCAGGCCCTCCTCATGGCCCTGACGTTTGCCAAGGATAACAGGCCCAGCCAGGTCAAAGTTCAGAATTCATTTGGTGGCTGGTGGATCGAAAAGACCTTTGAGGAACAAACCGGACTGCGGCCTTCGGCATAATCCGCCAACGGCCTGCTCTGCTCCGGGGGTTGGTTGAGTGAAGGTCGAGCGACGGCGTCTTACCCTTGCGTCTTTCGGCGCGGCCGGCGGCGACCTTTTTTACTGCCCTTGGCTTGGGCAGGCCCGCCGGTCGGGGACGGCCGTGGAGGCGGCGCGGCCGGGGACCTGGGCGCGGTGGCTTCGTGAATGGACTGTCGGAGGTGGTCCAACTGTTTGTCCACTTCGACCTTCGCACGCGCGACCGTTTCGCGGGTGGCGTTGATGGCGTCCGCCAGGAAGTCGCAGCCCGCGTGGACGCGTTGCGCGTAAGGACCCTTGTTCAACTTGATGCCCTTTGACTTCAGGAAGTCGCGCACGTTCTGGTAGAACTCGTCATTGTCAATTTTTTTCATGCTGGCCTCATCGCTTTAATTTTATAGTCCCGCAAGGCGGGCGGGACTGACTATTACAGGGATATGACGAGTTTGTAACCTGCGCAGTTGCGGACCGGAAGTTCAGAGGTACACCGGGCGGGCCTGGCTCGGATCACCTCTCCCGGGCGCGCGGATTGGGGTGAGGGTCATCGTTTCTCCATCTCGATCGTTCTGCCATAATTTCATCGAATAACGAGCCATCGAAGAAAGTTTGCAGGATTTGCCGGCGGCAGACGTGTCTCAGAATGGAAAGAGTCATCAACGGGAATTCGACAATGAAAAATATCATCATTCCTCTTCTGGCGGGAACGCTCCTGGCGCTGCCCTCGGTGTTCGGACAACCGGCGCAACAACGGCCAACACCCGGAATTATCGTCCAGAATCCGCCGCCGGACGAGCCAAGTCTGGCCAAATTCCATTTGGATTTTCCCGGCGGCACGCCCGGACAACTCATCGAGGCGATCGAAAAAGCATCGGGAAAATCGCTCAATGCAGTTATTCCGGACGACTCCGCAAATCTCAAATTGCCGCCGCTGAAAATGAAGTCGGTGACGGTGCCTGAGCTATTCCAGGCACTCGGAGCGGCCAGCTTGAAACAAGTGCGTCAAGTGGATCGCCTCGGGAATACGACGCTGACGACTTACCAGTCTGCTTACGGATTCCGGACCGAAGGCCGGCCGACAGACAATTCAATCTGGTATTTCTATTTCGAGAAACCGTTTTTTCCTGAACAAACCAAAGCGTGTCATTTTTATCAACTGGCTCCTTACCTTGAAGCCTACAAGGTCGAAGACATCACCACAGCGATTCAAACCGGCTGGAAGATGCTCGGCGAAACGAATCCACCGACGATCAGTTTTCACAAGGACACAAAGCTGTTGATCGCCGTGGGCGAAGAGAACAAGCTGTCGTTGATTGACTCCGTCCTCCAAAAATTGGCTCAGGGAATTCCGCAGCCTCAACGCGAGTCAACCGGCGCCAAGACCGCCGAACCGGCGAAGAAGTGACGGTCCGTTGGGCGGCACGTCTCATGTGGATTCCACGTCTTCCATCGGCGCGTCATGTCCCGCCATCCAACCAACGATGCCCGCGGAGGCTCAGCCATCGGTGGCCATCGCCGCGCTTACCGCGCGCCTGGCTGCCGGGGACGAAGCCGCCTATCGCATGTTTCACGAACTCTACTTTCACCGACTGCTCCGCTACTTGCTCGTGGTGACCGGCGGGCGCGAGGAGGCGGCGCGCGAAGCGTTGCAGCTCGCGCTGTTGCGAGTCGTGCGGCACGTCCGCAGGTTCGCTTCGGAGGAGGCGTTCTGGAGCTGGCTCACGGTCCTGGCGCGCAGCGCAGTTGTGGACGAGGAGCGCAAACGGCGCCGTTTCCTCGCCTTGCTCGACCGCTTCTTCCAGCGCGGCCAGGCCGAGGCCGGAATGGACCCGGACGCCGACGCGCGGCTCCAGGAATTGTTGGAATCAAATCTCGAGGCCTTGCCGCCGGACGAACGGGAGTTGATTCAGCGAAAGTATTTTGCGCGCGAGTCGGTGAAGGAAATTGCCGCCGATCTGGACGCGACCGAGAAGGCGGTTGAGTCGCAATTGGTCCGCATCCGGCGGAAACTGAAGGCCGGCATCACGGCGCAATTGAACGATGAATCCTGATCTGGAACGTCACGGTCTGCTCGACGACGTGCTGGCGGAAGCCGCGCCGGCGGATTTCGAGCGCGCCCTGCTGGAGGGCACACTGCGCGCCGTGCGGCGTCGGCGCCGGACGCGCCAGCTCACTCGCGGCCTCGCCGTGGTCGGAGCTTTCGCCGCGATTGTCGTGGCTGTGTGGAACGCGCTGTGGCCGTTCAGCTCGGTCAAAGCCGTTCGGCCGGCCCTGAACATCGTCCGTTCGCAGCCGCTGCCGCCGTCGATGATCGTCCGAACCAGACCCGGC
>DASPXS010000447.1:0-19979 GCA_035637175.1 Haliangiales bacterium | reverse complement strand
GAATACGACCTGGTCGTCACCATGAATTTCGCCGACAATCTCTGGAGCGCCACGCTGCAGGGGAGTGAAGCGGTCCCAACCCGGATTGTGGATTCCCAACCGATGACGACCCAAGGCTCAGTCCTTGATCTGGGCGACATTGACGCCGTATGGGTCAATCGCGATATCGGCGTTTATGGTGACAACTACATGGTGTTCGACAACTACTCGGTGAGCGCGGAAGCGCATCCCTTCAGGCTCGGCGCGGTGCAGCGTCTCGAGAGCGGCGCCTTTCTTTTACATCTGACCGGCGAACCCGCTCGCCCATACGCCATTGACGTTACCAGCGACTTTGTTGACTGGTTCGCCTTGAAGACCAACATCGCCGGCATAGACGGCACATTTGATTTTGTGGATGCCACTGCGGCGAATTACACGCAGAGCTTCTACCGCGCGCGGTTGGTGCCGTAGAAGAAAGCCTGGCTGGCATACTGACCGTCACGAATCGCACCCCTCGCTCCGGGCGCATCTTCCAAGTAACACGCAAAGTTACTTTCTTCTTCCGTCGCCCTAAGTGACTGAGTTGCTGGACACTGCCACCGGACCGCGGCTGTGTCCGAAGGACCAACCGCAGCACGCCTGAATGCCCAAAAGGCGGTGAAATGATCCCAACACGCACGCCCCTGCGGGGCCGCTGCGGCTGGCGCTCCGCACACAGCCGCGGTCCGTTTCCTCGCACTTTTCGGTGGTAGTGATCAGATGCGCCACCCCTCGCCCCTTCGCTCCCAACCCCTTTGACCGGCGCGCGCGCGCGTGTTAGCTTGGCCGCGGAGGCCGGCATGAAAAAGGCGAAGAGCATTGGCGAATATTTGATTCAGCGACTTTACGCGCACGGTGTGCGGCACGTTTTTGGTATTCCCGGCGATTACGTTCTCGGCTTTTACGAGCAATTGCTGCGCAGCCCGATCCGGATCGTCAACACCTGCGACGAGCAGGGCGCCGGCTTCGCCGCAGACGCGTACGCCCGCGTGCGGGGCCTGGGCGCGGTGTGCATCACCTACTGCGTCGGCGGACTGAAGGTGGCCAACAGCACCGCCGGGGCGTTTGCCGAAAAATCTCCGGTCGTCGTCATCAGCGGCGCGCCGGGGATGAAAGAGCGCGAGAAGAATCCGCTGCTGCATCACAAAGTCCGCGAATTCGACACGCAGAAAAAAGTCTTCGAGCAGCTCACCATTGCCTCGGCGGTATTGAGCGATCCGCAGACGGCGTTTCAGGAAATTGACCGGGTGCTGCATGGCGCGCTGCGCTACAAACGGCCGGTTTACCTCGAACTGCCGCGTGACCTTGTTTCCGTGCCCGGCATTCCTCACCACACCCCGCGCGAGTTCCACGAGGAAAGTGATCTGCGGACGCTTCGGGAAGCGCTCGTGGAAGCCGTCGAAATGATCAATTCCGCGGCCAAGCCGGTCATCCTTGCCGACGTCGAAGTGCACCGGTTCGGACTGCAGAACGCGCTGCTCAGGCTGGCCGCAAAGACGAGGATTCCCGTGGCGGCCACCATCATGGGCAAATCGGTCATCGGCGAGCAGCATTCGTTTTACATGGGCGTGTATGAGGGGGCCATGGGCCGCGACGATGTCCGGCGCTACGTCGAAAGCAGCGACTGCGTCATTATGCTTGGCGCGTTCATGACCGACATCAATCTGGGTATCTACACGGCGCAATTGGATCCGGCCCGCTCGATTTATGCCACGAGTGAAAAGCTTTCGATTCGCTATCATACGTTTGAAGGTGTCCGGTTCAAAGATTTCATGCGCGGACTGACCGGGGCCCGTCTGCGCCGACGCGCCGCGGCGAAAATTCCGCGTCCGCAACCGCTGACAACCCCTGAAACTGCCCGGGGCAAAAGCAGGGTGAGCGTCAAGAGCCTGTTCCAGCGGCTGAACGCCTTTATTACGGAGAAAACGGTCGTGGTAGCGGACGTGGGCGACGCGTTGTTTGGCGCAGTGGATTTGTTCATTCGCCATCGCACCGAATTTTTAGGGCCGGCTTATTATGCTTCGATGGGTTTCGCCGTGCCGGCGGGGATTGGCGCGCAGCTCGCCAATCCCAAGCTGCGCCCGTTGGTGCTGGTTGGAGACGGGGCGTTTCAAATGACCGGCATGGAACTGGCCACAGCGGCGCGCTACCACCTCAACCCGATCGTTGTTGTGTTGAACAATCGCGGTTATGGCACCGAACGGCACATTCACGACGGTCCTTACAACGACCTTTGGCCCTGGAATTACAGCCGGATCCCTGAAATCCTCGGGGCCGGTCGCGGCTTTGAAATCGAAACCGAAGAACAACTCGACCAGGCGCTGCGCGCGGCCGAACGTCACACGGATGGTTTCTGTTTATTGGAGGTGAGGCTGGAGCCGCTCGACCGTTCGCCGGCTTTGCAACGATTGGCCGAGCGGCTGGCCAAACGACTCTGAAACGGCGCCGGACATGCGATCCGCGGCGTTGACCTGGTCGTTTGGGTTCAGGTGGTTGCCCCAGCTTCTTTGGCGTCCGAATGGAAACTCTTTCCCGGTTCGAGAATAAAAGCGTCTGACGAAGAGGAATTGCGGTGCAGTCGCCACCGGTAGTTGTGCGTGAAACACCACGCCGCGATCTCTTCCAACGGGAATCCTTCCAGAATGATTTTGCGGCCTGCCCTGATCATTTCGACCGCTTTGGATCGGGCGGCTTCGACTGGACCGCTGAACAGCAGTTTTTCTATGGAAATCCCGCACGCGGCTTCTTCCCTCAGCCCGATTCTTCGAATGCCGGCGTCCAAGGCGGGGCGCTCCGGCACCACGGCCGTTGCGAAAGCGGATTTGATCGGCACCATTGCCCGATCCAACAACCCGGCGAATCCCGAAACGCTGTTCTCAACTAGCATACCGTTTTTTAAGCAATACCAATGCCAAGCGAACGGGAGAACCGGAAATATTTTGCTATGCCGTAAAACGGAGGGGCGCTGAATGACGGCCCGGCGCGAGCATCCATTTGCCGCGCAGCGGGTCCGCTGATTTAATCCGGCAATTCAAAAACCGCCAGCTTGTCGTCTTTCAGGACACGACGACAGCTTTTGCGGACGTGCGCGGCGAATTTAGCGTAGTGATCCAGCCACCAGAACGCCGGCCAGGCAAAGGCGATGTATCTGGCGCCGGCGGCTCGCCGCAACCGCTCCAGTTCCCGAATGGCCGTTTCATCATCTTCGGGCGGGCCCCAGTATTCCCCGTTTCTCTCCAGAAAAGGGATCGCGCGAGCGTGGGGCAGGTCGCCACGCAGTTGTTCGTCATCCACGAGAATGAACGGCTGCGCCGCAGGAATCAGCTCGATGAGTTTGTTTTTGCAGTTCTGCAGCCGGCGCGCGTCGCCCCGTTTCATCGGCATGGGCGGCGAACAAACCGGCATCGGCGTTCCCTGTTTGACCACAACAGCCAACAGGGTCGCGCGGTCAACGGTCTTGACGACGGAACGATCGAACCGGACGAAATCCTTCGCCGACCAGAGGCTGCGATGCCGTTCCAGCTCGTTGCCGCATGAATCAGCCTGGCCGGTCTCGTACTTGGGCGTGCTGACGATGAGACATTTTCGGGTCTGGTCGAGCGCGTCCTGCAGCAACTTGAAGCCGACTCCCTTTTCAAGGTGTTCAATAACATCGCCCATAAAGATGAGGTCGTAGCGGGGAAGTTGTTTCATCAGGACGCAGGCGTCGCCGAGGTGGATGTTGTTGTAAAGAAAACGATGCATGGGCGTGAGGTAGGCGGCATGGCCTTCGATGCCGTCAATGCGCACGCGCCAATGCTTGCGCTGGTAGCGTGCCGGGTCATGTTCCGATTCGTTGATGTCCGTGTATTCGCGGAAGAGATGGCCCCATTTGCCGAAGCCAATGCCGACATCGAGAATGGATTTCGGTTTGAGCTGGCGGACCAGATGGATGACGGTGGGAATGGTGTTGGGCCGGCTGCTGGGCATGGGGCGTCACGCTGGCGCCGGCAATTTCAAACTGAACACCACCAGCCGTTCGTTTGCCAGCAAACAAGGGAAGTGGGTTTGCAAATGGTTTCTCAAGCCCGTGTAGTAGTCCAGCCACCAGAATGACGGCCAGGCAAAGACGATGTGACTGGCGCCAGCCTGCCGCAACCGTTCGAGTTCGCGAATCGCCGTCTGGTCGTTGTCCGGCGGTCCCCAATAGCGGCCCTCATGCTCGAGGAAGGGGATGACTCGCCGGCCGGTGAATTCGGCCTCATTGCCCCATTGGTCGTCATTGACGAGGATGAAAGCGTTTCCGACGGGGACCAGTTCGAAGACCTCGGCCGTCGCGCGCTGCAATCGCTCGGCCCATTCCGCCGCGCTGGAAAGAGCCGTCGCCGTCTGTGCCGCATATTGCGCCGCCATGGCTTCTTCGGCCATTTCCAGAAGGCGGACCATTTCATGGGTCATTTTTTTCGAGGCGATAAAGAGCTTCTGTTGCATGCCGTCAATTTTTTGCGGCAGGACAAACGTAGCGCAATACAATCCCGCCTCGGCATACACGGCTTGATAATCATGGATCCAGACGTGTTCGGGCAGCTTCCACGGCCACGCTTCGCTCCAGTCGATGTTCATGACGTGCCGCGAAATGTCGGAGAGCGCTTGCACCACGGAACGCACCAGCGTCCTGGGGTGATGCAGGAACACTTCGATGGCCAGAGCGGCATCGTAACCGGAACCGGGAAGCGGCGCGCCCGAATAAAAGTCGTACTGTCCAAAGCGGATGTCGCCGACGCCGGCGCAATGACGTCGGGCCCTCTCAATCCGGTCAGGGCTCAAATCCAGCGCAGTGATGCTCGCGGCCGGATAGTTTTTCGCCAGCAGCCGGGTAATGCGACCGGACCCGCAGCCCAATTCGAGCACGTTCTGCAACGGAACCTGGCCTTTGCGGAATATTTCGAACAGAAAATGTTCCTGCAGCCGATGATATTCGGCATAACGCGCTTCCTCGGCGTCGTTCTGCTTTCCGCGCTCCAGCCAATAGGCATTGACGTTGAAGTCTTCGTTCATCTGCATCCGTGATCGTTGCCTTGATGCGTTTCAATAAACGTCGCCCGGCCTTCCGAGGCGCCGATAGTTCCGAAGTAAATCCTTTCCAACAGAGAATTCAACTTGCGAATGTCATAGCGCGTTTCCACAAACCGTCGTCCCGCGCGTCCCATCATAGGCCATATTTCGGGGTGCTCCACCAGAAAATTCAGCCGTTCCGCCAGCCCGTCAACGTCCCGTTCGGCCACCAGAAAACCGGATTGATCCGGCAGGATTCCCTCGGGCAAGCCGCCGTGTTGAGTGGCAACGACCGGCAAACCGGCCGCCTGCGCTTCCTGCAACACGAGGCCCTGGCCCTCCTGGTCGCCTGCGACATTCACGCTTGCCAGCACGAAGAGCTGCGCTTCGGCCAGCAATCTGCGTACCCCCGCGCTGTCGAGCGCGCCGTGAAAAACAACACGGTCCTGCACTCCCAGCCGCGCGGCCAGATCCCCCAGGTTCCTGCGCAAGGGGCCGTCTCCGACGACGTCATAACAAATCGCCGGATGGCGTTCGCGCACTTTTGCCAGGGCGCGAATGACATATTCGTGCCCTTTGATCTCGATCAGGCGCGCCACGGTCAAAATGCGAATGGGGCCGCCATCGTGAAGGGTCCGTTCGCGGAACGGAAATTCCTCCGGATCGAGGCCGACGGGAAGCCGGTGGAGTTTGGCGGCCGGACAGCCCAGCTTCTCGACCTGCCGCCCCGTGTATTCGCTGTTCACCGTGATCGCATCGGCGGTCTGGAAAAGCCTGCGATACATGTCCGTTCCCTCTTTGCGCGGCAGCGTGGAATAGTCGTAACCGTGGAAGCTCACGATCATCGGCGCCTGCCACAGTGTCCTGGCAAAGCGGAAGCTGTTTCCCGCGGGACCGAAGTGCGCGTGCAGCACGTCGTATTTCTTTTTCTGCGGGCAAAGCGCTGCCAGTCGGTAGAGCGCGGAGAGGCTCGCCGCCTGATACCGGTATTCCCGGGGGCTCAATACCTGTAACGTGAGACGCGGCGAATGTGTCAGACAGCGGAAGAATTTCGGCAAGGCCCGGCCGAGGCGGACCGCGTTGTGAACGGACGTTTCGGACCCCGGCAGCCAGGTGCGTCGGGCGACAGGCCAGACCGGCATTTCCCACGGGGCGGTTTCCGGCGGCATGTCCATGAACGTCGTCCGCTCGAGCAACCGATACCTGGCGACTTCGGAATGGACGGGGGCATTGGCCTCGGCCCGCGTGTCCGCGTAAATATCCACCTCGTGACCGAGGTCGAGCAATCCGGCAATCTGCCGCAGGATGAAGGTTTCGGAAACCACGGGAAAGCTGCCGACAAACAGGGCGATGCGCAGCGAACGGCTCATTTTTCGGACTGCCAGTCCACGGTCTGAAAGACCTCGGCGAAACGGGATTTAGCCCCCAGTTCGCCACGAAATTGATTCAGGCCGGTGACGGCTCGCACGTAGTCGAACTCATTCAGTTGCGATCGATGCGCGCGCAGCGCCCGGAGTTTTCGTGACATTACGGCGCTGATGTTTTCCACATGGTCGTAGTCGGCCAGAGGAGTCCAGACTTCGTACGCGCGCAATGTGGGCCGGGCAGTCCGTGCGGCTTTCAACGCCGCCCGCACGATGGGTAAAGCCGCCTGGTGATCCGGATGCCACTCTTTGGCGTGAGGCAGGTAAACCAGGTCGGGCCGCCAACGCTTTAGCAGCGGACTGAGTTTCCTGGCTGCCCGGTCGAGGTTCTCGCCAACGAACCAGTCCGGCAGACGTAAAAAGATGCGCCTCGCGACTCCCAAAATCCGCGCCGCCTTGACCGCTTCCTGTTCTCGCGTGAGCCAGGCCTTGTTCCGCGGCAGGTGTTTCAACCCCAACTCCCCCGAAGTCAGATAAACCACCGCGATCGGGTCGCCACGCCGGGCGTGCAGACACAGCGTGCCGCCGCAACCGATGGACTCGTCATCGGGATGCGGCGCGATGACCATGACCTTCATGGCCTCATTTCCTGGCGGCGACTTTTTCATAGACCCGGGCATACTCGCCCGCCATGCGTTCGACGGAAAAACGCCGCTCCGCCTGCCGGCGGATACGCCTTCGGTCCAATTTCAGGCACTTCGTTGCGGCCTGAAGAAATTCTTCCCTGGACCCGGCCGTGTTGCCGGTGATTCCTTCGTCCACAATTTCCGGCACGGCGCCGAGACGCATCGCCGCCACCGGCGTGCCGCAAAGCATCGCTTCCGCCAGTACCAGACCAAAGGCCTCGGGGTATTGGATCGGGTAGAGCAACATTTTTGCTCCGCCGAGCAATTGGTCCCGTTCCGCGCCGCGGACGTAGCCGGCAAATTCGACCGCGCGCCCATCGATCAACGGCTTGATGTGTTCGCGAAAATATTTGTTTTCCGGACCGGCCATGACCAGGCGCAGCCCGAGTGAGCGCGCGGTCTCGATGGCCTGGAGCGGTCCTTTGCCCGAGGTGAACCGCCCCAGGTAGCAGACATAGTCGGCGGGTTCGTCGCGAAAGGTGAATTGCGAAGCTTCGACACCATGGCCAATGACCGCCAGGGGCTGCAGATTGGGAGAGGCGCTCCATTGATGCTTCGAGATGGCGGTGACGCAGGAGTGGGGCGCCATCGACCAAAGCCGGGCGGTATTGTCGTCCGGGACGATGTGGGTTGTGTGCAGCATCGGCGAGCGCGAAAGGGGTTGGAGCGGGATTCCCCACAGATAAGCGTGGCTGTGCAGGACATCGAATCGCTCCGACTGTTCGACCGCGCGGCAGAGATTCACCCACTCGCAAAGATACCAGTCGTCCAGCGCACCCGCCGCGCCGTAGGGCCCCGGAAGCGTGGCGACCAGTTCGCCATCCACTTCCGAATCGGCGGTTCCGAAGACGGTCACCTGGTGGCCGAGGCGAATCAGTTCGCGTGTCAGCAGCCAGATCAACGACTCGACACTACCGCCGGTTTCGCGGCGGACGGGGGCCGACAAGGTGGCGATTTGAGCGATGCGCATGTCAATTCATGGCCGCTTCGAGCATCCCGGGCAACACGCGTTCGGTCGCGAAGACATTTTCAGCCAGTTGGCGCGCGGCGCGGCGGTGCCGCTCGTAGTCGGTGTTGATGCCCCTCACGCCGGCGGCAGCTTCGTCCAAACTGCCGAAGGTCACCACTCCTTCACCCACCGGGAGCCAGTCGCTCAGACCGGTGTCCTCGACCAGCACCGGCCGACCGGAGGCGAGGTAACAAACGCTCCGGTCGCTGAACCAGCCGCCGCGCATTTTGACGTAACCATTCTTCGGCACGCTGAACTCCGCGCGGGAATCCTGGATGAAGGCGCGGTAAGAAGCCGGTGTTCGCGAAATAATTTCCCCCGGCGCGACTTCCCAGCCGTGGCTTACCAGCAGCTCCGGCTCGATGCCCATTTGCGCGAGGCGAAATTTCTGCGGCGTCAATCGCGGCAGGCGCAGGAAGCCGGGAAATTCCTTGTCGCGCTGCCCATAGGAAACGCCGTGGTAAGTCGCTTCGCGGAAACCCTGCCAGCGCATGATGGAGGTGAAATGCGAAGCGTTTGTTCCCGCGAACGGCCATTCCGGCAGAAAAACCGGCGGCAAGGTTTTCAACCACGGGCCGGCGGCGGTCGGAATCGGGCAGTCCGCGGCGCCGAGGCGCTGTCCGAGAGTGAAACGTCGCTCGCACCGGACGATGCCCTCGAGCAATCCCTGGTCGCCATTGGCAACGCTGATCTGGGTAAAACCGGGGTCCACGTCCAGGAAAATGCGCCGGCGCGGCCGGTCATATTCCTTTCGCCAGACCCAGAGTGGCACGGCACGCATTGCCAGCAGGTCGGCGTCCGCGCAGAACGCCAGAAATCGTTCCAGCGGCGCGCCCAGGGAGCCGCCGTTCGTGCGATAAATCCAGTTCTCCTTGAGGCCGAAAGGCTCCAGGCATTCGCCGACGTAAGCGGCCGGATAGGCGAGATCGAAGGTCCATTCCGCTTTCTGCCAATCGTAAACCCAGGAACAATCGCCGCAGTCTTCGAGGTAAAAAACCTCGTGCCCGAGGGCGCGGAAACCGAGCAGGTATTGGAGGCTGGCCCAGGCCTGTCCGCCCAGGCCGGAGCGACCGATCGTGCCTGCGAAAATGATCTTCATACAAATAGGGCTTCTTTGGTCATTCGTCATTTGTTATTCGGGCTTTACAACCCGGCTCTTTTCATCAGGCTGCCCACCACTTTCTCTGCCGCAAAATATTCCACGGCGATCTCGCGCGCGGCGCGGCAGTTGCCTTCGTAATCGCTTTCGACGGCGTCCACGGCTTTCAATATATCCTCCTTCGTTTTGAAGCCGAACAATCCTTTGCCGCTCGAAAGGAACCTGCTGAAGCCGGTCTCCTGAGTGATGACCGGCCGGCCCGCGGCCAGATAACAGGCGCTGCGGTCGCTGAACCACCCGGTGTTGGGCCGAACGTACTGGTCGCGCGCCACGGTGAATTCGCCGCGCGATTGCTCGATGTAATTGCGATAAATATCAATGTCTTTGGAAATCCCGATCGAACTGACCTGGCGCCAGCCATGATCGATCAGCCGGCGGCGCACCGGGTCGTCCACGCCGGCGGCGAGTTCAAAGGCGACGTCGGGTCGGTGCCGCGGCAGGTCGATAAACTTTTCAAACTCGCGGTCTTTGGTCCAGTACCAGATGTCGTCGCGCCAGTGGATGTCTTTGCCCTGATTGTGCCAGGTGGTGATCGTGTTATAGGCGCTCTTCGGATTCGGCGGGTGGGCATTCTCCCAAAGTTCCAGCGCCACGGGCTGGCGCGTCGGCAGCCAGCGGAACTTTTCGACGGGCACAGCGCAGTCCGGCGCAGCGAGGTTTTCGCCAAAGCTGAACAGCAGGTCATGCGCCGTCAACGCGGCGATCATCCCCGGGTCGCCCTTGGCCACTTTGACCTGCGAGGCAAACGGATCGGATTCGACGTAGATGCGGCGCCGGCAGGCGAAATGTTCCTCGCGGATTTCCTGCGCGCCGGTCACGTTCAGAAAGGCGTCGGCCTCCTTGTAAAGCTGGAGAATTTGCCGCTCGGTCATGCCGTAGCATTTGCCGTCGGGATAATTCCCGCGAAACGCCCAGCGGTCTCCGAAGCCATGTGCCTTCAGCGCGGGCAACACCGCGGCGATGTTTCCCCACGCCTCCGGCGAAAGGTCATTGAGGCGGGGGTCGTAAATCCAGCGTCCGGAGTCCTCGATGTAATACGGGTCGTAGCCCAGCCGCCGCAGGCCGATCAAGTAATGCAGGAACTGAAACGTGACACCGGCCAGCGGATACCAGAACAGTATCCCGAAGACGATGATCTTGCCTTTGGTTGGTTTTGTGCCGGTCATGATGCCGCAGCATGTTGATCCGATTTTCGTTCACACTCCGCCGGAGCCGGGTGCGTCGGGCGGCATCGAAACGCTCAAGTCGCCCGGACGCTTTTTACCGCAAACGGACGGGAAGCTCAACTCGTCGGTTCCGTTGACAAATCAAATCGTTCGAACAATCGGCCCATCCACCAGATGGCCAGGGCGGCCTCGGCCGCCAGCACGATGGCTGCCGCCACCGCCGCCAGCGGCACGGCCACGAACATACCGACGAGCAGCTTCGCAAGAAAGAACACCAATCCAAATAATATCGCAGCCGGCATCAAAGCAAACGCGAAGACCAGCACCGAACCGACCATAAAAATCAACCGCTGCCCTATGACTTCAACGCCTCCGACGTGTTCCCGGCCGATTTGCATCCAGGCGGGAAAAAGCAGCACCGACGCATTGGGAATCACCAGCGAAATCAGGTTCAGCATCGGCGCAATAATTGCCGCGCCGGCTCCCAACGACAGCCGGTTCGCCAGCGGAATGGCGTCGCCACCGGGAACCCGGGAGAACATCGTCACCGAGAGCAGCACCAGGCACCACTGCACGCCGGTCAAGATCGTTGCCGGCGTGAGCAGTTCGCCGAGCACCACTTGCCAGCCGCGCAACGGATAGGTTTTCAGGATGTCCGCGTTCACCAGGTCCTGGCGCAAATCCTGGCGCAGGAACGCCGGGCCGAGGAACAGCGAATATCCGCCCAGGATGACGGACATAATTCCAACCGTGGACAACAGCCAGCCGTGGCCTTGCTGGCTGACACTGACGGCCCCGCCGATGCACACGGCGAAGAACCCCAGAAAAAGCCACGTGCGCAGGCTGAAGCCCTGGCCCGCGCTGATGAGATTCTTCCAGAGAAACGCCACGGCGGCGGTCCCGGTCGGGCGCAGCCCGAATGGCGGACGCTTCCTTCTCTTCATTTTGGCGGCCGAGTGCCAACTGCCGGCGCGGACGGCGGCGACCATTTCCGCGCGCTTCCGGGCCAGCGCCAGCGACGCTTCCTCAAAGGCCACATCCGACCTGGCCACCCAGAGGTAATGCAGCAACAACAGCGCGAACGCCGGGCCAAACGCGAGCAGGAAAGACGAGCCATCCGTCGCCAGATAGGGCCGCACGACCAGCCGAAACGGATAAAGGACAAGAACAGCCGGCCCGGATGTCAGCGTGCGCCGGACATAATATTTGATCGCGTCCAGGCCGGCGAGGTCCGCCGTCTCCGGAGGAGGAATCGTGCGCTTCACCCAGAGAACCGTGGCCGCCAACAGGAGGGCGAGAGCGGACAACACGAGGATTCGCCGGCGCAGATTGGACATGCCGTGATCCAGCAACCGGGTTCGGGCAAAGGAAGCGCCCAGCGTGTGCAAGTTGAGCGTGGACAGAATCACCCACCAACCGGCGGCGCGGACCCAGGCGGTGCCGCCGCCGCCAAAGCGTCGGGTAATGAACGTCAGCAACAGGGTGGTGAACAGGATGGCCGCCTGGGAGCGCAACAGTTTGAAGTGGATCAAGGTCTTGCGGGTAACGGGCGCCGGAAACAGGAATGCAATTTCCGCTTCGGTAAACGCCAGCGCCGCCCGCTGGTGCGGAAACAGCCAGGCCGCCAGCACCATGGCCCCCAAGGCGAGCGCGCCCAGCAGCTCAAAGAGCAACGCAGATTCCGGCGAGAGGACCTCCGGCGCCACCGTCCCGCGGCGTCGTCCGGCAAACAAATTGCGAAAGAAAAAAAAGTAAAAATAGGCGCCGCCCACCACCGCGCCGGCCAGATACTTCGGCTTTTTCAATCGCCGCAGCCGCATCCACAGCCGGTTCTTGATCGACTGCCACTGGACATAAATCAGCGCGCCGATCATGGGGTTTCCCTGGCCTCGCCCGTGGCGCGGAAGAAGACCTCTTCGAGATTGGCGTCTCTCGACTGTTCGGAGAATCTCTGCCGGATTTCCTCCATCGTGCCATCGATCACTTTTCTGCCGCTCTTCAAAATCAGGACGTGCGAGCAGACTTCCTGCAGCAGATGCAGCAAATGCGAGCTGATGATGAGAGTGGTCCCCTCCCGCGCCCGTTTCAATATCGAGTCCTTCATCCGGCGGATGCCGAGGGGATCAAGTCCGGTCAGCGGTTCGTCGAAGAAGATCACTTTCGGCGAGTGTAACAGACCGCAGGCGATGGCCAGTTTCTGTTTCATGCCGCGCGACAATTCGCCGGGCAGCAAATCGACTTTGTCGTCCATCTCCAGTTCCTGCAACAGGCGCCGGCCGATTTCCGGGTAGTCGGCAACCTGGTAGATGCGCGCGGTGAACACCAGGTGCTGCCAGACCGTCAGGTAATCGAACAAGCGCGGTTCATCGGAGAAAAAGGCAAGCTGCCGTTTGGCGCCGATGGGATTCCGGGCCAAGTCTTCGCCCGCAATGCGGAGGGTGCCGCGCGTGGGCGGGATGATGCCGGACAAACAACGCAGGGTGGTGGTTTTGCCCGCACCGTTCGGGCCGACCAGACCCAGCACTTCGCCCGGTCGCACGGTGAATGAGAGGTCGGTGACGGCGGGAAATTCGTCGTACAATTTGGTCAGGCCCTCGACTTCGATCATAAAGGAGGGAGACTCAAGATCGGCCGCAGCGTTAAAACGCGCATGGCGCGCAAACTAACACCGGGTCAACAGCGAGTAAAGCTCCACGCGCCGGCGCCGAAACGGTGCGATCCCAACCGGCGGTCCGGACCGCGGCTGTGGCCGAAGACCCAACCACAGCGGCCACGCCAGCCGCGGCGCTGTGGACCAATCCAACGCGCCCGATAGCTGGGGCGGCTGCGGCTGGTGCTCCGCACAGCCGCGATCCATTCAGGCATTCGACCGTCAGTTCCAATCGCGCCCCCCCGGAAGCGCCGGTGTCCTGATTTGATCCGAGTGGATGTGCCGCGGCGATGGCGCACAGCGGTGCAGCACCATCGCCACCAAATCAGGACACCCCCGAAACCGACGATAAAACGAATTGAATGACTTTTGCCGGGCGAACGGTTAGCTTCCAGTTGAAAAAAAACCGACCGATGCGCCGCGTCTTTCTCGATCATCAATCGACCACGCCGATTCTGCCGGAAGTGTTCGAGGCGATGAAACCGCTTTTCACCGAGGCTTTCGGCAGCCCGTCGGCGCTTCATGAACTGGGGTTGCGCGCCCGGGACGCCCTGGCCGCAGCGCGGGCGCAGGTGGCCGAGCTTATCCACGCCGAATCGCCCGACGACATCATCTTCACTTCGGGCGGCACGGAGTCAGCCAACCTTGCGGCCAAAGGCACGGCCTACGCCAATCAGCGCCGGGGCAACCACATCGTCCTCAGCGAAATCGAACACCCGTCCGTCATGAACTCGGTGGAGTTTCTGAAACAGCACGGGTTCACCTCCTCGCGGGTGAAAGTGGACGCCAACGGTTTCGTGGACCCGGCGGATGTTCGCGCTGCGATCACCGACAAAACGATTTTAGTTTGTATCCATCAGGTCAACCACGACATCGGCACGGTCGAACCGATTCGTGACATCGCCGGGATCACCGGCGAAAAGGGAATCCCGCTGTTCGTGGACGCGGCAGCGAGCGGCGGCTGGCTGCCCATCGATGTTCAGGCGATGGGAATCCAGTTGCTTTCGCTCTCGCCGCATCGTTTCTACGGACCGAAAGGCATTGGCGTGCTCTACCGGAACCGGCGGGCGCGCCTGGCGAGCATCGTTCATGGCGGCGTGCAGGAGGGCGGTCTTCGCGCCGGGACGGAAAACGTTCCGGCGATCGTCGGCGCCGGAGTGGCGGCCGGGATCGCCTCGCGCGAACTGCCGCGGCGCATCGCGCACACGGCCCAATTGCAGAACCGGCTCTGGAACGGAATCCGCCGCAGCGTTCCCTTCGTAAAGCTCAACGGACCCGAACCCGGTCCCCGTCGCCTCAGCACGAACTTGAATATCAGCGTCGAGTTCCTGGAAGGCGAGGGGTTGGTCTTGATGCTCGACATGCAGGGCATCGCGGCGGCCAGCGGCCCGAGTTGCGTCAGCAAATCGTTGAAAGTCTCGCCGGTCCTCACCGCCATTGGTCTCGACTATTCGTTGGCTCAGGGGAACATCATTTTTTCGCTCGGCAAAGACAACACCGCCGGGGAAATCGATTACGTCATCGAAACCTTCACCCAGGTCGCCGCCAGGCTGCGCGGCCTGTCGCCGATGTGGGACGAATTTCAACGCGGGTTGGTCGATTCGCTCATCAACCCGCGCAAAAACGGCCGGCCATCGGCACAGACCGCGACGGCCGCGACCGACGGACCCTCTCGCTGATGGGGTTCGAATTGAACCCCGCTGACGGCCGGCTCTTGCATTTCTGGTGGTCATCAGGAATCGTGGTTTGGCCATTGAATTATGTTGAACGAAGAAGTCGTCAGAAACGCGCTGAAAGGCGTGAAGTATCCCGGTTACTCAAGGGACATTGTGTCGTTCGGGCTGGTGAAACAGGTCGCCGCCGGCAATGGCGCGGTCAGCGTGGTGGTGCAGTTGACCGGAGGCAATGCGCAGGTCGCTCAACAGATCAAGGCCGACTGCGAGACTGCGCTTAAAGCATTGCCGGACGCGCAGCGCGTATTTGTCGAGGTGAAACAACCTGCCGGTCAACCGGCGGCTGCCGGGGCGAATGCCTGGGCCAATCAAAACAAGATTCCCGGCATCAACCGCGTGGTGGCCGTGGCCAGCGGCAAGGGCGGCGTCGGCAAGTCCACGGTTTCGGTCAATCTCGCCTGCGCGCTCCGGCATCTCGGCGCGCAAGTCGGTCTGATGGACTGCGACATCTACGGGCCCAGTATCCCTCTGATGATGGGCATCAATCAGCGACCGACCATCAGTCCCGAGGAGAAGCTGGTGCCGCCTGCCAATCATGGCGTGAAGTTGATGAGCATGGGCTTTTTGCTCGAAGGCGACCAGCCGGTCATCTGGCGCGGGCCGATGATCATGAAAACAATACAGCAATTCGTCATGCAGGTGGATTGGGGCCAACTGGATTATCTGCTGGTCGATCTTCCGCCCGGAACCGGCGATGCCCAGCTTTCGCTCTGCCAAACCGTTCCGCTCGACGGCGGCGTGATTGTGACCACGCCGCAGGAAGCGTCGCTGGGTGTGGTGCGCAAAGGCATCGCCATGCTCGAGAAAGTCAACGTGCCCATTCTCGGGATCATCGAGAACATGAGTTATTTCACCGCGCCCAACGGCGAACGCATTGAAATCTTCGGCCACGGCGGCGGCCAGGCGGAAGCGCGGCGACAAAACATCCCGTTCCTCGGCGAGATTCCGATTTACACTGAAATCCGCAGCGGCGGCGACCGCGGTGTGCCGGTCGTCGTTTCCAGCCCCGACGCGCCTTACGGTCAGGCATTCGTCAAGGTGGCCGGGACCCTGCGTGGGAAATTAGGCTGAGCCGGGCGGAAGACCGGCGGTCAACCCGTGCGACAGCCCATGGTGAGCAGCACGTTCGCCCACAGCGCCTGGTCGCCGGTCTGGACGGTGAGCACGTGATCGGGTGATTCGACCGTTTTGTAGAAATCCCATTTCGGGATCGGCTCCAGCGTGAGTTTGAGCCGCGCTTCTTTGATCGCCCCGCGAAATTCGTTCCAGACACGCGGCTCGCCTTTCCGGGCGTAGGGATCGTCGGGCGGAATCCCCATTGTGTTGACGCGATCCACCGGCACGGCGCTCAGCAACGCCCGCAAGACCTGGACTACCGTCAGGACCCCGGGAGAAAGATTCAGGCACACCAATTCCGCGTTCGGTCCGTGTTTGGTGGAGACCGGATAATTGCCGTCGGCGATCAGGATTTTCGCGTGGTGACCGGCCCGGGCGAGCACTTCGTTAAGTTTCGGATGAATGAGCTGGTGTTTCAACATGGCGTGATTCAATTTTTCATAGCGCGTATTGGCGGAACGCTTTCATGGTCTGCCGGGCGGCGGTGTCACTGTCGGGCAGCGGCAGAATTTCGCCTGATAAATATCCGGTGTAACCGATCTCCCGCAGCGCCGCCACCACCGGCGCGATATCGGTGTGGCCGGAACCAACGGCGAGCCGGTTGCTATCGGCAAAGTGAACGTGGCCAAGACGCGGGCCGGCGAGCCGGAGCGCCGCGGCGATGTCCGCCTCCTCGATGTTCATGTGGAACAGATCGCAAAGGAGGTTCACGTTCTGCGCCCGGAGTTGGTTCAAGAAAGTCAGCGACTCGTCAACCCGGTTCAGCAAGTTGGTTTCGTAGCGGTTCAACGGTTCAAAGAGCAGGGGCACGCCGTGATGCGCGGCGCGCGGCGCGAGTTCTTCGAGAGCCTCGGCGAGCCACGCCAGGGCCTGTTCGCGCGTGACACTGCCCTCCCAACGGCCTTGCATCGAGCCGATGATCGCCGGCGCCTTGAAACCTCCGGCCAGGTCGATCATCGCCGCGGCAAATTCCCGGGCGCGAAGTCTCGTCGCCGGGTCGGGATCGGTCAGGCGCAACTGGTGAGCCACCCAACCGGCGCCCGTGCCGACGGCCGCGAGCTTGAGATTGTGTTGCGCCAGGAGTTGCCCGACTAGACACACATCGAACTCCCGGGGCGACCGCGGGAAGACCTCGATCGCATCAAATCCCAGCGCCGCGGCTTTTTGACAGCCCGCAGCCAGGTCGTCCCGGAAAACAAACGGACCACCGCGCGCTTCCGGAACGAGCGAGATGGTGACGGCGGAGCGCATGCGTTGGCCATGCTTACCAACTCAGCCGCGGTCCGGTCAAACGAAGACGAGCGCTCCAGGAGTGTATGGAGCGCATGACACTGCCACCGGACCGCGGCTGTGTCCGAAGGACCAGCCGCAGCACGCTCGAACGCCCAAAGGCGGTGAAACGATCCCAACACGCACGCTCCCGCGAAGTCGCTGCGGCTGGTGCTCCGCAGCCCACGTGCCCGCTCCTTCGTTATCTTTGTTTCCTCCTTGTGACCGTCGTCGGCCGTTTTCAGGTTCAGGCGAGACTCCGAAGCGAAAGATGCACGCGTTGATTTTGGTGCTTCCTTCAACTCCCAGTTCATTTTCACTCCCGATGGTTTTCGGAACGGAGAAACCCTGTGCTACTTCTAGTCTTTAGATACAGAGTCATCATTCGGGCATAACGCCCTGATGCCACGTCAGGACTCTGCAACCATCGTCGCAGAAAACTTACGACGTCTTCGACTTCAACGAGAATGGTCGCAGGAGGAATGCGCCGAGAAGTGCGGGCTACACAGGACTTACATCGGTGCCGTTGAACGCGGCGAGCGGAATATCACGCTTGCGACGTTGGACACCATCGCGGCAGCGTTTGGCGTTTCACCCGTCGAGTTGCTGACGAGGAAGTGATCCGTGACGCCTGATTTCTCGTCGGTCATCGGGAGTCGAGGAGCCATCGCGAAGTCCGGCAAGAGTATCTACGACTCGTTGCACGACAGCCCGGAATACTTTCTCCCCAGCAGCGATTTGGAGTCGATTCTCAGAGACGGTCTGATGGGTTTCGATTTGAACTACCCGCTCCGCACGCGATCATAGGTTCTGAAGGCGAGAGTCTGCGAGATTCTCGGCTACCCGGTGCCCGCTTCGTTCACGAAGTCGAAACCCCGTTTTCCGGGCCAGGATTTCGACACCTACATTCAAAAGTCAAACAACCTCCAGATCCAAAATGCAGATTCTTCTCGACTCGTCGCAACCGTTCAGAAGCCCATGTACAACCTGCTCGGCCAGGTAAGCAGCAAGGAGCGGTGGCGTGTAGTGGATGCCGTGTGCCTTCCTGGAAGCCAGACCGGGCGTGGCGGACCCGTGCTCTCGCACCCGTCGTGCAGCTTGTGTCGGCGTTCCGGAGGTTGTTGTCGGCATGTGCTACTCTTATTCATCGTTCAGACGACGTGTCAATTCTTTAAGCACCTGGCCTTTCGTGGAGTTCGTGGAGCGACAGATTCATTAAGTTGGAAAGAGGCGAAGCCCGGTGTCCTCGCCGAATCGTGTGCAGGCCCCGCCCGCTTGCGGGGTGACACCACGGCGCAGCTGGACTACTCTTTCAGCGTGTGCAAAGCCGAGATTCTTGAAGAATTGACCAATCTGACACCGACGGAGCCGGCAGAAGGTTCGTCTTACACTCGCCGTGCTCGATTGCGAGCAGTGGATCGACGCAGCCGATCCATTGACCGACGCCGAAAATGCGTTGCTCGACACGCGGCTGGTCGTGTATGAAAGACATCCGGATGTCGGCAGTTCGTAGGAGGAAGTGGAGGCACGCATTCGCTCTCGGCTTAAATCATGAGTCGCCGACCTATCGTCCGTCCCAAAGCAGAGGCGGACGTTTCGGAGGCCGCCAAAGAGGCACTAAAGCAGAAGCTCCTCGAAGATGCCCTGAAGAAAAAAAGAAGGAGCCAAGAAGAATCGACAGAAGGTAAACGCGAAAGTGCCCTGTCTCCAGCTTCCCAGTCTCAGGTATATTCGATGAATTGTGCAGCCACTTGTTAAGAAAGAATGGCGGAGACTATTGAGTCGCGTCAGGCGACGAGGTGTGGCAAACGCTTGTGAACACCTCTCAAAATTGATCCAAACAGGGAGCTATCCGCTCTTTTTGAGCTTAGAATTCATCGAATACCTCTTGAAGCGGGGAGAATATGGCGCGGCCGGAAAAATACTTAAGGTGGCCGAAGGTGCCGGGGCTAAACATCCCCTGCTGGACGAGCATCATATCTCATGGCTCTGGTGTGTGGGGAAACCCAAGGCCGCACTCTCGTTCGGGATCAAGAGCGCCAATCATTGGCGGCGGTCGTACCTCTTCGCGGCAGTGGCAGGGCTCTATGTGCTGAACGGTTGCGAAAAGAAGTCCGATTACTATTTTCGGGTTGCGAATGCCTTGGCAGCCGAAGAACTGCGGAGAAAACATCCCAAGCGGCAACCTGCATACACGCTGTGACGAGTTGAGTCGGACGCGAAAACGTCGTAAGGCGTGTCCAAACAAAACGTGAAAACGGATTAGTCTTAAAAGGGGTCAGAAAGAGGTTCCTATTGTCACCCACCGCAACGCGACCAAAAGCAGAATGCTGACTCTGGGAAAATATTCGTTGGGTGTCGGCGACCGGTTTGCGCATCAGGCAAGAGCCCAACTGCAGGCGTGCCTGAAGGCGACCGCCGAGGGGGTGGAAGTCATCCCGGTCTGGAACAAATCGAATCGCGAGCATGTCACCATCGGTTCGGAACCGGCCAACGTCCGCGCCGCGGCCGACGCGGCCGTGCGCGAGCTGAACTGGAACAGGCCCTACCACGTCGATGCCGACCACATCCGCCGGGACACGGTGGAGCGGTTCGTTGCGCACTCGGATTTCTTCACCATCGACGTGGCTGATTTTATCGGCCGCCCCGCCGAGGCATCCGCGGTGAAAGCGTTCGTTGACCGACACGGCGAGCTGGCCGGAAAAACGGAGATAGCCGGCATCGGCCGCCCGCTGGAAATGGGGCGCGCCGCCATCGAATCGGTCGCCAACCAAT
>DASPXS010000446.1:0-15470 GCA_035637175.1 Haliangiales bacterium | reverse complement strand
CACCACGCTTGGGGACGGCAGTTTCGACATCGGGTTGTTCGGCGGCGCCTGGACGCTTCAACTGGAGACCACCAGCGCCGCGCAACACAATCTGGTGGGCCCGAGTCTTTCTTACAATGTCACCGACGGCGTGAACATTTCGAACATCAGTTACGTGGTGCGCAGTGTCACCGCGCAGATCAGCGGCAATGTTCATGACACCAATTCGAGTCCCATCACATTCGTCAACATGGGGGCGAACATCACCGTCAACGGCACCAATTACTCCTCCAATGGACAGACCGATGGCAGCGGCAATTATTCGCTGGGTGTTTTTAATGGAACATGGTCGGTGTACGTATCTGGTGACGACTTGTCCAGCCGTGGATTCGAAACGCCAGCCAATCAAAACGTCACGATTTCCGGTGGGAATGGCACAGTGAACTTTACAATTTACCCAATCCAACCGTTGCAAATCACGACGACCAATTTGCCAACGGGAGTGGTATTCCAGAATTATCATACCAACCTCCAGGCGACGGGAGGGCAACCACCTTACAATTGGAGCCTTGTTTCCGGTTCATTGCCGCCGGGAGTGAATTTTGGTTCGGGATTGATCGATGGCATACCAACGAGCAGCGGCACTTTTAATTTTACCGTCCAGGTAAGTGACCAGCGGGCAAACACGACCAACAAAAGCCTTTCGATGACCATCAATCCCGCGCTGGAAATCACGACCGTTTCCTTGCCCAACGGAACAAACAACGTGTTCTACTCTGCGAATCTGACGGCCAGCGGCGGAGTTCCGCCTTACACCTGGCAGATAGGCGGCTCTTTGCCGACGGGATTGAATTTGAACACCAACAGCGGCGCGATTTCCGGCACGCCAACCAGTTCGGGCACAAATTCCTTTACCGTCCTGGTCAACGATTCGAATGGCGGCAACACAAATAAAAACTTGTCGATCGCGATCAATTCAACAGGTTCGAACCCGGCGCCTTACTTCCTTTCCTTTGGCAAAAATAGCAATGGCAATTTCGAAATGTTGATTCAAGGTGTGGTTGGCCGCAGCTATCGTTTTGAAGGTTCGACGACCCTGGCTTCCAACAGTTGGACGACTTTGCAAACTTCCAGCGCGAATCCATCCGACGGCAAGGTTTACTTTCAGGACAATAATTCGCCGAGCTTCAGCGCTCGCTTTTATCGCGCGGCTATTCTGCCGTAGCTTGCCGGAATCGCCCGAATACTCACGGTCTCCTTCGCGCTGACTTCGTGAGCGACGCGCAGCACAGTGCTTTCGTGGTTCGGCAAGGCTCAAAATACCGCTTGCTTCGGTGGAGTCCTGTTCCTATATTGCCCGCTCTTTTTAATAGAAAGTTGACTTTATGCGTCGCCCCAAAGGCATCAAAACAAAGAAATCGGTGGCCAAGCGGTTCAAGATCACCGCCACCGGCAAAGTGCTGGGTTCCCACGCCGGCAGACGCCATCTGCTCGCCGGCAAAAACCCGAAACGTCGCCGCAGGCTCGGCAAAAGAACGATCGTTGACAAAACCGACGCTTACCGCATCATCCAGAACCTCCCCTTCAGTCACTAAGCGTTCCATCAACGTTCAACCATCAACCCTCAACTGACCCATGCGAGTCACCAACGCCCCCGCCTCACGCAAGCGCCGCACCCGGATGATCCGCGCCGCCAAAGGCTTCCGGATGCGCCGTTCCAAGCTTTACCGCTACGCTTCCGACGCGCTGGATCACGGCCGGCAATACGCCTATCGCGATCGCAAGACCAAGAAACGCAATTTCCGCGCGCTCTGGCAGATCCGCATCAACGCCGCCACCCGCGCCGCCGGCCTCAGCTACAGTCGCTTCATGGAAGGTTTGAAGGCGGCGAAGGTCGCGCTCGACCGCAAGGTGCTGGCCGACATTGCCGCGCAGGACAACGCCGCGTTTGGCGAACTGATCAAGGTCGCCCAGGACGCGCTCAAGGCCAAAACCGCCAAGGCCTGAACCGCGTCACCGGAATTCTCCAACGGGCGACCAGCGATGGCCGCTCGTTTTTTGTTTTTATGAGGACCGCCAAAAGACGCAAAACGCGCAAATGTTCCCTCGGGCATTTTCTTTTGTGCCTTTTGCGCCTTTTTGCGGCTAAAAATACGCCATGTCATCGCTCCTGGACGAAATCGAACCGCTGAAGCTGTCCGCCCTCGCGGATTTGAAGGCCGCGCCTGACGTCGCCGCGCTCGAGCAGGCCAAGGGCAACTGGATCGGCACGCACGGCAAATTCACTGCGTTGATGAAACGGCTCGGCTCGCTCCCGAAAGCAGACCGCCCGGCCGCCGGCAAACGGATCAACCAGGCCAAGTCCGAACTCGAAACCGCCCTGGCTGCGCGCCGTGAAGAACTCGAACTCAAGGCTGCTCTCCCCCGGGAGCCAACTGACTTCACCCTGCCCGGCCGACGTCGCGCGCTCGGCAAACTTCATCCGCTCACCCAGGTCACCGAGGACATCGTGCGCAGCTTCCGCAAAATCGGTTTCGTGGTTGCCGACGGCCCCGAAGTCGAGGACGAATACCACTGCTTCGACGCGCTCAACACGCCGGCCGACCATCCCGCGCGCGACACGCACGACACGTTCTACTTAAGTGCGCCATACCCCTCACCCGGCCTGTCGGCCACCCTCTCCCCGTCCGACGGGGAGAGGGACGGGGTGAGGGGCGCGGGCGATCATCAGCCCCTGCTGTTGCGCACCCACACTTCCTCCGTCCAAATCCGCGTGATGGAGAAGCAGCCGCCGCCCGTCCGCATCATCGTGCCGGGGCGCTGTTATCGCCGCGACAACGCCGACGCCACGCACAACCCGACCTTCCAGCAGATCGAAGGTCTTTACGTGGACAAAGGCGTCACCGTCAGCGACCTCAAAGGCACGGTCGAATTCGTCTTCAAGGATCTGCTGGGCAGCGACGTGAAGATTCGTTTCCGGCCGCACTATTTCAGCTACACCGAACCGAGTTTCGAGATCGATTTTTCCAGCGCGCTGACGCGCAAGATGGGCAAGGAATGGATGGAGATTGCCGGTTGCGGCATGGTGCATCCGCAGGTGTTCGAAAACGTCGGTTACGATCCCGAGGTCTGGACCGGCTGGGCGTTCGGCTTCGGCATCGAACGCATCGCCATGATCCGCTATGGCATCAACGACATCCGGTTGTTTTACGAAAATGATCTGCGGTTTTTGAGGCAGTTCTGATCGGCGCCAGACTCGTTCAATGCCATCAAAGCCGATCAATAAATCTCAGGCCATGCGCGATTCGAGATGCGTCGGCGCGCGGTATCCAACGGGCTGAAGTTGAGCGGGTCATCCGTGGTCCAGAACAAGTTCTGCCATCACGCAAAGGCCGGGAAATTTACCAATCGCGAATCGGCGCACGCGGTCGCTTGCTGCTTCGGGGAGTCGTCAAAGAGGTTTCCACTGCGTATCATGTTGTCACGGCCTACAAAACCAGTAAGATTGCGAAGTATTGGAAACAGTCATGAAGGTCATTTACGACAAAGAGACAGACACGCTTTCAATCATCCTGCGGCCCGGCAAAGTTGCCGAAAGCGATGAAATTCGCGAAGGTCTGATTTTCGATTACGACAAATCGGGCCGAGTCCTCTCGATTGAGTTGCTCGACGCCTCGGAACAAGTCAAGCGGCCGCAATCGGTGGAATTCGCGTTAGCTGCATCCGAGTGAAGCGCGGCTGGGCCTTCGGCTTCGGCCTCGAACGCATCGCCATCACTCGCTATGGCATCAACGACATCCGGTTGTTCTACGAAAATGATCTGAGGTTTTTGAGGCAGTTCTGATGCATTTCGCTCGGTGCTTGAGTCGCTCGAGGCTCTAAGGTATAGAAAACATAAATACTGACCTAATAAAGTGAGCCACCGTTACAAACAACTTGGACAGTTTTTTACGCCCCCGGAAGTAGCTCGGACACTGGTGAGCTGGGTTGCACCGAAGCCAACCGATCGAATTCTTGACCCCTCCTGTGGTGACGGAAAGTTTGTTTCTCTTCATCGGAGGTCTGTCGGCGTTGAAGTATCCTCAGAGAACGCCGCACTAGCCAAGCAATGTGCTCCAAGCGCGTTGATATATTCCGGGGATTTTTTTACCTGGGCGGCGAAGACCCGCGAACAATTTGAGGCTGCTGTGGGTAATCCTCCTTTCATCCGCTACCAGCACTTTGCCGGCGCGGTTCGTGAGCAGGCTTTAAGAATGGCATCCCGCCTCGGTGCGGAATTCAACGGCCTCTCATCATCGTGGGCGCCATTTCTCGTCGTGAGCGCCAGCCTGCTCAAGCCCGGTGGAACAATAGCATTCGTCGTCCCTGCTGAGATTGGTCACGCAACCTATTCGGCGGTATTGTTGGAGTGCCTCTGCCGTAATTTTGGAATGGTCGGCGTCGTTGCGATTCGCGAGAAACTGTTTCCCGATTTGTCAGAAGATGCGTGGCTCCTCTATTGCACCGACTTTGGTGCTCGAACCGACACTATTGGCCTGAGCGTCGTGGAACGATTTATTGAATCGGCCAAGCCGCCACGGTTCGAAAGGTTGGTGTCTCTCCCGCAATGGCGTGACGCCGGGTGCCGACTGCGCCGATTCATTCTATCGCAACGGAAGCTTTCCCTATACGACGACCTTTCTCAAAGACCCGGTGTCCGCCGATTATCTGAAGTCGCGCATGCGGGCATCGGCTATGTTACAGGGGCGAACGACTTCTTCCACGTTCGTCCGAGCGAAGCCAAGCTCTGGGAACTGCCGCAGCGTTGTCTGCGTGTGGCAGTAAGACGAGCTGAGCAATTACCGGAGACCGATGTTGATGCACCAATTGTCCGGCGTTGGCTCGACGCGGACGAACCGGTGCTCTTGGTCGATCTGAGCGGTGAACGCGACTTGCCGGAACCGGCACGTCGTTACTTGGCTACCACTGATGCAGAACGGGCGCGCCAAACTTATAAATGTCGAAATCGTGACCCATGGTACGTCGTGCCGGATGTGCGCGTGCCCGACGCGTTTCTGTCCTACATGAGCGGTGTCAGACCGACAGTGGTTGCCAATTCCGCGCGGTGCGTCTGCACCAACTCAGTCCACGCCGTTCGTCTCAGGGGTGAAGTCAGTATCCAACAAATTCAACGAGTATGGGACCACCCTTTGGCACAGTTGAGTTGCGAACTGGAAGGGCATCCGCTTGGTGGCGGCATGTTGAAGCTTGAACCTGGTGAAGCCGCAAAGACTCGCCTTCCCCTGCAGAAGCTCGATCTCTCGGACTCCGAAACCGAAGAACTGCAAGAAGCCACCCATCTCATGCGGCGATGGCGGCATTATGCCTGATCACACGCTGCCCCCGTTCCTTAATCTCCGGGCGGCGCTCCGGGAGTTCGTCACAGTCACGGGCACTCAGGCGCAGCAGCATATTCGCCCCATCCACCGCTACGCCGCCATTCGACTGGTGCTTGAAGGTGGATTTCATCCGGATGAAGTGATTCCGCATCCTCCGCTGGTTGTCGAAACGCAATCTGGGCGGAATTATCTGCGCTTTGACGCCGCGGTGGAAAATGCCGCCGAAATGACCGTCTTGGGCGGGCTAAAGTCCAAGGATGTGGACGTCGTCGTGTCCAAGGACGGAGTTGGACCGGTTTTGGCCGTCTCCGTGAAAGGCACCGGCAACGCCTTTCGGAACCTAACCAACCGCATGGAGGAAGCCATCGGTGACTCCACGAACCTACACATTATGTATCCAGGCTTGGTTTATGGCTTCTTGCACTTCCTCAAAGCAAACGAGGAAAGCAAAGCAAAATTGGCACCGAACGACATTGCCGTAACCGCTCGTGGCGAGGTAGTCTCTTCCATTCGTCGTTACCACGATATTCTGCTCGGACTGGCGGGACGCCGGCTTGTTCGCGACGAAATTACGCGCTACGAAGCTGTGGCTATTGGTTTAGTCGTTCCCTATGCACCTGAATTCGGAAATCTCCGAACGGATTTTCCGCCAAGCGAGAGCCCCCTCCAGGTTTCCCGATTCTTTGACACGCTTTACGCCACATACGATTTGCGTTTCCCCTACATCGCAGCATCGGTTTCAAAGCTTCGGCGAATTGATTGGGATTCCAGCTCTCCCGCTATGAAGACGATTCGCGAGGCAGGAGAGTTCGACGCCGTTCTCGGCTATTCGCCGCGCTTGGATTGATTCTGCCGTGTGTTTTCCAAATGAAAATCACATCCAACTGGTTTAATCGACACGTTGAGTTCAACGGTTCGCCCAAGAAATTTTTAATGGAGCCCGCCATTCGCCGCACCACGGGGTTGCGCAAGAAAATAGCTCACGGCTCAAGCCGTGGCCTGCCGTCCTTCCCTGTTCTGCCGCTCAGCGCTATTTTGGTTGGACTTGTATCTTTTGCCCTCTTGCCTGACGCACACGCCGCTCCCCTCAAAACCCAAAACGTTTTTCTCATCATCAGCGACGGGTTCCGCTGGCAGGAGGTCTTCGCCGGCGCCGAAGAAATCCTGATGACCAGGGAAATCGGCGGCGTGGCGGACACCAATGCCTTGCGCGCCCAGTTCTGGCGCGACACGCCCGCGGAACGACGGGAGGCGTTGCTGCCGTTTTTCTGGACCGAAATCGCCCGGCAGGGACAGCTTTTCGGCAATCAGAACAAAGGCAGCGTGGTCGCCGTGACCAACGGCAGGAAGTTTTCATATCCCGGTTACAACGAAATCCTCACCGGCTCCGGCGATCCGCGCATCGACAGCAACGACAAAAAGCCGAACGCGAACGTGACGGTGTTCGAGTGGTTGAATGGCCGCGCCGGCCTGCGCAATCGCGCCGCCGTGTTCGGCAGTTGGGACGTGTTCCCCTACATTTTCAACGTCGAGCGAAGCCACCTGCCGATCTGGCCGGTGTGGGAGTCGAAATTCGGCAGCTACGAAATCCCCCCGCCCCGGTTTGTCGCCGACCTGCTCCGGGACACGACGCCGGTATGGGAGGATTTAACGTACGATTCGTTCCTCTTCCACGTCGTGACGGACCACCTCAAGCGCAAGCAACCGCGCCTGGTCTTCGTTGGCTTCGGCGAGACCGACGAATGGGCGCACGCGGGTCGCTATGACCTTTACCTCACCGCCGCACACCACATGGACGATTTCGTGCGGCGGCTCTGGGAACAGGCCCAGTCCCTGCCGCAGTATCGCGACAAAACGACGTTCATCATCACCGCCGATCACGGTCGCGGCAGCGGACCGGTCGATTGGAAGAGTCACGGCGAGAAAATCGCCAACTCGGAAAGCGACTGGATCGCGGTGATGGGTCCCGACACGCCTCCCGTCGGGGAACGAACGCAAACCGAACCGCACACGCAAAGCCAGATCGCCGCCACCATCGCCGCCCTGCTCGGTGAGGACTATCACACGGCGGTCCCGCAGAGCGGAGCGTCGATTGCCGACGTTCTCGCTGGCGCTGAGACCGGGAGCGGGCGCCGTGGTCGGGCAAAATGAATTCTGACATGCAAGAAAAAGACCGCATCTTCAGTGACAAGTTGGCGGAAGTCGCCGATTTCCGTTTCGGAGAAAAGGTCGTCTCGGTCTTCGACGATATGCTGGACCGTTCGGTGCCGTTCTATCAGGAAATCCAGCGCATGATCGGAGAGATGGCCGCGGACTTCGCGGCGGAGGGCACCAATTGCTACGACCTGGGTTGCTCCACCGGGACGACAATGCTGCATCTCGACAAATGCCTTCCCGACCGGGTGCGGTTTATCGGCGTCGATAACTCTGCGGAAATGCTGGACCGATGCCGAACCAAGCTGGCTCAACATGGTTTCACCCGGGCGCACGAACTGCGCTGCGCGGACCTGAACCAGGGCGTCGTTATTGAAAACGCGTCGATGGTGCTGATGATCCTCACACTCCAGTTTATCCGGCCGTTGTACCGGGAAAAACTGATTGGGATGATTCTCCAGGGATTGAACCCGAACGGAGCGTTGATCCTGGTCGAAAAATTGATCGGCGAGGACTCCCTGTTCAACCGGCTTTTCATCAAATACTACTACGACCTGAAGAAGCGGAACCATTACAGCGAGTTGGAGATCGCCCAAAAGCGGGAAGCCCTCGAGAATGTGCTCATTCCCTACAAACTTTTGGAGAACCGCGAAATGCTTTTGCGCGCCGGGTTTCGCTACTGCGACGTGTTTTTCAAGTGGTATAACTTTTGTGGCATCGTTGCAGTCAAATGATGATTCGCATCGGCAATTTTTTCTTCCATTACCGCAACGCCATTTTCCCGCTGGCTTATCTTTTGCTATTCCTGAATGGGCCGGGAATAATTGCCGACTACCGCCTCGCAGTTGCAAGTGGCCTGTTCGTAGCCCTGGCTGGACAGGGACTGCGCGCGGCGACGATCGGCCTCGAATATATCATTCGCGGCGGGAGAAACCGGCAGATCTATGCCGAGAAACTGGTCCAGGGAGGAATTTTCGCGCATTGCCGCAACCCGCTTTACGTCGGAAACTTTCTCGTCATCCTCGGGCTGGGGATTGCCTGCAACTCCCGTCTCTTTCTCGCCCTCGGCGTCCCTTTCTTCCTCTTTGCCTATTGGGCGATCATCGCGGCAGAGGAGAATTTTCTGCGGAACAAGTTCGGAGATGAATTCGCAGCGTACTGCGCCCGGGTGAACCGCCTCGTCCCGAATTTCTCCGGCCTCCGATCCACCCTGCAAGGCATGCAATTCAACTGGCGGCGGCTGATCAGCGCGGAATACGGTTCGACCTACGCATGGCTCGCGGCGATCATTCTTCTGACCTTGAAAAACCTCTGGAGCAACGGAGACTATCAACGGCGCCAGGGAATGGTCTGGGTGCTCTGGTCATTGTTGCTCCTGGTGACACTCGCTTACGGAATTGCGCGCTACCTGAAGAAAAGTGGCGCCCTGAAGACTGCATGAGACCTCACGCCGCTGGCCCGGTTTATCCTCCCAAGCCCAACGGCGGCCCCATGGGGCGAGGAGAAAACTTTCCTGGACAGCGAATGAGGCTTTCTCACAGCTTGTCGTCGTGTGAATACTCTTAACTCATGAAAGTCACACTCAACTGGCTCGGACAATACGTTGATTTCGACTGGTCGGCCGACGAACTGGCGGAGCGGCTCACCATGCTCGGACTCGAAGTCGAAGGCGTCCAGAGGCTCGCCGGCGAATTCGAGGGCATCGTCGTCGCCCAAATCCTCACACGCGACCCGGTGCCCGGCTCGGACAAGTTGTCTGTCTGCAAGGTCAATGACGGCAAAGCCGGGCGCACCATCATTTGCGGAGCGCAAAACCATAAGCCCGGCGACAAAGTCGCGCTCATCCTGCCCCGCTACGCACTGCCATTGAAGCCGGGCGAAAAAGAGCCGTTTGTCATCAAAGAACGCAAGGTCTTCGGCATCGTCAGCCAGGGCATGATGTGTTCGCCGCAAGAACTCGGTCTGCCCGATCCGGTGGACGGCCTGCTCATCCTGCGCGAAGACGCCAAAGTCGGCCAGCCCTTCGCCGAATATCTTGGCCGCGCCTCCGGCGACGTGGTCTATGATCTCGAAGTCACCCCGAACCGGCCCGACCTCAACAGCCTCATCGGCATCGCGCGTGAAATCAGCGCCGTTACCCGGAATCCGCTCAAAATCCCCGAGGCCCAGGTTCCGGCTTCCGGGTTCCCAGCTTCCGATTTCGTCGCCGTGCGCATCGAAGACGCCGACCTTTGCCCGCGCTACGTCGCCCGGGTCGTGCGCGGCCTCAAGATCGGGCCCAGCCCGGATTGGCTGCGCTCGACGCTGGAAAAAGTGGGTATTCGCAGCATCAACAACGTGGTGGACGCGACAAACTACGTGATGCTCGAAATCGGCCAGCCGCTCCACGCATTCGATTATCATTTGCTCGCGCACGCCGACGATGTTGAAGCGTCGAAGCGTGAAGGCGTTGAAGCATCAACCGGTTCAACGGTTCAACGATTCAGCGATTCAACGCCGACCATCATTATCCGCCGCGCCCAGGCAGGTGAAAAGTTCACCACCCTCGACGGCCAGGAACGCACGCTTACGAGCGAGATGCTGCTGATCGCCGACGAACAGAAAGGGATCGCCCTGGCCGGCGTCATGGGCGGCCAAAACACCGAGATCAACCGGCAGACCAAAGACGTTTTGATCGAGAGCGCTTGTTTCAACCCGACGAACATTCGCCGCACGGCCAGAACGCTCGGCCTGCGCACCGACGCCAGCTATCGCTTCGAACGCGGCGCGGACATCGGCATCACCGATTGGGCGAGCCGACGCTGCGCGCAACTCATTCTCGACACGGCCGGCGGGCAGTTGGCCGAAGGCGCCGTCGATGCTTATCCGAATCCCGTCGAGCCAAGGCAAATCACGCTGCGCCATAACAAAGTCAACGAATTGCTCGGCGTTGAACTCAAGCCGCATGAAGTCGAGTATTATCTCGGCCAACTCGGCTTGCGCGTGGTCAATCGCAAACCACGACCGGTTGATGCCGGCGCCGCCCCGCCCGAACCCGCCAGGTTCAGCGTTCCCACGTTCCGCGTGGACCTCAAGCGTGAGACCGATCTGATTGAAGAAGTCTGCCGACTGTATGGCGTGGACAAAATTCCGGCGACGGCGCCGCGCGGCGCCATCGGCGCAAATGCCTGCGACGCCGTGCACGACCAGATCGCCGAGGCGCGGCGCATTCTGACCGGTCTGGGGTTGAATGAGGCGCAGACACAGACGCTTATTGATGACGAGGCAGCGAAGTTGCCAGTCGTTGATGACATTATTGACATCTCGTTGAAGCAGCCGCCAGGCTTGTCTCAATTGATTCGGTTGGCGAACCCTCTAAGTGACACCATGAACGTCCTGCGGCCCACCTTGTTGGTAGGTCTATTGGATGCTCTAAAGCACAACCACGCGAGGAGGAATCTTGATGTGGCTCTATTCGAGATCGGTCGAACATTCCGGCGGTCGAACCAGAAGATCTGCGAGGATGCGTTGGTTTCGTTGGCCATGACGGGATCGCGCTATTTGCCATTTTGGCAAGGGGAGGGACGAGACGCGCAAGTTGACATTTTCGATCTCAAGGGTGTTGTTGAAGAATTCCTCGCTCAATTCGGACTGCGTGGTTTTGCCTTCACCCGACGCGAATCCAGCTCCGAGCGTTTCTTCGCAAATTCGGCGGCTGTCTCCATCGGCGGAAAACTCCAAATCGGCGAAATCGGTCAGTTGAATCCGCTTCTGAACAGGTTTTTCCAAGTCAAGACTCCGGTGTTTCTGGCAGAGCTCAATTTGAACGAAATCTTGAAGCGGCGCAACCCGAGCAAGTCGTTCAAACCACTGCCGCAGGTTCCAAGCGTCCGCCGCGACATCGCCATGCTCGTGCCGGAGGCGACCACCCACGACGCAGTCCTTACCGTCGTCAAACAATCCAAACCCGCCAATCTGGAGAACGTGGAATTATTCGACGTGTTCCGCGGACAACACGTTCCCGCGGGACAAAAAAGCATGGCCTACGCGTTCACCTACCGGCACGCTGAACGTACGCTCACCGACGCCGAGGTGAACGCGGCGCACGAGAAGTTGGTGGAACAGTTCAAACAGAAACTCCGGGCGACCATCCGCTGAAACCGCGACGGCGCGGCCCCCGGGACCCGCTCGCCCGCTCTGAACCAGCGCCGTGTTGCATCGACAACACAAATTCGGTCGATACGACGGCAAGGGTTCATCTGACGGGGCAACAGTGAGTGTCGCCCATCCCGCGGTTCCTCATTATTTGATCAACTTGAGTTTGGCGCAAAATACGTAATACAGCACCGGCAGCAGCACCAGCGTCAGCATCGTGGCAAAGATCAGGCCGAAGATGTGCACCGAGGTGAGCGGATGCCAGAGTTCGCCGCCGGTCAACGCGAGCGGAATCAGGCCCCCGACCGTCGCGAGCACGGTCACCAGCACGGCGCGCAACCGCACCAGGCCCGCTTGCAGGAGGGCTTCCTTCAACTCCCTGCCTTCGGCGCGCGCTTCCTCAATGTAATCCGACAACACGATGATATGGCTGACGATGACGCCGGCCAGACTGACGATGCCGAGCGAAGCCATGAACCCGAGCGAGGCGCCGGTGACCGCCAGGCCGGTAAACGCGCCGATCAACCCCAAGGGGACGGTGAGCATCACCACCAGCGATTTCATGGCCGAGTTGAACTGGATCACCATCGCCAGCGCAATCAGCGCCAAAGAAATTTTCATCACGTCGCCCATTTCGCTCTGACTTTTCTTCAGCTCCTTCGCCTCGCCGGCAAACTCCAGGTTGTAGCCGGGCGGCAAATCGATCTTCCGAATCGCCGAACGCGCGCGCTTCAAAATCTGCGACGGCAGTTGGTTGAACGCGGAAAAGGATTTTACCGTCACGGTCCGCAGCTTGTGGTAATGGGCGATGGTTGCGTATTCAGGCTTGATGTTGACGGTGGCGAAGCTGTTGACCGGCACGAGCCCGCCGTTCATTGAGCGGACGTAGAGGGTCCGGATCTTTTCCACTTCGGTGCGCTCCTCGATGCGCAGACGAATGACGACCGGAATCAGATGATCGCCCTCGCGCAATTCCGTCACTTTCAGTCCGGAAAACGCCGCCTGCGCCAGGCGGCCGATTTGCGAATTGTTAATCGCCAGCGTGTTCGCCCGTGTCTGGTCGATGTCGATGAGCAGGGTCGGCATCCGCCGGCCGAGGTCGTCGTGCACTTTGTAACCACCGGCGTTGCGCAAGGCGCCCGCCACGTCGTCGGCGGTGCGCCGCAACACGTCCAGGTTCTCGCCGCTCAGGCGGATCTGAATGGGCGCTTCGACCGGCGGGCCTTGTTCGAGTTGCTTGACAACGATGCGGGCGCCGGCGATTTCCCGGTCAAGTTCGTCGCGCAGTTTCACCAACAGGCCGGGAACCTCTTCGGCCGTGTGCGTGTTGACCAGGATCTGCGCCAGGTAACTGCCCGGTTCGCCGGGAACCACGTTGTAATAAAAACGCGGCGCGGTGCCGCCGCTGAAGACCACGGCGCTGGAAATCTCCGCCTGCCGCTTCAAGCGACCGACGATGTCACGGCAAACCTGCCGGGTCTGGGTCAACGACGCCGATTCCGGCAATTGCACGTCAATCAAAAGTTGGTTGCGCTCGGCGGGTGGAAAGAACTGCGTGCCGAAGAAGGGCGTGAGCCCGAAGCTCATCCCCAGCAAGCCGCAGGCGATGCCGATGCTGCGCCCGGGCCGACGCAAGCCGGTTTGCAAGAGCGCCTTGTATTTTGGCAGGAGGGCGGCCAGTGTTTTATCGACCGGCCGAAAGAGAAAGAACGGGCGAATGTCGCCGCCGGCTTCGAGTCCTTTCTGGCCGCGCAGGAGATAGTAGCCGAGCAGCGGAACGAACGTCATCGACACGACGCGCGATGAGACCAGCGACAGCGTGACGACCATCGGCAGCGCGAAGATGAACGCGCCTTTGTCGCCCGGCAGCAGGACCAGCGGCAGGAACGCCACGATGTTGATGATCGTGCCGAAGAGAATGGCGCGGCGCAGACGGTAAGGACCCTGCCACGCCGCCAGAGCCCGCGGCCGGCCGTGGGCGATTTCCCGATTGATCGCGTCGGAGGCGACGACCGGGTCGTCCACCAGCATCCCCAGCGCGATGATGAGCGCGGCAATGGAAATCTGATGCAGCGGGATGTGGAGGACTGCCATGCCGCCAAAGGTCATCGCCACCGTCAGCGGGATTGCCGTCGCCACCACCAGCGCCGAGGGCCAGTCCATCAGGAACAACGCCACGAGCACGACGACGACGACCGCCTCGATAAAGCATTTCATGAAGTGCTGGACGCGATGCGCCACCGCGCCCGGCTGGTCCGAAAGCGTCATGATCTCAACGCCGTCCGGGAAACGGGGTTTGGCCCGCTCCACCGCCCCCGCCACTTCCCGGTTGAACTGGCCGATGATGTTCCCCTCTTTCATTTCCACCGCGACGAGCACGGCGCGACGCTGCTGCAAATCGCCTTTCGCGGACGTTCGCTTCAGCACCTCCACGCTGTAAGGTATCGGGTTCTCGTAGCCGCGGCGCACTTCGAAGAGGTCGCGCAGATAGACCGGCAGCCCGTTGTCCCCCGCGACACCGACGATGGCGCCGAGGATTTCGTTTTCGTTCTCGAATTCCCCGGAGAGCTGCACGGGAAAATTCTGCCCCTCGGCGCGGAACGTGCCCCCGGGAATGATGGCGTTTCGCGAAGCGAGGGCCTCGATGATCTGATCGGGAGAGAGCTGGTAACCGTTCACCGTGGCGATGGAAAACAACAGGTAAACCACTTCGTCCACGTTGCCGATCTTGCTCACCTTGCCGACGCTGCCGACCTCCTTGAGCTCGTCCTTGAGGGCATCGGCCATGACTTCCAGCTCGCGATAGCTGTAACGCGGTTCGGAGGTGGCGCGGATGGCGGGCAGCGGGTCTTCGTCGCCCATCAGCACCACGCCGCCGCCGAAGTCCGGATGCAGTTCGCTGTCGCTGCCGGCCAGCATGCGCACGAACTTCCTGAGAAAATCCTCCAACTGCCTGCGGGTTGCGGAGGTTTTGAAATCCCCCATGATGTACGAGCGGCCCTGGTGTGTTTTGATGTCTTCGCCGAGCTTCTCGGCGGCCAGCACGGTTTCAAACGTCCGCTTCACCACCGCGCGATAACTCTCGGCCACGGGCGCTGGATAAAAAGCGAACACAGCCGCCCGTCCCTGCGGGCCGGTCGTCGCCCGCAGCTTCGCCAGCCGCGAGCGGATCAGGTTCGCGCGGACCTCGAGTTCCGCGTCGCTCAAGGGCGGGCTGGTGACGGCAAACAACAGCGTGATCGTGTCGCCGAAGTCGGTATTCAGCCGCGGCGCGCCGCACCCCTCGGGCAGCTTCACCTCGCTGAGTTTGGCCCGGAGCTTGTCCCATTCCTGGTCCACGCGCATCTTGCTCCCGGGCAATTGCGACACGGTAATCACCGAAACGCCGGCGCGCGACTGCGACTTGATTTCGTCGATGGATTCGAGCTCGTCGATTTTCTCCTCGAGCTTTTTGGTGACCAACTCTTCAATCTTTTGTGAACTCGCGCCCGGGAAGTCCGTGACCAGCAGCGCGCTGCGCTCGGGAATCTTTGGGTCCTCCTGTTGCGGCAGGCTCTGGTAGGAAACCCAGCCCCAGATCAGCACGGCCACCAGCGCCAACCAACCCACCTCGCGATGCTCGACGAAGTACTGGGCCAACCCGCCGCGGATCGTCTCGTTGTCGTGTGGCCGGCTCATGCAACTGCGGGTCAAGGCGGTTCCGCCAGCCGCGCGTCCACCGGCGCGCCGTCGTACAGATTGCTCGCGCCAACCGTGACGACTTTGTCGCCGGGTTTGACTCCCTCCGTCACCACCACGGAACTGCGAAGGAACGTCGCGTGGCGG
>DASPXS010000445.1:0-4752 GCA_035637175.1 Haliangiales bacterium | reverse complement strand
GGTTTTACGCGAGATTTGGCCGGAATAAAGCCTCAGGAACTGTGGCCCATGAGATACGGGCAGCTTGTTGAGTTCAAAAAGCAGTACGGCCATTGCAACGTGCCCTACAACTACTCCGAGAATCGGCAGCTAGGTATTTGGGTCAGCAATCAGCGCTGTAAGCGCAAGCAACACAAACTCACGCCCGAGCGCGAGAAACTGTTGAATGAAGTCGGCTTTGTGTGGTCTGTTGCGCCGCGTGACGGCAGGCAGACATTTCCAACTGAATGAAAGCGCGCTGCAAGGAACTTCTCGACAGAGCGATCGCCGCCACAGTTGCGGCAATTGAAATCTACAACAAGCCCGCCTTCCATTATCGCGAGGAGGCTTTCGCCGTGCTGGCCATCAATGGCTGGGAGTTGCTGCTCAAGGCGAAATGGTTGTCCGACCACGGCAACGACCTCGCATTTCTCTACGTGCGACAGCCTGTCAAAAGTAAAGCGGCCAGCACCAAGGGAACAAAGCCCCGCATCAAGCGCACCCGCTCTGGCAATCCGCTCACACACAGTTTGGACTTTCTCATCAAGAAGTTCGTGGAGTCTGGTGCGCTCGACGGCAACGCTTGGAAAAACTTGGAAGCCCTGCTTGAACTCCGAGATTCCGCGATACACTTCTATAACCGCTCCCCAGTGTTTGCCCAGCGGCTACAGGAAATCGGCGCGGCTAGCGTCAAAAACTTTGCGGCAGCGGTTGGCGACTGGTTCAAACGGGACCTGTCTGAATTCAACTTCTACGTGATGCCGCTCGCGTTCGTCCGCCTTTCGTCGCGCGCCAGGGCCGTGGTGCTGAACCCAGAGGAGAAAAACTTCCTCGCATTTGTAGAGGGGCTTGAAACGAAACAGGATGACCCCGCAGCGCGCTACTCCGTAAGTGTGAATGTCGAAATCCGGTTCACGCGCTCGAAAGCAAAGGACGCCTTGGGCGTTCAGGTGACGAACAACCCGAACGCGCCACAGATCCGGCTGACCGAGGAACACGTCCGGGAGAAGTATCCGTGGGATTACGACCGGCTGACGGTCGAGTGCCGGAAACGATACGCCGGGTTCAAGCTGGTCCAGAAATTCCACGACATTCGCAAGAGCCTCGCTGCCGATGCCCGGTTTGGCCACGTCCGCCTACTCGATCCGGGCAATCCAAAAAGTCCGAAGAAGCCGTTCTTCAACCCGAACATCATCGCAGAGTTCGACAAGCATTACACGCGGGCGAACGCTTGATCTGCGCGAATTATCCTGCCGCCCTTACAGGGCTTGGGATGTTTTCGACGATAAACCCAGGGCATCGCTCGCAGACTCGCTTTGCCCTGGGCCATCATCTTTCGAGCTTGCGGCCCTGTGAATCAGCGTTCATCAGCGTCAATCAGCGGTTAAACATTTTGCGTCCTTTGTGTTCCTTGCGTTCTCTTGCGGCGACAATTTTCGCCTGCTTCGCGTGGTACGCAGTTAGTTTCATCCGTGTCCATCCGTGTTCATCCGTGGTTAAAGTTCCAGTCCTGTCTGGCGGGAGATCGCAAGCACCACCCGCGAATCCAAAGCGGGACGGAAATCCCATTGACGGATCGCCGCAACTTGAGAAATTGATTACATGTATAACAAAGAAAACCTGGCCAGGATTAGGAAAATGAACAGCCTCGCGCCAGCAGTGATGACGGCGTTTTGGGCATTTGACAAGGCGGCCGTCGCCGAGGGAGCCATTCCCGTGAAGTACAAGGAGTTGATTGCCGTCGCGGTTGCTCTCACGACTCAATGCCCCTATTGCATCGACATCCACAGCGGCAACGCGCGCAAGGCGGGTGCCACCGACGCAGAGATGGTCGAGGCCGCCCTGCGCGCTGGCGCGGCGGTCACCCACGCGACGCACGCTCTTCGAAATGAAACCCACGCCACCTGACAAAACATTGTGGAACTACTTTCCGGCCTGTTCCTCAAACCTACGCAAATGCGAATCTGATTTGTTTGGAGCGGAGGGATCGCCGGATCGCTTGAGTTACTTGCGAAGGCCAGCGGTGATAGCCCTTCGCTCCAGTCAGAGGCGCGGCAACAAACAAACTAAGGACATGTGACTATGAATGAACGAAACAAAAATGAAACGCCAGCCACTCGCCGGCTGGGGCCGATTGTAAGGGCGGCTCGTTGCGCCAACAAAACCACCCTCGGCGCGCTGGCCTTGCTCCTGGGCGGTGGCCTTGCCGCTCTGGCCGGAGGCAAAGATAACCGCGCTCCCGAGGTTCCGGATGACATCGCAGTGCCGGCCGGCAATAAGGTTCACTTCCACGGGTTCGGAGTGGGCGTGCAGATCTACACGTGGAATGGATCCAGTTGGGGAACCGCCGTACCCGAGGCCATACTGTTCCATGCCGAAGGCATCGTTACGATCCATTTCGGAGGCCCGACGTGGCAGAGCAACAGTGGCAGCACAGTGGTGGGAGCCTTGCCGCCAATAGCCGTCACCGTGGACACCAACGCCATCCCATGGCTGCGGCTCGACGCAAAGAACCCGGAAGGCCCCGGCATCTTCGCCGAGACGACCTTCATCCAGCGGGTGAACACGACGGGCGGCCTGGCGCCGGCGGAGGACGGCACGTTCGTGGGGCAGGTTGCCCGCGTGCCGTACACTGCCGATTACTTCTTCTACCGGCACGAGAATAACTGATTCGAAGCGAACACCCCGGTCGAGGCCCAGTGGCTTCGACCGGGGACGTCTTCACGACATGTTAAACCCCTTTTCACTCGCAACGATCACCCTCATGAAATCACTGGTTGTCAGCTTTCGGAATCTCGCCGTGTCTCTCGCCCTGGCGCTCTGTCTCGGAAATATGGTTTGGAGCGCGCCTTCCATTCAGTCAATCGACGTGTCGCCAAACCCTCTGACCACGGGACAACCCTTCACCATCACGGTCACCGCGTCGCCTGATGTGGTCCAAGCGACGGCAACGGTCGATTTTCGTCCCGGGGAACCGCAGGCGTTGCAGATTCCCCTGGCCAAACAAGGCCCGATCTGGACTGGCTCCGGTCTGGCGCCGGCGGAGCTTCGTCGTCAACTTCCCCTCAAGGCCGGTGCGATGGTGAAGGTGCTTCTGTTGGATGCCGCCGGGCTCCGGGCTGAAGGAGTTGTGCATGTGGGCGTAAACGTCGTGTTCGTCTCCGCGGTGTTCGCCGAGGGCGTATTGACCGTTACCGGTGATGAACACGACAACACGCTTATCGTCAGTCGCGATGCTGCGGGGACGATTTTGGTCAATGGCGGCGCAGTGCCAGTGACCGGCGGGGTGCCGACCGTCGCCAACACTTCCCTCATTCGGATCCTCGGCTTAAAGGGCAACGACGTGCTTAGCGTCGATGACAGTAACGGGCCCATGCCGCCCTCGGACTTGCTCGGAGGGGAAGGTGACGACACGCTCACGGGGAGCGCAAATAATGACGAACTGGACGGCGGCCCGGGCAACGACACGCTTGCCGGTCGCGGAGGGAACGACGTGCTGCTCGGCGGTCCGGGCAATGACAGTCTCATCGGCGGCCCCGGCGCCGACGAAATGCTCGGCGGCGAGGGCGACGATCAAATCGTTTGGAACCCCGGAGACGGGAGTGATCTGGTCGAGGGTGAAGACGGGGAGGATACCCTGCTTTTCAACGGTGCGAACGTGGACGAAACCGTGGACGTTTCCGCCAATGGCCAACGACTGCGATTCTTCCGGAACGTGGGTACTGTCACCATGGATTGCGACGGCGTCGAGCGGGTGATTTTTCATGCCTTGGGCGGCGCGGACCAGGTGACCGTCAATGATTTGACCGGCACTCAGGTCACCGATGTTGTCGTTGACCTGTCCAGCACCCTCGGCACCGGCGACGGCCTGGCAGACACTATTACTATCAAAGGGACCGCCGCGGATGACCACATCACTCTCACCGGCTCGACTAACGAAGTGGATGTCCTCGGCTTGACCGCGCGTGTGACCGTCCTCGGCGCGGAGCCGGGTCTCGACGAACTCGTCGTCAACGCCCTGGAAGGCGCCGATGAGGTGGATGCCTCGGCCGTCCAGGCGGGGGCGATCGATCTCACGCTCATTGGCGGCCTCGGGAACGATGTGTTGCGTGGCGGTGAAGGCAACGATTTGCTGATCGGCTCGCAAGGGGACGACGTCGCGTTCGGCGGAGCCGGTGACGATACGTTCCTTTGGAACCCGGGTGACGGAAGCGATGTGTTCGAGGGACAATCCGGGCAGGATACGCTGCTCTTCAATGGCGCGAATATCGGCGAGAAGGTAGAACTTTCAGCCAATGGCCAGCGCCTGCGTTTCTTCCGCAACGTGGGGACCATCACGATGGATTGCGATGAAGTCGAGGTGGTCCAGTTCAATGCGTTGGGCGGCGCGGACACCGTCACGGTCAACGACCTGAGCGGGACCAGTGTCACCAGGGTGGACGTGGACCTGGCCAGCCCGCCGACCTCGGGTGGGGGCGACAATGAAACGGACACCGTCATCCTCGCAGGCACAAGTGGCGACGATGCAGTTTCCATCGCCGGGACACCGGCGGGTGTCAGTGTGCTCGGTCTTCCTGTAACTCTGAACATCGTGGGGAGCGAGCCGGCTCTTGATCAACTCCTTGTCCGTCTGCTGGAGGGCGACGACGTGGCGCAGGCCTCCGGCCTGCAAGCCGGCGTGATCAACCTGACGGTGGACGGCGGCCCAGGGAACGATGTGCTGAGTGGCAGCGC
>DASPXS010000444.1:0-10888 GCA_035637175.1 Haliangiales bacterium | reverse complement strand
AAGTCCCCGCGAAACGGAATATTAGCCGGTCGAATTGTGTGTTCGGCTTTAATCTGTCCAGGGCGTATCATGGTCAAGAACCCACATTGGACAGACCGGAGGTAAGCAGGTAATAGAAAATAGAATTTCCAAACCCTGCTTACCGCGTGTGAGCAGGGTTTTTTGTTGTCTGTGAGCGATTTAATCTATGAGTTCAGGAGACTATGCCGGACGAGAGCATGGCCAGCGAGCGACAAATGCCCTATGCCCACAGGTTAATTAAGAGTCGTCGCGCAAGTGCGACCCGGCATAATCCGGCGCCCGGCATAGAACCGCAGAGCACGGGGCGGACCCGTGGCGACCCACCAATTTCGGACTGGAGTGATGGAGTCATGGATGATTGAACTCTCAACCCTCAACCCTCTTCAACTTATTCCGTTCGTCGGGCGGTGTCGGCGAGCATCTGGAGGCGGATCATGAGACGGCGATCGCACCGGTCGCTGGGATATTGATCGTGCGGGACCATGTTCAAGGCAAAATAAGTCGATCCCTGGTCCGTGTGCCCGACCACCGACCCGCCGTAAGAATAACCGTTCATTTCACGGAGGACCTTTTCGAGCACCTGGAAATCGCACTTGCCCGTCAGCACGCCATACGCGAGAAAGGGAAATTCCGATTCGTCCACCTCCAGCGCCTTGACGCGCAAGTCCGCCATTTTGCTCAGGACGGTGAAAGCCGCACGGAGATTCGTCCGATTGTATTTCGCGTCCAGGTCAGCGGGTGCCGGCACGGGATTGCCGAGGTAAGCCAGGATAGCGCGGTTGGAATCATTGGTAAGCGCGCCGGCGCTTTCCCCGGCGGCCAACTCCCGGCCCGGCTTTGCACGCGCCGGGTCACTTGAAAAATCCGACCAGCCCTTTTTCCGCAGGATGGTCTTTTCAACGCCTTTCTCACCAAAGTAAATTCCGCCGTGGGAATGCCCGTTGACATAGAAGGATAAGTGCAGCCATCCGTCGTCCCGCAGGGTTTTCTTCAGGTGGAAATTGCCTGAACCTCTGGTGATCTCGACATGTTGGTCAATCAACTCCTGAAGATCCAGGGACTCCGGAGCCTTGAAGGCGGGAACGCGCTGAAGCTCAGCCATCCCCTATGAGTGCCACAAGCCGGCAAAAGGTTCAATTTCGTGCGGCAAGACTCCCAAGCAGCCGTGACGCAAAGCAATTGCCCAATCAACAAAGAACAAACACCGGGAGAGCATGGGTTGTTGGAGTGGTGGAGCGTCGGAGAAATGGGTCAGAGATGAAAGCCCATCACTCCATGACTCCAATACTCACTGAGGTTCAGGTGGCGCTGCCCCAGCTTCCCTCGATCTTCACCGGAGCCCGGTGGATTTGTCGTGCTTTCTTCTGTCGGAATCGAAATACTGGAGGTACAACTTTTACCACGAATGCACACGAATGCACACGAATCGACTTACCGAGGCAGACACAGGAGATCCCGGATATGGCCGTGCTGGTGAATAGGACTGGCGCAAAAAAAAGAATCACCGGCTGACGCTGTTTTATTCGTGTCGATTCGTGTTTATTCGTGGTTGAATGGATCTTTTAGAGGATGCGACCGTTTCAAATCATTTTTAACCCGACCAGCGCCGCTGAACTGGCGAAGATGCCCAAGGAACTGCAGTTGCACATCCTGGGTGAGTTCCGCGGACTGCCGCGCGAGGTGATGAAGACCGATTTGGAACGATTCGGGAAACTGGAGCGGAACGGGAAGATCCTGCATCGATTCCGCCTGGGAGATTATCGTGTTTATTTCGAGCGGCACGAGCTGGGCGTGGTCGTGCACCGGATTCTCAATCGCAACTCGCTCAAGGATTTCCTGTTTCGTTCCAGTCTGCCGACGGGTGAAGACGAGGCGTTGCAGGAAAATCCGAAGTTCTGGGAATTGATTGAAGCGGCCAAAGCCACGTCAAAGTGACCTATTGCACCTCTTCGCCCAGTTCGACGTTCCAGTAGGCCAGGTCGATGAAATGTTTCCAACTGTCGTGGTAGGGGAGTCCGAGATTGATTTGCACAAAGGGACGCCACTTGGGTCGTTTCGGTTTGCGGATGAGTCGCATACCGGCTTCCTGCGGCGTGCAATTGGCCTTCTTCGTGTTGCACGGGATGCACGAACAAACAATGTTTTCCCAGATGGTCGGGCCGCCCCGGTCGCGGGGGATGACATGATCCAGGTTCAGGTCCTTTCGCTCGAACGCCTGGCCGCAATATTGGCAGGTGTTTTTGTCCCGCTCAAAAATGTTGTGCCGGGTGAATTTGACTTCCTTTTTCGGAAGCCGATCGAACATGGCCAGGAGGATGACCTGCGGGATGCGAATCCGGAAGGAAACGGTGTGCACACTTTCCGGGTGGGGTTCCTGCCGCGAAAAATCCCGCCATTCGCTGAAATTAAAGGTTTGGAAAGAACCGTCGCCGGCATTCAAGACAACCTGGGCGTGCCCTTCGAACAACAGCGAGAGGGCGCGTCGGGCGGTGCAAATGTTGACCGCCTGCCATAAGCGGTTGAGCACGAGCACCTGCTGGTTGAGAAATGTACTCATATCCGGTTGGCGCGGAACGTAGCACACGGGGCGACGGAGTGTCAACGCCGTCAAACCAAGGGGCGTAAGCGTTGAAGCGTTGGAGCATTGAGCATCGAACATTGAACTTTGAACGAACAGCCGCCGGAGGCACGCGACTTGGTTCAAAGTTCAAAGTTCCGCCGCGAAACACTGTGGAATGGTTCATGCGAACGAATCAAGGAAACGGTGCATCGGCAAACCCATTGCCACCCGTTTGTTATCTCGGGTAGGATGATCGCATGAAGCCGTTGTTGTCAGCGTTGGTGACCGGTTTGATGCTGCTTTTCAAGCCATTGCTGGCTGCGGAAGGGCCCAACGACCACTTCGTGCGGATTTACAATCTGATTCAACAAGCGGACGCATTGGCCGAGAGCGGGCAGAGCGATCCGGCCCGACAAAAGTACCTGGAGGCGCAAACAGAACTCAAGACTCTTCGAAAGGCGTCTCCGGGTTGGAATGAAACCGTGGTCGAATTCCGGCTGAAGTATGTCGCGGAAAAGCTGGAGCCGCTGACCTCGGATGCGCGGCCGCAGGCGCAAGCCTCGCCGGACAAAAAATCGGACCGGGCAGTCGCAGGCGGCGAGTCAGCAGACCTGATTCCGCTTCTGGAGGAACAAAACCGGCAATTGAAAACGGACAAGGAACTGCTCCAGGCCAAACTCAAGGAGGCATTGACGGCTCAGCCGGCCGCGGTTGACCCGCGCGAACTCGCCCGGGCGGAGGTACAAATCAAGTCGATGCAGAAAGAAATCGAGGTGTTGAAGGTCACTCTGGCGAAGTCGGAGTCGAAGCCGGACAAGCCCGTTGATCCGGCGGTGTTGGCGGAGACGCGCAAGGCCCTGGCGACGGCCAACCAGAAGCTCGAGCAGCAGATGGATATGGCCGCCGCGCTCACGCTGGAAATGGAAAGGCGGCAAAAACGGCTTCAAGCGTTCGTCGATGGCGCCGAGATGAGGACGTTGCGCGAGGAAAATGCCGTTTTGCGGGGGCGACTTGACGCGCTGGAAGCGGCGAAGGCGCCCTATTCCCGGGAAGAACTCGCCTTGCTGAAAGCGCCGGATTCGGGCCCGGTGAACAACGGCGCGGGGAGTGACCGGGAATCTTCCCGATCGTTGCCGGCGGCGGCGCGGGAGCTGATGGCTGACGCTGAGCGGGCATTTTCCGAGCGGCGTTACCGGCAAGCGGAGAGGAAATATTCTCAAGCGCTGCATTTTGACGGAAAAAACGCCGCCCTGCTGGCCAACCTCGCGAGGGTCCAGATCGAGCAAAACCGGACGGTCGAAGCGGAAATCAACCTCAACAAGGCGCTGGCCAGTGATCCGAAAGACGGCGTCAGTTGGTCGTTGCTCGGCACGCTGAAGGTCCGCCAGAAGAAATATGACGAGGCGCTCGACGCGCTCAGCCGGGCCACCCAACTCGATCCGCAAAACGCCGACGCTTTTCAAAGTCTCGGCCTCGTGCTCGCGGAAAAGGGATTGCGCGGACCGGCGGAATCGGCGTTCCGTCGCGCGATCACGCTGGCGCCCGGCAACGCCACGGCCCATCACCATCTGGCCGTGATTTATGCCACCCAACAACCTCCGGCGCTGGAACTGGCTCGCTGGCATTACCAAAAGGCGCGGGATGCCGGGCATCCGAAAGATGCGAAACTGGAAAAAATTTTGAGCGCGAACAAACCGGCGGTGGATGCAGGCGCTCGACCGTTGAAGCGTTGAAGCGTTCATTAACCATGTTACGACAAAGTTTGCACGAACTGGTGATCCGGACGCGCGGACGCGATTTCCATGAGGTGACCGCGGAAATCGCGGCGCTGGTTCGCAAAAGCGACTTGAGAAAGGGGTTGGCGACGCTTCATCTGTGTCACACGTCAGCCTCGCTGCTGATCCAGGAGAACGCGGACCCCGAAGTGCGCCGCGATCTGGAACGCTTTTTCGCGCGGCTCACGCCCGATGGCGACCCGCTGTTTCACCACACGGTCGAGGGCGACGACGATATGCCGGCGCATGTTCGCACGGCGTTGACCACGGTGAATCTGAGCATTCCAGTTTCCGATGGGAACCTCGCGCTGGGCACCTGGCAGGGCATCTACCTCTGGGAACACCGGACTCATCCGCATTCGCGCCGGATCGTGGTGCATCTTCTGGGGGAGTAATCGTGGCCGCATCCCATTCCACACATCCGGCTCAACCGGCGGGGTTGTCATGGTTTTGAATTTGAAGTCTGGAGATTTGCTTGAGCTTTGAGCTTTGAGCTTTATTCCAGACTGGCCAAGGAAGCCCGGCACGAGCATTCTGGGGCCGGTAAATGATTAAAGGCAGTTGGATGCATATCGTTCAAACGAGCCGGGCCATGGTCTCGAGCGCGATCCTGGTTCTTTCCGCCTCCCTCGGCCTGGCGCGCGCGGACAGCGACACCAATCGCTTTGCATTTACCGGCCCGGAAATTTTTCCCATTGACAGCCAGATCGGCCATTTGTGCGCGGCGGACCTGGACGGCGACGGGTTGCAGGACTTGATTGTGGCCAACAACTTTCGGTCGAAAATCAATTTGCTTTACAATCAGACCGGCAAAACGAACCGCACCGAAGTAAAAGCCGCCGGCAAACGGGAATTGAACGAGCTGCCGCCGGACGCCCGTTTTCGCATCGATTCCATCGCCTCGGAAAAGCGGATTTCCAGCCTGGTGGTCGCCGACCTGAATGCAGACGGCAAACCGGACATTGCCTACTACGGCGAACCCAAGGAACTGGTGGTGCAATTCAATCAGGGCACCAACGGCTGGAGCGCGCCCCGACGTTGGCCGTTGGACGACGGTTTGCTGGACGCGAACGCCCTCGCGTCGGGCGACTTGAACGGCGATGGTCGGAAAGACCTTTTGTTGCTCGCGGAAAACCACGTTTATCTGCTCGCGCAGACCACCAATCACACGCTCGCCGAGCCGGAGAAAATCCCCTACTCCGGCACGGTCCGGGCCGTTCAGGTCCACGACATCGATGGCGACGGGCGGGAGGATTTGCTCCTGGTCAATTGGGACAGTCCCAACCCGTTTCGGTTTCGTCTGCAAAACGAGTCCGGCCAGCTCGGTCCGGAAATTCATTTTGCCCTGCCCCCCATCCGGTCTTATTGGCCCGATGATCTCGACGGCGATCATAAAACCGAAATGGTGACCGTCGCGCAAAAATCCGGCCGGGCGCAGGTGTCCACGTTCCAGCGAAAGGCGGCGGAACCGTTGTCCGGCGCGTTCAAGGAGGGGCAATTTCAGGTTCTGCCTCTGGCCCGGACCACGAAGGCCCGGCGCGGCATGGCCTGGGCGGACCTGGATGGCGACGGTCTGCCTGAGTTGCTGGTGGCCGAGCCGGACAGCGGCCAGCTTACGGTCTATTTCCAGCGGCCGGACGGCTCGCTCGGCGCGCCGAAAACCTTTCCCACTTTGACCGGCGTCAGCGACATCGCCGTCGCCGATTGGGACGGCGACGGGCGACCGGAAATCTTCCTGTTGAGCGGGGACGAACGCCAGGTGGGCGTCACGCAACTGGACAAGAACGGGCGGATTGCCTTCCCACGAATCCTGCCGACGGAGGGGCGCCCTTTGGCATTGGCCCTGGGCCCGCTGCAACCTCAGGCCAGGCCGTCGCTCGCGCTGATTCTCGACAAAGACGACCGGCGTGAACTCCAGATTCGCGGCGCCGACGGGAAAAGCACGTCGCAGAAACTGAGCGAAAACTTCAAGTCGAACCCGACGACCTTCGCGTTCCACGATGTGAATCAGGACGGATTGAACGACCTGATCGTCCTGGTTCCGTATGAAAAGATCAAAGTGCTCTTGCAGATCGGCGACAACCGCGACAACCGCGACAAGCGATTTGAGGAAGAGGACATCGCCCCGCCGGGCGGCAGCGCGGAACAACCCTGGCTGAGCGCAGCCGACGTGGACGGCGACGGGAAACCGGAGCTGCTGCTGGCCCAGAAGAATTTCCTGCGCGCCGTGGTCTGGCAGGTGGAGACCAACAGCCCGGGCAGCAAGTCGAATTATTTGTTTCGCGTCAAGGAGCAGATCAACGGCGCGGGAAGCAATTCGCGCATCGTGGCAGCGGCGCCGTTGCCGAACGGGACAAACCGGATTGCCTCGCTCTTTCTGCTCGACGCGGAGCGCAAATCGCTGACGTTGTGCGAGCGTGATGCCGCGGGCGTCTGGCAGGTGGTCCGCAATCTGCCGCTGCCGGTCAGCGATTTCTCCAGCCTGCAGGCCGTCGCGCTCGGGCCGACGAACCTGAACAGCATCGCGTTCATGAGCCTCAATTCGGTCGCCTGGATGGCGTTCGCCGGGGAGGTCTGGGAATTCGCCGAGTTGGATGGCTACGAGACGCCGATCAAGGACGGCTACCTGAACGATGTGGTTTCCGGCGATTTGAACAACGACGGCCGCAAGGACCTGGTCTTCCTGGAAACCGCCAAAAATTATCTCGACATCGTCACCTTCGAGCCGCCGCATCAGTTGGTGCCCTCGAGCCGCTGGCAGGTGTTTGAAGAGCGGACGTTCCGCGGGCGCCGCAGCGATCTGCCCGAGCCGCGCGAGGCGCTCATCACCGACCTGACCGGCGACGGAAAAAATGATCTGGTCGTCCTGGTGCACGACCGGATTCTGGTGTATCCGCAGGAGTGAGGAGCCGGGGAAGGGAGTGGTGGAGGAATGGAGTCGTGGAGTGGAAAGAGTAATGGAAGTTCGCAGATGCCCACACTCCATCACTCCGCTACTCCATCACTCCGTTTTCCTATTTTCTCAACTGCGGCGGCGTGGGTGAAAACATTTTGTAACTCAAGCCGTCGGCATTGGCGCTGCCGGAATAAACGGTGAAGTAAAAATACCTGGCGATTTGATCGAAGGGCGGCAGCAGCGAGAAATCAACCCAATCCTTCAGGCCTTTGCCGTCTTTGCCGCTGAGCTTCCCCGCGATGGGCGTCATGAGCAGCATCCGTTCGATGGTTCCGGAGTCGTTCTTCAACGCTTCCAGCAAGACCCGCATGGTTTCGCTGGCGTTTTCATAGCCGAACATGCCCGTGCTCATGCCGCCGACTTTTTGGGCGGCATCGGCCAGGCCGGCGGCGTCGCGCAAGGTTTTCCCCGTGTTGTCGCTGCTGCTGCGCAGGTGCGTTTCCAGCATCGCGTCATCGGTGGACATGGCCAGATAACCGCCGCTGGCCGCGTAGCTGAAGGTGCGCTGCGACATCGTGCCGTCCGGATTCGGCGCGCCCGGCAGCGTGAGCGAGTACACTTTGCGGCCGAGCAATTCCCGCTCCTTGATGTTGGTCAACTGCGGCGGCAACAACGAGGCGATGGTCTTGAGGGCGGCGGCCAGCTTCTCCGCGTTGGGCGAGCCGACCAGATAAAGGGAAGGCGGCGAGTTCAAATCCGCCAGCGTGTTGCTGCGCGGATTTTTTTGATAGGAGATGACGTCGTCACCCAGGTTCCCGATCAGTTCCTTGCGCAAATCGAAGTTGGGGTCCTTGTCTTTGCCGGCGGTTTCCAGGATGAGCTTCAGACCGCCGGCCATTTGGGGCGATATCTCCGTCACCATGTTTTCCAGGGTGTTCCAGGCTTTTTGTATGTCCAGGCGGAAGCGCTGAAACTTCACGGCATCCGCGGGGACAAAGGGAGGCGGGTTGGAGTCCTTGGAGTCGGTGGCGATGATTTTGAAAAGGCCGGCGCGACCGGACGCCGGGACCCCGAGATAAAATTCGCCGAAGGTGCCTTCGGGCGTTTCATTCAGGTTGAACGAGAGGGTCTTCAAAGCGCCCAGGCCGGTCGCGCTGACAATTTTGGACCAGTTCGGCGCATCGTCCGATCGGTCTTTGGCGCCGGCGTCGGACGCAAGGCGGTTGAGCACATCGGCGATGGGTTTGAAGTGCACCCAGCCGTAAACCAGGGCGTTGCGGAACCGGCCCTGGTAGTCGCCGTCGAAAACGGCCTGCTCGCCCAGGGGCGGGAGGGCGCCGCCCGACTGGCGGACGAGAATTTTTTCAATGGCCTTGGGATCGCTGCCCACGATCAAGAGCGATTCCGATTGGCCGATGGTCAGGGCGCCTTTTGTTTTTTTCTCGTCCGATTTTTCCCCGGGGCCGTCTTCTTTCTCCGTTTTGGAGTCGGCGAGTGACTTTTGCAGGGTCCGGGCCAAGTCCTCTCCGGAGACGGTCAGCGTGCTGAATTCCACGTCCCGAATCTTCTCCGTCTTCAACTTTTTCCCGGAGTCAATCCACTTCTTCCGCAAGTCGGCGAGGTTGGTCTTAAGCTGGCTGCTCTGGTCCCTGGCGTCGAAGAGGAGCAGCCACGCGGGCGACGGGTCTTCCTTTCCCTGCCAGCCGTTTTGGAGGACGGCGAAGGTGAGCTGGCCCTGGACCAGACCACTGTACTCTTTGAGGTTCACGCCCAATTCGCGCTCCAGCGGCTTGACGAATTCGTCGTTGATCTTGTTGAGCAGCTTGTCTTTGAAGGGCTTCAACGCCGGGTCGCGCCAGAGCTGGCTGCTGGCGTTGGCGTTGTATGCGGCCCGGGCCTTTGCCCAATCCGGCACCGTGATGACGCCCAGGGTCTCGGCGGGCAAAAGCTTTTCCGGCGGGGGAACCGCTGCGTCGGCCGCAACGGCGCAGCACGCCAGCCAGGCAAAGATTCTAAAGGGTTTGTTCATGCGATAAGGGTTCATTGTTTTTCCTGCTGCCGCAACAAGCTTCATTCATTTATTTCATTCTGCGAACCGACGAAACGTGCCAGGCCGGACGGGAAAATTCAGCGAGCGTCCGTCCTCTTTTGGGTGCGGCTGGGAGGCTCCAGATAGTGATAGGGATTGCTGGGGTTGTCGTTGTCGTAGGCGTAGGCGTCGCGATGCTCCAGGAAATATTTGACGGCCTCGACCGGGATGGCGAACCCCAGGCCTTCGCCAAAAGTGATTTTCATGTTGGTCACGCCCACCACTTCGCCGCGCAGGTTGAACAACGGTCCGCCGCTGTTGCCGGGATTGATCTGGGCAGTGGTCTGCAAATACAGCTCTCCCTGCATGGGACGGGTCTTGGTGCTGACGATGCCCTCGGTGACGGTGCGCTCCAGACCCAGCGGACTGCCGATGGCGAATACGCGTTCCCCCACCGAAAGCGTGTCGGAATCGCCCAAGGGGACTCTCGCGAAGCGGGGCGCGTCTTTGTCTTCGATTTTCAACAGGGCCAGGTCAACGAATTTATTGATCGCGATGATTTTCACCTGCTTGTAAGCTTTCCGCTCCAGGGCCCCGTCTTTCTGATGATAAACCTCCACCGAGATCTGCGTTTCGTTTTCAATCACGTGAAAGTTGGTGATCAGATAACCCTCCTCGTTGAGCATGAAACCGGACCCCAGTCCGCCCGGAGTGCGCACCTGCAAAACGGCAGCGCCCAGTTGGCCGACCAGCTCGAGGACCGAACGTTCGGCCAGGGAAGCACCGGCGGACTGGAAGAGGGCCGCCTTGTTTTCCGGCCGGCCGGGAGCGACGACGGCGGTCTTCCTGTTTTTGTCGCTGCGTTCCGCGTTCTCCTCTTCACTGATCTCACTGATCTTTTCAATCTGATTTCGCGGCACCGCCACCACGGTATAGCCGATGTCAACGAACACCTGGTCGCGCTTCCGGGCCACAATTTTTCCCGTAATGGCCGCTTTGTCCTTCAATTGAATCGTGTCGGCCGACGCCGGCGCCACGGCGGACCAGAGAAACAAAATGACGAACCCAAACCGTTGCAACATGGGCAGACCATACATGCGGGGCGCTGCGGTGACAAGCAAGGTTTGGGGCCGCTGTTTGTCCAAAGTTCAAAGCTCAAAGTTCAATGTTGGATGTTGGATGTTTTTATGCGACCAGCCCTTGTTCATCATGTGGCGCCATCGTTCCCGGGCCGTTTTCCAGTCGTCTGCGGTGTTGACGTTGAACAATTCGCGTGCCCGGCGATGGGGGAGACGGATGATCCGAGCGCGCAGTCTGCGGGCCAGTGTGTGCAGCGAGAAATTCCCGCCGGCCAGTTGTCGTTGCACCACTGCCACCGTCGTGCGACGCAACAAAAAAGGGAATCCGATGCGGCCATTGGCTTCCACGAACAGCGCCTTTTTGCCACCCCTCAACCTCCGGATCAACGCTTTCAGCAATTCCGCCGATAGAAACGGCATATCGCACGGAAGAAAAAGCAGGGTCTCGGCCCGGCTCGTGGCCAGCGCCGTATAAACACCGCCCAGCGGACCACAGCGCGGCACCAGGTCCGCGCGAATGACCCGCGT
>DASPXS010000443.1:0-3174 GCA_035637175.1 Haliangiales bacterium | reverse complement strand
TCATCGAATGGCGCAGTCTGCTGCGGCAAATCGCGCATGCGCCCGACCTGGATTGGCCGCGCTGGCGGGCGCTGCAAAAGATGGCGAAAGCAATTTTGCGCGAGACCGAATCCCCGACACTCACCGAATTGCCGCCGCTGGAGTATCATCAGACCCGCCGCGTCGACCACCGGTTGATACTGCGGAGACACTGACCGCCGCGCACGGAACGGGAAGAGGATCCCCGGGTTGGCCCTGAAGGAGAACCGGTTCAGCCCCCTCGACGAATCTCCCAGCGGCGACCGAAGCCGCCCTGCTCACGCGTGGAAAGTCGGGCAGGCCCTGAGAACTGTTCGGGACCGGTTACGGCGGGGTTTGAATGTTCGGCACTTTTACATCAATCGACTTGGGGTCGATGCTTCTCATGGCATTGACCGCAGAGGAAGGCACTTCACGGTCCGGATCGGCCAGGAGTTCTTTCAATGCCGGGAGCGCGGCGGATGCTTTTGGACCGATCGTGCCCAGAGCATAGGCGCTGAGCCGACGCACCAGGGGATCCGGATCTTTCAAGGCGCCGATCAACGCCTGGACTGCCGGCTCGGCTCGCGGCCCGGCCTTGCCAAGCTCGATGCAGGCATGAACTCGAGTATCTTTGGCGTCGCTTTTCAGGGCTTGAATCATTGCCGACACGTCCACCTTCTTGGCCTCGGGATTTTCTTTCGAGCACGCCGAGAACGTCAGGCCCAGGAAAGCACTGACCAGCAAAACGGCACTACCAAGGATGGGGGTTTTCATAGCTATGACTTTATAGATTGTCCACGCTCTCTTCAACCCTAATTCGCGCGATGGCCCTCAGTGGCCTCAGTGGACATGGTGAGTTCAAGAATCGTCGCAAGAGCCGTAGCCGCTGAGGTAACGAGGCGGAGGTGTTTTTCGCGCCAAAATCCGCCTCCTTACGTCGGCGGCTACCATTCTGGAACGCACCCTGCCTCAGTGTCCCGTAGCTTCATTGGTCGCGGGCCGCGCGTGGCCGGCGTGGATTCGCTTCCCTCCACTCTCCCGCAATTCGTACAGCCGGTCCGTGTCAAATGGGCCGAAGATTTCCTCGTCTCCGTTCGGCCACCGAACGGTCACGCGTTCGACGACCAGAGAGGCACCGAGGCCACAGTGGAGTCGCGGGTCCATGCTGGAACAGTAGCTTTGATTGGGTATGACATAACGCCAATAGGTCTTGCCGCCGGCCTCGATGCGCGCGACGGCGTTGATCGCACAACAGTTGTGCCGGTTCAATACCCGGAACATGATCCAATGTCCTCGCCGAATCACGTTGCGGAGCAGATGGACCGGGCCATCACGGTTGATAATCACAATATCCACACCGCCGTCATTGTCCAGGTCGCCCAAGGCCAGCCCGCGACTGGAGGCGACGAGCGGTTTGCCGACGCCCCCTGGCGGCGTTACTTCGGCGAACTGCCCGCGACCCAACCCGCGGAGCAAGGTGTTCGGCTCGGCGTAGGGATCGTCCGGATCGAGATCGGACAGACCAAGCTTCACCCGCCCGTTGGCCACGTAAAGGTCTAGTTCGCCGTCGTTGTCGAAGTCCGCGAAGCCGACGCCAAATCCCGTGAAGGGCAAACTGGGCGCGCCCGGTCCTTTGGGGGTAACGAGGTCGATGAAATTGCCGTTGGTATTGACGAACAGGCCGTTGCCCTCGGTAAGCAGGTGAGTCACAAAAAGGTCGAGCTGTCCGCGTTGCCAGAGGTCCACCGCAGCCACGCCCATGCCGGCCCGCGGCGTGCCAAAAGAGTTGACCGCGCAGCCGCGAATCATCGCTTCATCCGCGAACGTCCCGTTGCCCTGATTGATCCAAAGTTGGTTGGGCATGGCGTCGTTGGCCACGAAGATGTCGGGGCGCCCGTCATCATTGAAATCTGCACAGACCACGCCGAGGCCGTTTCCATAAGCCTTATCCAGCCCGGCAGAACGCGTCACATTTTCAAAAGTGCCGTCGCCTTTGTTGTGATACAACGTGTCCATGGCGGGGGCCTTGTAATTCAGAGGGGAGCAATAGTCCGGCAACCCGCCGCGGGAAAAACAATCCAACTCGGTTTCTCTCGACCATCTCAGGTAGTTGACCACGACAAGATCCAGATGGCCGTCCCCGTCGTAATCAAAAAACGCGGCGCTCGAACTCCATGACTCGTCTCCGACACCCGCCTCTTGCGTGACATCGCTGAACGTCCCGTCGCCGTTGTTGCGGTAAAGAATATTTCGGCCGAGGTTCGTTACGTAAATATCGACGAGACCGTCTCCATTGTAATCGCCGCAGGCGCATCCCAGGCCGTATTCACCGTGGCCGCCGACGCCCGCCCGCCCGGTCACGTCCTCGAACTGCCAGTTGCCCAGATTGTGGTACAGCCGGTTGCCCGGTCGATTGGTCGTCCCCGGCTCGAGTGAGCCGCCGGTGACGCAAAAGATGTCCAACAAACCGTCGTTGTCATAATCCAACAATCCCACGCCACCTGTGTTGATTTCCGGCATGTAAAACCGGGTCTTGTGCCCGGAGGAATGGCGGAAAGTGACACCGCCTCTTGCCGCCACTTCTTCGAACCAGGGCGCGCCGGACAGTTGGTTGGTTGGCGAAGAAGTCTTGCTGTCGGGCGGGCTGGAGGGAGAGGTTGCCTGGGAACAACCGCCCGTGCAAAGCCAGAACGGTCCCACGACCAACGTCAGGAGGCAAAACGCGTACTGCGGCCAGGGCGCCTGTTTGTTCCGACGTGCTGGTGTCGAGTGGCGGATCACGTGCCTTCAGGGATTGGCCAGCTTCCGCAGTCGCGCTTCCAACGCGACCAGATCAGGCATTCGCGGCGAAATCTTGCGGAGCGTCTCCAAATCGGTTTGCGCGTCTTTGGAGCGGCCCAGGTGCATGTGCAAATCGGCCAGCCGCACATAAACGGGAACCAACACGGGATTCAATTTTAACGCCGTTTCGTAGTGCGCCAGCGCGTCTTTGGTGCGTCGGAGATTCAACAAGCAGACGTCACCCAGTTCGATTTGAATTTCGGCGTTTTGCGGATCGCAGCGGTTTGCCGCTTCAAGGGCTTCCAGCGCTTCGCTGTCGCGTCCGGCAGCCAACAGGGCGTTTGCCTTGGCCAAATAAGTCTGGACGACACTCGGGCCCAACTCGATTGCCCG
>DASPXS010000442.1:0-2267 GCA_035637175.1 Haliangiales bacterium | reverse complement strand
CGCGGGATCCAATCCGCCGGCAAAACCGCAGCTCAACACCAAGCCGGGCGATTGCCCGTTCAACGCGTTGCGCAACTTCTTTGCGGCGGCGCGCTGCCCGATGCCGGTCAACAGAACCCGCAAATCCGGGCGTGAGCCGATGAGTTTTTGGAAGGGGGCCGACTCTTCTTTGACCGCAAAAGTGATCAGCAGGGGGGTCGCGAGCATTACGGTTGCTCAATTCGCCGGCGCGGGCAGATCGCGTTCAGGAGCGGCGCAGAGCGACAGCAACCCGAAGGCGCAGCATCGCGCATAAACCTCAGCGCAGAGCCAATTCTGCGACCGCTCCACGGACCGGCCCGTTCGCGGCGGCTTTTTCCAGAAGGTTGCGATACGTCGCCAGCGCCAGCAGCGGCCAGGCGTTGCGATACATGTCGTATTTCAAATAGAAAACCTTCGGGAATCCGGTGCCGGTGGTTTCGTGTTCGGTCCAGGAACCGTCCTCGTTCTGCGTATCGATCAGATATCTGATGCCGCTCACGAGGCTGGGGCGATGGGGATCGTCGAACGTGCAAAGGCCCATGACCGCCCAGGCGGTCTGTGACGCCGTGCTCGGGCCCTGGCCTTTGAAAACCGGGTCGTCGTACGTGTTGCAGCGTTCGCCCCAGCCGCCGTCGTCGTGCTGGACGCTTTCCAGCCAGTCGCGCGCCTGGAGCAGCCACGGTTCCGTCATGTTCCAATTCAACGCGCGCAGGCCGCGAAGCACCTGCCACGTGCCGTAGAGGTAATTGACGCCCCAGCGGCCATACCACGAGCCGTCCTCTTCCTGGTGCTCGCGAATGAATTGAACCGCTTCTTTCACCTGTGGGTTGTCCAGGCTGACTCCCTCGTGGCCCAGCAATTCGAGAATCCGTGCGGTAATGTCCGCGCATTCCGGATCCAGCATCGCGTTGTGGTCGGCAAAGGGGACCTTTTCGAGAATGTTTTTGGTGCAATCCTTGTCGAAAGCGCCCCAGCCGCCGTCTTTGCACTGGAAAGTCAGCATCCAGTCGAGGCCGCGCCGGAAACATTCGTCGCGCCGCTGCGGGTTGTCGGTCGGCACTTTGCGGAGCGCCAGCAGCACCATGGCCGTGTCGTCCACATCCGGATTCCATTTGTTTTCGTATTCGAAGGCCCAGCCGCTGGGCTCGATCCTGGCCGGATTTTTGTACTGCCAATCGCCGCGAAAACGGATTTCCTTCGAAATGAGCCAGTCCACCGCCCGCTTCAACGCGGGATGATTTTCGGAAACGTCGGATTCGCGCAAGGCGATGGTGACATACGCCGTGTCCCACACCGGCGAGAAACAGGGTTCGATGCGCACGTCATTGGCGGTCTCGTGCTCCAGCCGTTTCAACTCGCGTTCGGCGCGCAGCACTTCCGGATGGTCGTCGGGATAACCGAGCGCCTTGAGCGCGATGAGCGAGTTGAGCATCGCCGGGAAAATCGCGGCGAGTCCGTCCGAGCCTTCCAGGCGTTCGAGCATCCATTGTTCGGCCTTTTTCAGGGCGCGTTTGCGGAACGGGTGGATGTTGCGTCGAGCGAATCGTTCGGCGAACTTGTGCAGCTTGTCGAGCCAGATGAAAAAGTTGCGCCAGGTGAGGCCCTGGGGATCGGGCGGCAGGGCGAGGTCGCGCTCGTGGTAACCCTCGGGATAAAGCTCATCCAGCATATCCAGCGTGATGTTGCCCGGCCGGCGGGTCGGCTTGAAATGGTTGATGATGGAAAGCGGCACCAGCATCGAACGCGTCCAGGAACTCATCTCCCAGAAGTTCACGTGAAACCATTTGCCGATCAGGAGGACTTCGCACGGAATGGTCGGCACGTAGTCCCACGGGAACAGTCCCAGCAGCGCGAGGTAAAGGCGGGAAAAGGTGTTCATCCGCGGCACGCCGCCCAGGCTCAGCGCCACCTCACGCGCCTTCAACATGCGCCGGTCGGTCGCCGGCACGCCGGCCAGCTTCAACGCGAGATAGCCTTTGATCGTCGCGTTCACTTCGGGGGGACCGCCGTAATAGATGTTCCAGCCGCCGTCCGGCAGTTGCATGGAAAAGAGGTGGTTGACCGCTTTGCGCTGCCATTTCTTGTCCACCTTGCCGTCCCAATGATGGTAGGCGATCATGTCCGAGACGAGCGTCGAATCCACCATAAGCTCCCCGACCCAATACCCTTCCGGCTTTTGGAGATCGAGAAGATGGTTTTGCGACCGCGCGATGGCGGGTTCCAATCTCGTTTCGGTATGAACCCCC
>DASPXS010000441.1:0-3354 GCA_035637175.1 Haliangiales bacterium | reverse complement strand
TTTGACTCGAGGTCAATGATGAGCAGTAATCGGCAATCGACCCGCCACGTTCACCGTTCCTGTCCGCTGTGCGAGCAGGAAGACGCGCGGCCCTGGATCGAAAAGGGTCCCCTGCGCCTGGTCCGCTGCCGGAATTGTTCGATGATTTACGCCAACCCGGTCGAAGTGGAGCTGGCGTCGGGAGAATTTTACGACCGGCGGGGCGCGCCGTATTATCTGTCGCCGGACAAGCTGGCGGGCGATTACGCGCCGGTTCGGTTCGAGCGTGAGTTGCGCCTGTTTCGGGTCTACTGCCGGGGCGGAGCGGTGCTCGATGTCGGCTGTTCGACCGGCGCGTTCCTGTTCCAATTGAAGGCGCGTTTTCCGGGCGCCTACACCGTGGCGGGAACCGACGTGACCGGCGCGGCGCTTGACCACGGGGAAAGCCGCGGGATCGAAGCCATTCGAGGATCGTTTCCGGAGATCGATTTCGGCTTCCGGCGTTTCGAAGCGATCACGTTTTGGGCGGTGCTCGAGCATCTGGTTCAGCCGAGAACATTCCTTGGCCGGGTGGCGGCCCTTCTCCAGCCGGGCGGGCATTGTTTCATCCTGGTGCCCAACCTGAAGTCGCTGGCGACGCGATTGCTGGGGGCGAAATACCGCTATATCATGCCCGACCACGTAAATTATTTCACGGAGGAGACGCTCAAACGGTTTGCGGCAACGGAGCGGGCGTGCGAACTGGTCCGACTCAGCCAGTCGCATTTCAATCCGCTGGTCATCCTGCAGGACCTGCGCGGCGGGACGGCGCGCGTGGCGGACGAAGCGCGCGCGCGCCTGCTGAAACGCACAACGGCCTTGAAACAGCATCGGCTTCTGGAGCCGGCAAAGTGGGTTTACTCCGGGATCGAACGGATGCTCGTCGCGACGGGTTTGGCCGACAATCTCGTCCTGGTGTTGCGGAAAAAGTTTTTATGACGGCGCGGATTTGGCGTTGACTCGGCCAAAGTTTCTGGAGGAATTTAGCCTCGTTCTATGGCGAAAATTCAACGGGCACTCATCTCCGTTTTCGACAAGACCGGACTCATCCCTTTTGCCCGGACGCTCGCCGCGGCCCGGGTGGAATTGATTTCGACTGGCGGCACCGCAAGGGCGCTGCGCGAGGCGGGTTTATCGGTGATCGAACTGAGCGATTACACGGGCTTTCCTGAAATGCTGGACGGCCGCCTGAAGACGCTGCATCCGAAAGTGCACGGTGGATTGCTCTATTTGCGCGGCAACGCGGCGCACGAGGCGGCGGTGAAAAAGCACGGCATCGGCCCGATTGATCTGGTCGCGGTGAACCTTTATCCGTTCGAACAAACGGTGGCGAAACCGAACGTCACGCTCGAGGAAGCGATTGAAAACATCGACATCGGCGGGCCCTCCCTGCTCCGCAGCGCCGCCAAGAATCATCAGCACGTGACCGTGGTCATGGACCCGAATGATTACGCTGCGGTCGCCGCGCAAATCGCCTCCCGGGGCAACACGACGACAGAATTTCGCCGCAAGCTCGCCGCGCGCGTGTTTGCGCACACCTCGGCCTACGACGCCGCCATTGCCGCGCATCTCATCAAGGTTTTTGGCGCGGGCGCGCGGGCGCGGGCGCCGGCCCGAGTCACGGCGGCGCAACCTCGGTTGCCTTTGGAAACGACAGCGACGACGCTCCCGGCGACGTTGGTTCTGGAGACACCGCAGGCGCAGCCGTTGCGATACGGCGAGAACCCGCACCAACGCGCCGCGCTCTATGGACGCTTCGCTGATTACTTCCGCCAACTGCACGGCAAGGAACTTTCCTACAACAACATTCTGGACCTGACGGCGGCGGCCGGTTTGATCGCCGAATTCGTCAATGACGCGCCGACGGTGGCCATTCTCAAGCACACCAATCCGTGCGGCGTGGGGCTGGGAAGGACTCTGCGCGAGGCCTGGGGCAGGGCTTTCGCCACGGACAAACAAGCGCCGTTCGGGGGCATCATTGCGGTCAACAAGCCGCTGGACCTGCCGTGCGCGGAAGCCATCAGCGAGATTTTCAGCGAAGTCATCGTCGCACCCGACTTCAAAGCGGAGGCGCTGGGGTTGTTGCAGAAGAAGAAAAATTTGCGATTGCTCAAAATTTTGAGAAGTCCGTTGAGCGCCGCGCCGTGGGACATTCGCAGCGTCGGCGCGGATTCATTCCTGATGCAGGAGCGCGATTTGAAACCGCTAACGGAAGCGGATTTGAAAGTGGTGACCCGGCGGAAACCGACCAAAGACGAAGGGCAGGCGATGCTGTTCGGTTGGCGGGTGGTGAAGCACGTGAAGTCCAATGCGATTGTCTATGCCGGCAAAGATCGGACGCTGGGCATCGGCGCGGGTCAGATGAGCCGCGTGGACGCGAGCCGGATAGCGGTCTGGAAAGCGAAAGAGGCCGGTCTCTCCCTGAAAGGGAGTGTGGTATGCAGCGACGCGTTTTTCCCGTTCCCGGATGGATTGATCGCGGCGGCGGACGCCGGCGCAACGGCGGCGATCCAGCCGGGCGGCTCCGTGCGTGACCCCGAAGTCATCGCTGCCGCGGACGAACGCGGCATGGCGATGGTCTTCACGGGCGTGCGGCATTTCCGGCACTGATTTGCCGGGCGAGCTTTTCAAACCGGCTCCCGGGGGTTGCTCAACAGCCGGCGCCGCCGGCCACGGGGCGTTCTTTTTGCCCCGATTACTTCGGGGGGTGATTCGAGAATTTGTCGCCTGGCAACGCGATCATCTCTGCCGCCTTCCTTCGTGAGGATTGCAATTCCTGCTGCAATCACACATTGTTTTCGCTTAAATCCGGTGAGTGAACTGATGAAATCGAGCAAGTCTCAGCCCGCGTCCGGGCCTGTCGCAGAGGACGATTTCTACCGGAAGACTCTTTCGTGGTTGCTCGATCAGCGGGTGTTGACGCGCGAAATGCGGCTTCTGGTCGTCTGTGGCGGTGGCGCGGACAAAGATGTGCTCCACAACCTGGGTTTCACGAACGTCACCATTTCCAATCTGGATACGCGTCTGAAAGGCGACGAGTTTGCTCCTTACGAATGGAGTCACCAGGACGCGGAGAACCTGACGTACCGGGATGGAGAATTTGATTTTGCGATCGCCCACAACGGGCTGCACCACTGCTATTCTCCCCATCATGCGCTGCTCGAGATGCATCGCGTATGCCGGGTTGGCGTCCTGGTATTTGAACCGCGCGATACCCTCATCACCCGCATGGGTGTTTCAGTAAACCTTGGCCAGGAGTTAACGAAGAATGGATGCAATTGCGTTATGGTTCTCGGCGGTAACGTCGTCTGCCAGCAAGCGGTCATCGCCGCCGCC
>DASPXS010000440.1:0-8256 GCA_035637175.1 Haliangiales bacterium | reverse complement strand
CCTGCCGAACGCATCAGCAATTGGGACGAATTCCATTATCACATGGACGCGGCCAGACTGCGGCAACAGGGGGCCCGCTGCATGGATTGCGGCATACCGTTCTGTCACAACGGCACGTTGCTCAGCGGCATGGCTTCCGGTTGCCCGATCAACAATCTGATCCCCGAGTGGAACGACCTGGTTTATCGCGGCCTTTGGCGCGAGGCGCTCGACCGGCTGCACAAGACCAACAATTTCCCCGAGTTCACCGGCCGCGTCTGCCCCGCCCCGTGCGAAGGCTCGTGTGTCCTCGGCATCAACGCCCCGCCCGTCACCATCAAGAACATCGAGTGTTCCATCATCGACAAGGGCTGGGACGAAGGCTGGGTCACTCCCGAACCGCCCAAGGCGCGCACCGGCAAGAAAGCCGCCGTCGTCGGCTCGGGACCGGCCGGTCTCTGCGCCGCGGCCCAGCTCAATCGCGCCGGACATTCGGTGACGGTCTTCGAACGCGCCGATCGGCCGGGCGGCCTGCTCATGTACGGCATCCCGAACATGAAGCTCGACAAGGAAAAAGTCGTGATGCGCCGGATCAAGGTCCTCGAGCAGGAGGGCATCAAGTTTGTCTGCGGCTGTGACGTGGGCAAAACGCTTTCCGCCCGGCAATTGCTCGACGATTTCGACGCCGTCGTTCTCTGCACCGGCGCCACGAAACCCCGCGATCTGCCCGTCGAGGGCCGCCAGCTCAAGGGAATTCATTTCGCCATGGATTTCCTCACGGCGAACACGAAGAGCGTGCTCGATGGACACCGAAACGGCGACTTCATTTCCGCCGCCGGCAAAGACGTGGTCATCATCGGCGGCGGCGATACCGGCACCGACTGCGTCGGGACCTCGATGCGCCATGGCTGCCGGAGCCTGGTGCAAATCGAAATTCTGCCCCAGCCGCCACTGGAACGCGCCCAGGACAATCCCTGGCCGGAATGGCCGAAGGTTTATCGCCTCGATTACGGGCAGGAGGAAGCGGCCGCCAAATTCGGCGCCGATCCGCGCGTTTACCTCACGACGGCCAAAAAGTTCGTCGCCGACGAGACCGGTCACGTCAAAGCGATTCAAGCCGTTCAGATCGAATGGCAGAAGAACGAGAAAGGCCAGTTCGTGCCCAAAGAAGTGCCGGGCACCGAAAAGGTGCTACCGACGCAACTGGTCCTGCTGGCCATGGGCTTCCTCGGGCCGGAACAACCGTTGCTCGACGCGCTCGGGGTTGAACGCGATCCGCGCACCAACATCAGGGCGGATTACGGCAAATATCAGACCAGCATTCCGAACGTCTTCGCGGCGGGCGACTGTCGCCGTGGCCAGAGCCTGGTGGTCTGGGCCTTCAACGAGGGACGCGGCGCCGCGCGCGAGTGCGACCGCTACCTGATGGGCTACACCAGCCTGCCCTGAACAGGTGGCTCCCGATTGCTTTTCGCAAATGGTAATCGAACGCGTGTTGCCGACTGCCCGCGAGACTTGGGTTGCGCAACCACGCATCCGGCGCCATTGAGAATCGCCTGAGGTTATTCAGCGTCCGGCGATGTAACTCTTCAACTGCTCGATCGTGGCGTCCTGGGCGGAGATGATCCAGTTCACCAGATCGCCAATGGATACGATGCCCACCAATTTGTCTCCTTCCAGAATCGGGAGATGACGGACACGATTGCTGGTCATCAGCCGCATGCACTCCTCGACGCTGTGATTTGGCGTGGCGGACACAACCGGGTTTGAAATGATTTCCATTACCTTCGTTTCGCGGGAAGACTTTCCCTTGAGCGCCACCTTGCGGGTGTAGTCACGTTCCGAGATCACCCCCACGAGCTTTTCTTCCGACGTAACCAGCAGCGCGCCGACGTTTTTGTCCGCCATGAGTTGGATTGCCTCGAAGACTGTCGCAACCGGTGAAATCGAATACACCTGGCGCCCTTTTTGACTCAGGATCGTGCCTGCGTTGCCGGAGATGTTCATCCTGCCGCGCCCCCTTTCCCGTTCGCGCGACCGGCGCGGGCCATGGCTCTTTCGTGAATACCTGTGCTGCCGGGGCGCTCCAAGGAAACGCCACATTGAAGCAGGTCGTCGCATCCGTCCATATTCAGTTTGGTTCCGGGTTTGGTGCGAACAAGATTATCGGCTGTAGGCGCACTTTGAAACCACAAAATGCAGTCCAATCCCGGGAAGTGCGCTTCTTCCAACTAACACGCAAAGTTACTTTCTTCTTCCGTCGCCCTAAGTGACTGAGTTGCTTGACACTGCCACCGGACCGCGGCTGTGTCTGAAGGACCAGCCGCAGCGCGCCCGAATGCCCAGGCGTTGTGGAATGATCCCAACACGCACGCCCCCCCCGCGGAGCCGCTGCGGCTGGCGCTCCGCACACAGCCGCGGTCCATTTGCTCGCACTTTTGGTGGTAGTGATCAAGACGCGCCCCACCCTCCAATTCCGGCACGGGATGGGACTTTCGGCTCGACTCCGGCGCGGCCCCCTTGTTTCATCCCGCCGTGTCGGCGCAGGGTTCATTCTTCAAATACGGGCTGCCGGTCCTCCTCTGGATGGCGGTGATTTTCGTGGGATCAACCGGCGTGCTCTCGTCGCAACGCACTTCCCGTTTCATCGGCCCGTTTCTGCGCTGGTTGATACCCGACATTTCGGACGATACCGTCCGCGCGGTGCAGACGGTCGTTCGCAAAGGCAGCCATGTGGCCGAATACTCCGTGCTGGGTGTGTTGCTCTGGCGGGCGCGCCGCCGGCCGACCAGAAACGACCCGCGACCGTGGTCGTGGCGCGAGGCGGCCTTCGCCCTGTTTCTGGCCGGAGGCTATGCGGTCACAGACGAATTCCATCAATGGTTCGTCCCTTCGCGCGGCGCTTCCGGCTGGGACGTTTTGTTGGACACGCTCGGAGCCGCCGCCGGCATTCTCCTGCTCTGGCGGCTGGGACGCCGGCGAAAGCTCTGGTGAACCCACATGAAGCGTCCACTGGCGATGGTGGCGTTGCTTTACGCAGGCGGCGTGCTGTTGGGCGAGTTCGGTCCGCTGCCTCCGCCGTGGCTGCTCGCCTTTTCCCTCGCCCTGGCGGTGGCGTCGTTCGCCTGGGCCGCAATGCGGAGGTACCTGCTCTGCCTGCTGATCGTGTTCGCCGGTTGGACCAACCGAGTTACATGCACCGCGGTGCTCTCCCCATGGGACTTGCGCACGTTGACCGGGACGAACATCGAATACCTCACCCTGCGGGGTGCGCTCGGCGAAACGCCGAGTCAACGTGTCTATGAACATCACGACCGGGAGTCGTGGCACACACTGGCGCGACTGGACGTGTCCGCCGTGCAACGCGGAACCAACGGGCAGCCTGCCTTTGGCCGGGTCGCGGTGGTCACCCCGGGCGTGTTGGGAACCAATTTTTTCGGCGGGCAAATCGTGGAAGTCACCGGCGTCCTTCGTCCGGCAAAAGGCCCGGCGGCCGAGGGTTTGTTTGATTACCGGACGTATTTGCGCCGTCAGGGCGTCTATTATGAACTGCGAACCGAAAGCACGAACGACTGGCGGATCGTTTCGACCGATGCCGCCCCCGCCCGCCCGCCGCTCGCCGACCGTTTCCGCAATTGGTCGCAATCGGCCCTGGAGCGCGGGCTGCCGCAACAGGACGAATCCCTTCGATTGCTGTGGGCGATGGCGTTGGGCTGGACCACCGCGCTGACCGGTGAAGTCTCGGAGCCGTTCATGCGCACCGGCACGATGCACATCTTTGCCATCAGCGGGCTGCACATCGCGCTCATCGCCGGCATCCTCGTCGCGCTGCTGCGCGTTGTGCAAATCCCGCGCGGCCTTTGCGGCTGGCTGGTCATTCCACTGATCTGGTTTTACACCGCGGCCACCGGTTGGCAACCCTCAGCCATCCGCTCGACCATCATGATGAGCGTCATCATCGTCGGCTGGGCGCTCAAGCGGCCCAGCGACCTGCTCAATTCGCTGGCCGCCGCTGGTTTCATCATCCTGCTCTGGGACCCGCAACAATTGTTTCAGGCCAGTTTTCAGCTCTCCTTTTTCGTCGTCCTCAGCATCGCGCTGCTGTTGCCGCCGATCGAAAAAATTCGCAGGCGCCTGTTGCAGACCGATCCGCTGTTGCCGCCGGAACTGCGCCCGCGCTGGCGCCGCTGGCTCGATGGACCGATTCATTTTGTAACCGCGAGCCTGGCCACGTCGCTGGCGGCCTGGCTCGGTTCGCTGCCGCTGATCGCTTATTATTTTCATCTGTTCACGCCGGTCAGTCTGTTGGCCAATCTGGTCATCGTCCCGCTCAGCAGTCTGGCATTGACCTCCAACCTGGGCAGCCTGCTCTGCGGTGGTTGGTGGCCGGGGCTCGGCGAACTGTTCAATCACAGCGGCTGGTTCTGGATGGAGGCGATGATCAAATGCAGTGAGTGGTTCGCCGCGCTGCCGGGCGCCTATTTTTACATCAAGGCGCCGACGTGGGCTGGCTTCGCCGTTTATTACGCGCTGATGTTCGGCGCGATCACCGGCTGGTTGTTTGCGCCGCGGCGGCGGCTCTGGGTCGGCGGCGTGGCTGGCACGCTCGCGGTTGCGGGACTCGTTCATTGGCAAAGTCATCACCGTGACGTTCGCATTACCGTTCTCGCCCTGGGCGGCGGCGATACGATTTATGTCAATGCGCCCGGACGCGTGAACGATCTGTTGATCGACTGCGGCAGCGAATCGGCGGCTCAATTCATCGTGAAACCATTTCTTGCCGGACAAGGAGTGAATCATCTGCCGCACCTGCTGCTCACTCACGGCGACCTGCGCCACGTCGGCGGCGCGGACCTGATCGACAGGGAATTTCATCCCGGCCGGTTTCTGGCGAGCGATGTGCCCTTCCGCTCTGCGGCCTATCGCCGCATCATCGATGGCCTGGGCCGCTCACACGAACGCCTGCGCCAGGTCAATCGCGGCGAACGGGTCGGCGATTGGACGGTACGGCATCCGGACGCGCAGTACCGTTTTCCCGACGCGGACGACAACGCAATCGTTCTCCGCGGTGAATTCCACGGCGTCCGCGTTTTGTTGTGCTCGGATTTGGGCCGGCCGGGCCAACGGGTTCTGCTCGAACGCGAAAACGATTTGCGCGCGGAGGTGGTTGTCTGCGGCATTCCCGCGCGCGGCGAACCGCTCATCGACGCGCTGCTCGACGCGGTTCAACCGCGGGTCATCATCGTCAGCGCGAGCGAAGTGCCGGCGCAGGAACGCGCGACGAAGGAGCTTCGCGAGCGTTTGGGGCGGCGGGGAATTCCCGTCTTCTACACCAGCGATGATGGCGCGGTGACGGTCACGCTGCGGCCAAGGGCCTGGGAAGTCCGGGCGATGAGCGGAAGAACTTTTTCGCCCACCGTGAATTAACTGTGCCCTGACGTTGCAGAAAAAACCCAGACCCATGCCCTTTGCTCTCGCGCTGCGCCGGCATACGGCAGGCATTCAATGCAGCGCGGAAAAGGGAACCGGAGAGGGCAACGTTCACTGAAAGGAAGAGTTGTTCCACACTTTGCAAAGTGTGGAACTGGCCAACCGGCAAAGCTGCGTTTGGACCCTCAGAAAAGCCGGCTGCAGGCGGACGGGCGCGCGGCTGGTCACCGGAACATTCCCGGCTTCGGTCCGCCCATCTTCGCCATCATTTTCTGGAACTTGCCCATCTTCTTCATCACTTGCTGCATCTGGCCGAAGCGGTTCAGCAGCGTGTTCAGCTCGGCGACACTCACGCCGCTGCCTTTGGCGATGCGCTGGCGGCGGCGCGCGTTCAAAATCTGCGGATTGCGCCGTTCCTGCGGCGTCATCGCGCAAATCATCCCCTCCATCCGCTTGAATTCCTTCTCGCTCTTGCTCATGTCGGCGCTCTTCATCATCTCGGAGCCGCCCGGCAACATGCCGACGAGGTTTTCCAACGGTCCGAGCCTCTTCATCTGGCGCAGTTGATCGAGGAAATCCTCCAGCGTGAACTGGCCCTTGCGCATCTTCTCTTCGAGGCGCTTCGCCTCGTCGAGGTCCACGGTTTCGGCGGCCTTCTCCACCAGACTGACCACGTCGCCCATGCCGAGGATGCGCGTGGCCATGCGTTCCGGATGGAACGGCTCGAAATCCTCCAGCTTTTCACCGACGCCGACGAACTTGATGGGCTTGCCGGTGACCGCTTTCAAGCTGAGCGCGGCGCCGCCGCGGGCGTCGCCGTCGAGCTTGGTGAGGACCGCGCCGGTGATGCTCAGCGACTGGTCAAAATGCGTCGCCACGTTGACCGCCTCCTGGCCGGTGGCCGCATCGAGTACGAGGAGTATTTCCTGCGGTTTGACCAGGTCGCGCAGTCGGACGAGTTCGTGCACCAGCGGTTCGTCGATTTGCAGGCGCCCGGCGGTGTCGAAGATGAGCGTGTTGCGATTGTTCGCGCGGGCGAAGACGAGTGCCTCGCGGGCGATTTTCAAAACGTCCGTCTCGCCCCGTTGGACAAAGATGGGGATCTCCATCTGCTGGCCGAGCGTTTCGAGTTGGTCCATGGCCGCGGGGCGGTGAACGTCCGCCGCGACCAGCAGCGGCGCGCGGCCCTGCTTGTGGAGCAGGCGCGCCAGCTTGCCGCTTGAAGTCGTCTTGCCCGACCCGTGCAGGCCAACCATCATCACGCTGGCAGGGTTACCGCTGAGCGCGAGGCCGGCGTTGGACGAACCGAGCAATTCAACCAGTTCATCGTGAATGATCTTGATGACCTGTTGGCCGGGTTGAATGCTCTGAACGACCCGCTGGCCGACGGCTTTTTCCTTGACGCGCTCGATGAAATCGCGGGCGACCTTGAAATTCACGTCGGCGTCCAGCAGCGCCATGCGCACTTCGCGCAACGAATCGGCGATGTTGGAGTCGGAAATTGTTCCAAGACCGCGCAGGTTTTTAAAAACGTTCTGGAGCTTGCCGCTCAACGAATCGAACATGCCGCAAAGGTAAGGTTCAAAGTGCAAAGTTCAAAGTTGAAAATTGTTGGTTGCGGGTTGCAGGTTGCGGGTTGGCGCAAGACGACGTTCGCGTTCACCTGCGGGCGGCCTGCAACCAACCACCTGCCACCCGCTCTTCACGATAGAAACTTTCAACTTGAGCGATACGGTGCGGTTTGGCTTAATTCGCCCTCCCTGCGAGGCAGCGGGCGCGTGGTAGGATACCCAAGTGGCCAACGGGGGCAGACTGTAAATCTGCTGGCTTACGCCTTCGCTGGTTCGAATCCAGCTCCTACCACCACTCTCGAAATCAACGCGAACCCATTGCGTGATGAAGAGAATTTGCTTGGCGCCATTATAAATTCTGCAGCCGGCCAGTCCATTCTGGATCCCGCTGGGTGCTGGAGCATGTCAAGAACCCGGAGACACTGTCCACAAACAAGCTCGACTCCCTTTCACCCCAGGAACGGCGTGTTCTCGCTTTGGTGGCAATGAGGATATCGGCAGCGAGCCCGGCTTGATGGCAAAACCCTTAAGAACCACCTGAGCAACATCTTAGACAAACTACAGCTCAGTCGCCGTTCGCAGGCCGCCGCATTTTTCGTTCAGCATTCCAATCGCTCGTCCATTCGGCCCTGGCGCCTAGGGCCATAATAGTTTTCGGCCCCGGTCCATCTTCCCGAGCCCGATTCAAGGTTCTGGAAACAAGCAGGTTGCGCCATGCTTTGTCCAACGGAGGTCGTGCGCCTGACGGGCCGGTTTCAAAATCGGCAGCCCGATTGCTTAATGACCTACCAACCCTAACGGGTTCCCGATGAAATTTAGAATTGCAAGACAACGAACGACCGGTGCGCGGCCAAACGCCTTCACCTTGATCGAAGTGATGGTGGCGGTGGTCACCATCGGCGTGGAGTTCGTCACCTTATCTACGAATGACCCAGCGCTTCGCGACGATCATCCAACTGGCGCGTGAGAACCGCTAACAACTATGAAAATCAGAACCAATAACCAACCCAACGGCAGCGTCATACTGATCACCTTGCTGACCGGCTTTGTCGTCGGCCTGACACTGGCCAGCTATCTGACCATGGTGTCCGTGCAAAACCAATCCACCATGCGCTCGCTGGCCTGGAACTCGTCCGTCCCCACGACCGAAGCCGGCGTGGAAGAGGCGTTGACCGCCCTCTACTATTACGGCACGACCAACCTGGTGACGGGCGGATGGGTCAACAATGTCGATGGATTTTGGCACAAGACCGGCGATCTGGGCAGCGGTTATTCC